>JAMWCT010000136.1 GCA_023819525.1 Candidatus Omnitrophota bacterium
AATTTTTTACTTTTGAAGTAATAATTTCCTTATTCTTCGATTAAAAATAAATTTGTGCTAGAGGCGGGATTCGAACCCACGACCCGTCGCTTATGAAACGACTGCTCTACCACTGAGCTACTCTAGCATTTTAAAAACTGGCAAGCAGGTGAAACGACTGCTCTGTCACTAAAATATGCTAGCTTATCATTATTTTCATTTATATTATATAATATATTCTACATTTATGAAAAAAATCGATCTTTCTATAATTATTGTTTCTTTTAATACAAAAGAAATAACAAAAAATTGTCTAGATTCTATCAATCAATCACTCTTAAACTCAAAAATAAAATATGAGATTATTGTCGTTGACAATAATTCTCATGACGGATCAAAAAAAATGCTGGAAAAATATTCGGCTGATAAGAAAAACAAAACAATTTATTATCAAACGGGAGAAAATTTAGGCTTTGGCAAAGGTAATAATTTTGGTGTTAAAAAAGCTAGAGGTAAATATATTCTTCTTCTTAATTCAGACACAATTGTTCTTAATCGCGCCATTGAAAAATTATTTAATTTTTATCTTGAAAACGAAGAAAAAATTCATTTTTTAGGAGGAAAACTACTCAATAAAGATCTTACTCCCCAACCATCAGCTGCTAGATTTTTTACCTTACCAGTTGTTTTTGCTAGTCTTCTTTTAAAAGGCGATTATTACGGTTTAACCAGATTTTCTCCAAATAAATTTAAAAAAGTTGATTGGGTATCTGGTGCCTGTATTTTAACAAAAAGATCATATTATAATCGATTAGGTGGTTTTGATAAAAAAATTTTTATGTATATGGAAGAAGTTGACCTTTTGTATCGGGCAAAAAAATTAGGCTTAAATACTTATTTTTATCCCGAATCAAAAATTATTCATCTTGGTAGCGCTTCATCAGGAGGAAAAACCTTCCCCATTCTTCAAGTATACAAAGGTTTTCTCTTTTTTTATAAAAAACATTATTCATTTTTTCACCTTTTAATTCTTCATCTTATCTTAAAAACTAAAGCTATAATTGCTTATTTAATCGGAAAAATTAAAAATGATAAGTACCTTATTGAAACCTATGAAAAAGCTTTTTGGATTGCTTAAAATCATTGATAACAACTTAATTAAAAGTCTTCTTATTGGTTTTATCTTTTTTGTTCCATTATGGCCAAAACTTCCCCTAAAAATGATCAACTATACTTATATTTCAATAAGATTGGATGATATTTATTTAGGCGTAATGACTTTTGCCTTTTTTATCCAACTTTTAAGAAAAAAAGTCAAGTTAAATAAAAAATTTTTTATCCTGTTTTTACTTTTTTGGCTTGCTGTTTTTCTTTCTTCTTTTTGGGGAATATTAATCTCAAAAACCATTACCTTCTGGCATCTTGGAATACTTCATTCGCTAAGAAGAGTTGAATATATGATTGTTTTTTTTATTGCTTTATCTGTTATTAAAAACAAAAAAGATTTTTTTAAATTAATTAATATTTATCTCTTGTCGGTTTTTCTTGTTATTTTATATGGCTTTGGTCAAAAATTTTTAAACTTTCCCGCTGTTCAAACAATGAATCCTGAATATGCTAAAGGTTATCTTTTATATCTTACACCAGAAGCAAGAATATCATCAACTTTTGCTGGGCATTATGACCTAGCCTCTTATTTGGTCTTTGCTATACCAATAACCCTTGGATTTTACTTTTTTACAAAAAATAAAAATTATCTTGCTCTTTTTATTTTGTCATTAATTATTCTTATTTATACGTCATCAAGAATATCTTTTGGAGCCTATGTGATTTCAACAATTGGATTTTTAATTTTTATTAGAAAATACTGGTTTACAATCTTTGTAATTTTTCTTACCGCTACTTTAATGTTTGCTACTGGCGAATTAACAAAAAGATTTTTAAAAACCTTTCAGGTTCGAAGAATTTTAATTGATGAAAAAACTGGTGCTGTTTATATCGGTCAGAAAATAACTACCAAAGAACTTCCCGCTGGAAGTTTTTACATCAAGTTAAAAGACCAAAAAACCGGAGCTGAAGAAAATTTAGAAGAGTTTAAAAAGCAAGTTATCAATGAAAAATTAAAAGAAGCAACCCTTTCTGGCCAAATAACAAAAAAAGAGGAAAACATTTATCTTTCTACTCTTTCTGCCAATCTAAAACCTGTTAACACGGTTGTTTCGGATATTTCTTTTGCTACACGACTTCAGATTGAGTGGCCAAGAGCAATTAATGCTTTTAAAAGGAATTTTTTGCTTGGTACAGGCCCATCATCAATCACCGAAGCAACAGACAATGATTATCTGCGATGGCTTGGTGAAATTGGAATTATTGGTACTTTTTTATTTAGTTTGATTATTTATTATCTATTAAAAACTGTTTGGACTACAAATCTTATCAATTTAGGATTTATCTTCAGTATTGGTGCATTACTTATTAACGCGACATATATTGATGTTTTTGAAGCATCAAAGGTTGCCTATACATTTTGGACTATTGCCGGATTATTTATTGGTTATACAACCTTAAAAAAACAAAAATTTAATTAATTTATAAAAAATAAAAAATGAAAAGGATTGATTATTTCCTAATTTTTTTTATTTTGATAACTGCCTTATTATTTAGGTTATATAAATTTAATATTCCTTTAGCCGATCTTCATTCTTGGCGCCAAGCAGATACAGCCGCAGTTGCCAGAAATTTTGTAAAAGATGGTTTTGATTTGTTTCATCCAAGATATGATGATTTATCAAATGTTCAATCTGGTTTTGAAAATCCTCAAGGATATCGAATGGTTGAATTTCCATTATATAACGCTTTATTTGCCTATCTTTATAAAAAATTCCCTTTAATATCTCTTGAACAATGGGGTAGATTGGTCTCAATTTTTTTCTCTTTAATAATTATCTTTATTGTTTATTATCTTGTTTTAAAAGAAAAAGGAAGATTACCAGCTTTTTTTTCTGGATTAATTTATTCTATATTTCCTTATTTTGTTTTTTTTTCCAGAGTCGTCTTACCTGAAACCACTGCTCTTGCCTTATCAATGATTTCAATATTTTTTCTTTATCAATTTTCAAATATTAAAAAAACTAATTTATTAGCTATTTGCTATTTACTATTTGCTATTTTATTTTTTTCTCTATCTTTGCTTACTAAACCAACAACTATCTTTTATAGTCTTCCTTTAGTCTTTTTATTTTTCCAAAAATATCGATTAAATATTATTAGAAAAATTCCTTTTTATATCTTTTTTTCTCTTTCTTTTTTACCGTTATTTTTATGGCGAAATTATATAAAAAATTTTCCCGAAGGAATCCCTGTAAACGAATGGCTTTTAACTAGTATAAATACTGGCAATGGTTTAGAAAAAATATTTTTTCGACCTGCTTTTTTTCGCTGGATATTTTTTGAAAGAATTAATAATCTTATCTTTGGTGGTTATTTGACTTTATTTTTTATTTTAGGGATAATATCTAAACAAAAAAAGTTATTTTTATTTACGATATTATTGTCTTCGTTATTATATTTAACTGTTTTTCAAGGAGGAAACGTTCAACATGAATACTATCAAACATTA
>JAMWCT010000137.1 GCA_023819525.1 Candidatus Omnitrophota bacterium
TTTTTGGCTGTCAACATATTCCCAACCTACCTCAACCGCATATTTTAAAAGGGGATTTTGAACAGTCTTTCTTTCTGAAAATGTAACTCTTAATTTATCCATATTTTTTATTATTTTATTACGAGTTAGTTATTACGAGTTGATTTACTTTTTGCTAAATAACTAATTAATTTACCTATTTGATTACTTAAATCAATCAATTCAGTATTTAATTTATCAAATTCAGTTTTGTTTATATAGCCAACTGCTAAAGCAATATAAAGTTGATTGCGCGTCTCACCGGCTGATCCTTTTGCTATCTTTAAAAATCTTACAAATTCATTATTGTTATTTTTTTCAAAACCTTCAACTATATTTGAGCTTATAGAAACAACCGCTCTTCTTATCTGGTCTTTAAGATTAAAATCTTTTGCAAATTCTTTATTTGCGGTAATATCATAAATTTCTTTTGTTATTTTTAAAGCCAGCTGCCAAATTTTTAAATCTTCAAATTTTGTTATCTTCATTTTTTTAACTCGCTAACTCGTTAACTCGTAATAAACTAATAAAAAATTATTTTTTAGTCTTTTAACTCGTAACTCGCCAACTCGCTAACTCGCCAACTCGCTAACTCGTAATAAATCAACATCAATTTCCCCATTCATTAACTTATTTAACATTGTCTTAAATAACTCCTCATAAAGCTCCTTTTTCTTTTGCTCAATCTCAATTTTTTGGTCAATAGTTTGAATTGTTTCAACAATTTCTTTTTGTTCTTCTAACGAAGGAAGAAATACCAAGAGTTCTTTTAATTCTTCAGCATTGTAATTAGCCTGATTTACTGCTCTTCGAGACAATTTTACAAATTTCCGTTTTTCTTTAAAGAAATTTAATATCAGATGAAGAAATTTATTGTATATTTTTTTTTGATTACATCTCAGTCTAATTAAAAAAGAGGCGTAAATATAATTTTTTATTGGAGTAAAATCTAAGATAGCTGTTTTTCCTACATGCTCTGGAGCGTTCCTCCAATTAAAAAGTAAATCGCCTTTGTGTAACGTATAGCTTTCAATTAAATGTTCTGGGATCTCGACTTTTCTAAGTTTTGATAAATTAAGTTTTCCATCGGTAGTAATTTCCGCGGTGCTAATTATATAAACTCCATTAGAAGATTCAATATTAGGTATTGAACATCGATAACCATATTTCATTTCCACAAGATCACCAATTTTTTCTATTCCCCAATCTTCCGGAATTTCATCAATTTCAGTTTTCTTTAATTTTCTTCCTTTTCTAAATGATGGACCGCCATATTTAAACAAATCCGCCATCATAGATTTTTTAAGTTCTTTTGTTTTCTCAATAATCTTCTCCTGCACCTCCACCGCGCTCTGAATCGTATCCAAAACATAAACAATTTTTTGTTGGATAGAAAGAGGTGGGAGGGGGATTTGTATTCCAGCCAGATCTTGAAATTTTAAAGGAAGGCCATGCCTTGTTGCACTTTTACTTTTTGCAGTTTCAATTATTAAAAATTTAAGACGATTAGTTTTAAACAGATAAAATAAAAATTTTGAATTAAGAATTTTTTCATCTTTAATATAAAATACGGTATATGCTGGGCTTATTAGCACTTTTTCTGTTTTTTCAAGTAGTCCAAATGGAAGAGTATTTTTTGTTGGTAAACCGAAACCGAAATCATATCTTTTTACTATTTTGTAATTTGATGTGTCTATGCTATGAATTCTTTTATAAAAAACTTTTTGAAATGGAACAATTCCATAAATATGTGACACAGTGAATACAGGAAGTTTTTCTTTTTTTATATTTTTCTCTTTTCTTTCTTCAATCAATTCCCCTAATTTTTTTATTGGCCAAGGTGGTTTCATAGTTTTGAAACTTTTTTAATTATTTCAATATAAGGTTTTGGTATTTCTTCTTTCATTAACTCTTGAGCAATAGCTTTTCCAATTCTCCATCTTTTATTTTCTTTTAATAATTTATAAACTTTCTCTTTTAAATTTTCTAAATTTTCATTATCTATTTCAAAATCCGCATCATTAATTTCATAACCCCAATTTTCTTTTACGAATTTAATCGCATTCATTATCTTTTTCAAAATCTTTCCGTTAGAATGTTCAGAAATTACTTTTTCAAAAGGTGGTAATACGAAAATATTATGGTTCTTTAAGGCACCTATTAAACTCTCCTCATCAAGACGTTTTAAATTCGATTTTTCCTCTTCTTTAATTAAATTAGTTTCAATTAGTTTCTGTAAAAATGAATCTCTATTATTACTAAGTTTGTCATTATCGATAAGTACAACAAAGGGAATATTAAGATTTTTTAAAAGCCTAATGAAAAACCAAATTGTATCGCCTCTGCCGTTGATAATAGAAACAGAGTTGTAATCAAAAGAATAGTTTTCCTCATTTTCTCGATTACCTTCTTTTGTTTTTTCGATAACTTTTTTTGATACTTCAGGAAAAAAACCTTCTTCAGTATCTCCTTCAACAATTAAACATCTTTTAGCAAAAAATACTTCATTTAAGTTTCTACCATGAACCTCTAAAATTTTTTTCTCCTGATGTGTAAGATTTATTAGATAATGTTTAGTTTTATTTTCTTCTTTTCCTATTCTAATGATATTATCTACTTCGCTAACATCTACTAATCTATCTGAATGAGTAGTGATAATTACTTGAGAGTAGGCTGAAAGTTTTTTTAATGAATGCACTAATTGTCTTTGACTATGGGGATGTAATCCGATTTCGGGTTCATCGATACCATAAATTATAAATTTATGCTCTTCATCTCGCATATATTTAGCCATCACTCTAAACAACGAAATAATTATTAAATTCTGAGTACCCAAACCTTTTTTATTAACCTCAGAAATATATCCATCATCAATTAAAATTTTCATATCATTTAAAACATCTGAATATTTGGTTGAGGCTGGTGAGAAAATTATGTTTTTTATGTCAGTTTGATCTCTAGAAATTGAAATTAGAGCTTCAAGTATATCTTTAACTTCTTGAATTTCTGAAAGTTTTGATTTGGCGTAATCTATTTCTTGAATAACTCCGTTTAATTTATCCTGTGGCGATTTTTTAATAATCATTTCCTTAAAATATTTTAGAGGCGATTTCCATCTTATAGGAGCAATTTCCATTATATTTCTTAAAGATTTAACTCTAAGAAAAAATAATTTTTTCTCAAAATCCCAGTAATATCCAAATGGTTTATTATATTTTTGACTCCATTGATTATTTAATAAAACTTCAAAACACCCACCGTTATTTTTTGAATACTTAAATCTTATAGAAACTTGATTTGTAAAAGAATCATCTATTTTTGATAAATCATCGCCATCGCTATTTAATTCTGCTTCTATTATTATTTCTCTGTTTTCGTCTCCATTAAAGAAATGATCAGTTGTTGGCTCGAAATTTGGAAGATAAATATCACCTAATAAAGTATCTATCGCTTCCATTATGTTGGACTTCCCTGCATTGTTAGGCCCGACTAAAATACTTAAGCCTTTATTAAACTGTATTTCTTCATTCTCTATTGATTTAAAATTTTGAATTTTTAATTTTGATATCCAAA
>JAMWCT010000022.1 GCA_023819525.1 Candidatus Omnitrophota bacterium
TAAGTGATTATTTATATTTAAGGAAATTTTATCCCCTAAGCTTAAATTTAGTTGACTTACCTTTGCATCTTTTGATAAGAAAATTAAATAGTGGGAAGAGGTTTTTGGTTTAATTATTTTAGTTTCTACTCTATATGAATTTAAGTAATTTAGTTTTTTTGTATAATCTATAACATTTATTTTTAAATTTGTTTTAAAGCTCTCTATGCTTTTTATTTGGGCTAAAAAAGTATTTTTATAAGGATAATTTTTAGGATAAGAAGTTACCTTTAAAACTAAATTTAATCTTTTATTTAAAAATTTATCAATGAAAAATAGAGAATTTGATAGATACCAATTTGCTCCCAAAGAAAAAAATAAAAAAAGAATAAATATATCTGACAATAAAAATCTTCTTACTTTATAAAAAAGAAATGCTAAAAATAAAGAAATTATAAAAAAAATAAAAAATAGCCAAAAATAGCCAAAATATTTCCCGCAAATTATTCCAAAAAAGAAACTTATAAATATAAAAAGGTTAAAAAGTGGTTTAAAATTTAAATGTTTTGGCATCTAAAAAGTAAGATAGTCTTTGATGAGGTCTAACTTCTTTTTTCCAATTCCTTTTACTTTTAGTAAATCTTGTAAGTCGTTAAATCTTCCAAAATTTTTACGATATTGGATTATAGAGGCAGCAATTTTTTTACCTATATGTGGGATTTTTTCTAAATCTTTTTCTTCTGCGGTATTTATATTAATTAAGGCAGTACTTTTAGATTCAACTGAATTTTTTATAATAGAAGTATTAAATATCTTAAGATTTGAGTACTTTAAGAGGGCACCTACAGCAATAACTAAACTTAAAAATATTATAGCTTTTCTCTCATAATGAGTAAGGCAAAACATTAAACTACAATATTAACTAATCTTTTTTCTACATAAATTATTTTCTTTGGGGTATTATTACCTAATATTTTTTTTACCTTTTCTAAAGATAAGATCTTCTCTTCCACACTTCTTTTATCCCAATCTGTGCTAATAGTAACTTTATCTTTCACCTTTCCATTAATTAAAACAGCAATCTCAATTTCCTCTTCTTTTAAATATTCCTCATAATATAGTGGCCAACTTCTTCTAAAAATAGAACATTTGTTCCCTAAAATATTATTTACTTCTTCACTTATATGTGGCGTAAAAGGAGATAAAAGTAAAAATACAGTATCTACTGCTTGATAGAATATGCTTTTGCGCAAAAAACCCTCATTTAAACTTTTATAAATTTGATTAACTAATTCCATAATTCTTGCAATTGCAGTATTAAATTGAAAATCTCCTTCTAAATCCACTGTTACTTCCTTTATTGTGGAATGAATTTTTTTTAAAAGTGCTCTTTCAAAACTATTTAAAGGTTGCCCTTCCTCTGTATTGTTGTATTCTTTTAAGACATCCACGAGTCGTAAAGCTCTCTGCAAAAATCTATACGCTCCTTGCAGACCTTCATCTTGCCATTCAGCATCTTTTTGCGGTGGACCCATAAAAAGTATATAAAGCCTCATCGTATCTGCACCGTATTTATCAATGATGTAATCTGGAGCAACAACATTACCTTTTGATTTAGACATCTTAAAGCCGTCTTTAACAATCATTCCTTGAGTAAAAAGTTTTGCAAATGGTTCAGGGAAATTTACTAAACCTAAATCATACAAAAATTTATTTATAAAGCGTGAATATAAAAGATGTAGTATTGCGTGTTCCACCCCACCGATATATTGATCCACAGGAAGCCACCTATTAACATCCTCAGTTATAAATGCGACATTTTCTTCTTTTGGAGAGATATAACGTAGGTAATACCAACTTGAATCAACAAAAGTATCCATAGTATCTGTTTCTCTTTGCGCTGGTCTTTTGCAATTAGGGCAGGTGGTTTGGGTAAATTCTTTTGCAAAAGTTAGTGGAGATTGACCTGTTGGGAGAAACTCAATATTATAAGGAAGTAAAACAGGTAAATTATTTTCAGGAACCGGCACTTCACCACAAGAATCACAATAAATTATAGGTATAGGTGCCCCCCAGTAACGTTGCCGAGAAATCAACCAATCCCTTAATTTATAATTAACTGCACGTCTGCCAATATTGGCTTCTTCCAAATAGAAAGCTATTTTTTCTTTTGCATCCCTTGATGTTAACCCACTAAAATTACCTGAATTTACTAAAATCCCCTCTCCTTCAAAAACAGCGATAGGTAATGTTGTTGTGTGTTGAGAAGGTTTAATTACCTCAATAATTTCTAAATTATATTTTTTTGCAAACTCAAAATCTCTCTTGTCATGGGCAGGAACACACATTATTGCTCCTGTTCCATATTCAGTAAGTATATAGTTAGCAATCCAAATTGGAATTTTTTTACCACTCAATGGATTAATAGCAAATTTTCCTGTAAATATACCTTCTTTTTCAAAATTTTCAACTAAACGCGCCGATAGTGGTTGATTTTTTACTTTATTAATAAATTCCTCTATTTGATTTTTATTTATAGAATCTTTAACCAATTCTTTTATTACCTGATGCTCCCAACTTAAAGCCAAAAATGTTGCACCAAAAATAGTATCTATTCTTGTCGTAAAACATCTAATTTTTTCATTACTATTTTCAATAGGAAAATCTATTTCTACACCTTCTGATTTTCCTATCCAATTTATCTGCATTATTTTTACTTTCTCTGGCCAATCTTTCAATAGAGATAAATCTTCTAATAACCTATCTGCATAAGAAGTAATTTTTAAAAACCACTGTTTTAATTTTTTTTGTTCAACTTTAGTTGAACATCGTTCGCAAGCACCATCTACAACTTGTTCATTTGCTAGAACTGTTTTACAAGAAGGACACCAATTTGCAAATGCTTCTTTTCTATAAGCTAAACCTTTCTGATAAAGCTTTAAAAATATCCATTGTGTCCATTTATAGTATTGGGGAAAACATGTAGTAATCTCCCTATCCCAGTCATAGCCAATCCCCCAACTGTTTAATTGCTCTTTTATTCTTTCGATATTTTTAAGCGTCCAGGTCTGTGGATGGATTTTATGCTTTATTGCCTGATTTTCTGCCGGTAGGCCAAAAGCATCCCAGCCCATCGGGCTTAAAACATTATAACCGCGCATAATTTTATAGCGGCTAACAGCATCACCAATTATATAATTTCTTGCGTGACCAACATGTAACTCACTAGAAGGATAAGGAAACATAACTAAACAGTAATATTTTGGTTTAGATGTATCTTTTATATCTACATTAAACAGACGCTCATTTTTCCAAAAGGCGTGCCATTTTAAATCAGTTGCTTTTGAATATTCCATCTAACCAGCCTCCTTACTGTTTCCAAATTTCTTATATCATCTTGGTGGCTTTTTTTAGGTGTTTCTAAAATAAAGGTTAAGTTTTTTAACTTCTGGTGATTGAGTATATGATAGAAACCTTTATCTCCTATTAAACCTTTTCCAATATCAAAGTGTCTATCTTTCCTTGAATTCAATTTTTCTTTTGTATCATTTAAATGCACAATCTTAAGTCGCTCTATACCAACCTCACTTTCAATTTCATCTAACAGTTTATTTAATCCTTCCAAATTATCTATCTTGTATCCAGCAGCCCAAGCATGAGCGGTATCTAAACATAAACCAATTCTGTCAGTCCAATTTAATTTTTCTAAAACTATATGTTGATGAACAAATTTGTAACCAAGCCAACTCCCACTACCTGAAGTATTCTCTAAAAGTATCATAGTTTTAACTTTTGGTGTATTTTCCAAAATTTTTTCTAAAGCTTCTATAACCCTCATTAACCCTTCAGTCTCTGTTAAGCCTTTGTGCGAGCCCATATGTGTAACTAAATACTCTATATTTAATTTATCCACTTCTATAAGATCTTGTGTGAATTCTCGTATAGTTATTTTGTGAAATCTTTTTTTAAAGGCAGCTAAATTAAGTGTGTAAGGGATATGAGCCACAATAGGTTTTATTTTTTCATCTTCTGCCTTCTCTCTAAAAATTTTTATATCTTCTTCTGATAAATTAGCCTTTCGCCATTGTCTTGGATTTCTTGTAAAAATCTGCATAGTATTACATCCTAAAAATTTAGCCCTGTCAATAGATTCATAAATTTTTCCTGATATAGAAACCTGACATCCCAATTTTAGCATATTTGTTTAATAAAATAAATCTACACAAAAGAATAAAAATAATATCATCCTTCAGGTATTCTGTCAACCTTGCTTGTAATTGAGAATAAAATAGAGGTAGTTATTTTTGAAACTTTTTTAAATACTTTTGCCTGTCCAACAATATATACATAAACTTTCTTTAGCTAAACCTATAGCATTTATCATATCAGAAAGTCTTTGGTATTTTAAGGAAGTTACATTTAGTTCATTAGAAATCCAAGAAATCATCTTTTTATAATGGCCACTCTCTTCGTCAAGATATTTAGAGATATCAGTTACATCTTTTTTTTCAATTATGTTTATGGCTTTTCTTGCAATAAGTTCAGAAATGCTTCGGGTAGAGTAATTAAATTTACAAGGAAACATCAAGGGTGGACACGCAATTCTTAAATGAATTTCTTTAGCACCGTTTTCCCACAGTTTATGGACTGTAAAATTTTTAAGTTGCGTTCCACGAACAATTGAATCATCGCAAAGAATAATTTTTTTATTTTGTATTATTTCCTTTACTGCAACTAATTTCATTTTAGCAATCAAATCACGCGTATCTTGTAAGATTGGGGTATAACTTCTATCAAATCCAGGGGTGTATTTTACTAAAGGTCTTCTAAAAGGGATTTTTGACTCAATAGCATAACCTATCGCATGAGTAGTGCCCGAATCAGGAACCCCAGCCACTAAATCTGCTTTTATATCATCGTTTTTTGCCAAAAATCTACCACACCTTTCACGTACTATTTCAACATTTATACCTTCATAATTTGATGCAGGAAAACCCGTATATATCCATAAAAAGGAGCATATTTGTTTTTTGCTACCAGGGCTATTTTTTTGCTGTAATCCCTTTTCATTAATAAAGACAATTTCACCCGGTAAAAGTAATTTTTTTATTTTAAAACCTAAATTCAAAAATGCTGTTGTTTCTGTAGTCACAGCAATACAATTTTCTTTTTCTCCTATTGCTAAAGGTGAAAAACCAAACCTATCCCTTGCTGCCCATATACCATCTTTATTTAAAATTAAAAGAGAGATAGAGCCTGAAATTTTTGAAAACATCTTTTCAATTCCATCAACTAAATTTTCTCCTTTATTTATAAGTTTTGCAACCAACTCTGTCACATTAATTTTTCCAGAAAACGACTCAGAAAACGACTCACCTTCTTTTAATAATTCATTTATTAAATTAGTAGCATTATCAATAAAACCATTAGTGCAGATAGCAAAAAGACCGAATTTGGAAGAAATTGTTATGGGTTGAGGATTATGGTCGCTAATCACACCAATGCCTTTTTTACCTTCTAAAGTTGGAAGTTCAGCAAAAAACTTTGACTTAAATTGACTAAAACTTATATCATGGATTTTTTTATTTAAAGTTTCACTAAAAACGGCTAAACCTGCAAATTGCGTCCCTAAATGTGAGTGATAGTCCGTGCCATAAAATAAATCCTCTCTACAGTCTTTTTTAGAAACAACACCAAAAATTCCGCTCATAAACCCTCCTATGCAATAATTAAATCTTGTGATGGGAAATTTGAATCGCAAGTTAAATTAACTTTTAACTTTCTTAAACCGACTTCATCTCCAACAGAAGGGATATGTGTAAGATGTACTTCACAAAATTCTAACTCTTTTAGTTTCTCCATAGCCACTTCTGCGGTAGGGTTGGTTGCAGAACTTATAGTTAAACAAATTAAAGTTTCTTCTAAATTTAGAATTTCATATTTACAGTTTAAAATATTTTTCTTTAAAGTTTTAATGCGCTTAATTATATCAGGAGATAAAAGATGAATTCTATCTGGAATGTCGGCTAATTTTTTTATAGCATTTAGAATAAGTGCTGATGGTGCTGACATCAAATTTGAGTTTCGCCCCGTGACAATTTCTCCATTTTTTAATTCTATCGCAGCCCCACAACTAGTTTCAACAACTTTCTCTTTAGTTCTTTCTCTACTTGTAGCCTTTCTTGCTAGTAGCACTACTTTTCTATCTTCAAAACTAACACCCACCTCTTCCATAAGCAATTTTACCTTTTCAACAGTCTCCTTTTTTGTTATGCCTAAAATTTCTTCATAACTATATCTAAAATATCTTCTAATTAACTCCTGTTTCGCTGCTTCTCTTACCACCTCATCATCTATAATTGCAAAACCCACCCTATTTACCCCCATATCTGTTGGAGAATTATAGATAAAATCACCTTTGGTAATTCTTTCTAATATTCTTTTTAACAAAGGAAATGCCTCTACATCTCTATTATAATTTACAGCACTTTGATTATAAGCATTTAGATGAAATGGATCTATTAAATTAAAATCTCCTATATCTGCTGTTGCTGCCTCGTATGCTAAATTAATTGGATGCTTTAGAGGTAAATTCCAAACAGGAAATGTTTCAAATTTTGCATACCCTGATTTTATTCCTTTTTTGTAGTCGTGATAAAGTTGAGAAAGACATGTTGCAAGTTTTCCACTACCAGGCCCAGGACCAGTAACTACGACAATTCTATTTTTTGTTTGAATATAAGGGTTTTTTCCATAGCCTTCTTTACTTACAATTGTATCAACATCAGTTGGATAACCTTTTGTTGCATAATGTAGATACACTTTAATACCTCTATTTTCTAAAACATTTTTAAATCTTATTGCTTGTGGTTGATTGTTAAAACGGGTAATTACCACTGCTATGACATCTAAAGATTGCTCTCTTAAATTATCAATAAGTTTTAAAGCATCAACATCATAGGTTATGCCAAAATCACCTCGTAACCTACCTTTTTCTATATCTCCCGCATAAATGCAAAGAATAATATCAATTTTATCTTTAAGTGCCTTTAGTAATTTTATTTTAATATTTGGATCATAGCCTGGGAGAATCCTTGCAGCATGATAATCATAAAAGAGTTTACCACCAAACTCTAAATAAAGTTTTCCTTCAAACTTTTCTATTCTTTTTAAGATAGCTTGGCTCTGTTCCTTTAGATATTTTTCATTATCAAAACCTATCTTGTTCATATTTTTTAAAAATTGTAATTTTTTATGGAGCCGAGGGGATTTGAACCCCTGGCCTTTTGACTGCCAGTCAAACGTGCTCCCACTGCACCACGGCCCCATTAAAAATTAAAAAGATTTTACTATTATGACATAAAATTGTCAATTGACAAGCAAAGTTTGTAATGTTATATTTTACTAAATATTTTTTAATTGCCGAGGTGTTGGAACGGCAGACAATCTGGTCTCAAAAACCAGTGGGGGCAACCCCGTGCGGGTTCAAGTCCCGCCCTCGGCATATCTTATAGAAAAGATTTTCAAAGCATATTGCCTTTCACTAATCTGTTAATTATAAACATTTTTAAAAATTTCTCAATTTAAGTTTATTTTTTCTACTCTTTAGATATAATTGATATAGTTATGGAAAGTGAATTTAAATTAGATAAATTTCAAGAAGAAGCAATAAATTTTGCAAAAAATAATTATTCTGTTATTGTAAGTGCTCCAACAGGTGCAGGTAAAACTTTAATAGCTGAAAAAATCATTGAAGACTGTTTATATAAAAATAAAGGTGTAGTTTATACCGCCCCTATTAAGGCTTTAAGTAATCAGAAATTTCGTGACTTTTCAAAAAAATATCCACAAAAAGTTGGAATTTTAACAGGTGATGTAAGTATAAATAGAGATGCCCCAATTTTAATTATGACAACAGAGATATTCAGAAACGCTATTTTGGTTGAACCAACTGATTTTAAATATCGTGAATGGGTAATTTTTGATGAAATACATTATTTAGATGATATTGAACGTGGAACTGTATGGGAAGAAGCAATTATACTTTTGCCCAAACATATGAAAATGTTAGCCCTTTCAGCAACAATACCAAATATAAAGGAATTTGCATCCTGGTTGCAAAAAGTTCACGAATTTCCTTTAGGGATAGTTATAGAAAAAAATAGACCTGTGCCACTACATTTTTCTTTTCAATACAATAACCAGATTTTTGATAGTTTTAATAGTCTAAAAAAATTTGAAATCTTAAATAGACAAGCCTTATCCTTAAAACAACAAGATAAGTATTATCATATAAAACCAAATAGACTTTTTAATCTCATAGACTATATAAAAAAGAAAAATATTTTCCCTTGTATATACTTTTCATTTTCAAGAAAGCGTTGTGAGGAATTAGCGCAAGAGGCATCAAATTTTGATTTCTTAAATTTTGAAGAAAAGAAAAAAATTGCTCAATTATTTGGCAAATTAATTTCAAAATTTAATATTACCTCCTTACATATAGACTTTTTATCTCCTTTAATAAAAAAAGGTATAGCCTATCATCATGCAGGCCTACTTCCTACATTAAAAGAGATTATTGAGCAACTTTTTACAAGCGGCCTTATTAAATTAATTTTTACTACGGAGACATTTGCTTTAGGTATAAATATGCCGGCAAAAACTGTTGTCTTTGATACAGTAAGTAAATTTTATGGAAGGTATCATAGATATTTAAAAGTTAGAGATCTATATCAGATGGCAGGAAGAGCTGGAAGACGTGGTATAGACGCTCAAGGTTATGTAATAATTAAAATTCACCCACAAGGTTGTGATCTGGATACTTTAGAAAATATGCTTTATGGAGAATATGAACCAATAACGAGTCAATTCAATTCTTGTTATGCCACTATACTTAATTTATATAAAGTAATGGGTGAAAAAATCTATACAATTTATCCCCTTTCTTTTCATTTTCATCAAGCGACAAATTTAGGGAAAAAAGAAGCAATGGAGCTGTTGAAAAGAAAAATTACTATTTTAAAAGAGATGAATTATATTATAGAAAATAATATTAGTTGGAAAGCAGATTTAGCCTCAAAAGTATACAGTTTTGAACTACAAATTGGAGAACTTTTCTCAAACGGATTTTTAAATAGTCTTGATCCAAAAACACTTTTTTTAGTAATCACTGCTTTAGTTTGTGAACCAAGAAAAGGCGAGAAAAGGCTGCAGCTAAACAAAAAAATAAAAAAATTAAAAAGATTTTTAAACATCTTTATAAAAGAAATAAATCAAAAGGAGCGAAAATTAAGAATATATCCTTTAAGCAAAAAATTTTATTTTCATTTAGCGCCTATATCAGAAGGATGGTTTGATGGCTTAAAATTTAGCGACCTACTTTCTTTAAATTCGATAGATGAAGGTGAAATTGTAAGATATTTTAGGATGGGTATTCAAGTTTTACGAGAGATGCTAACTTCAAAAATAATAAACGAAGAACTTAAAACAAAAATATTTTATATTTTAAAAAGAGTTAATCGTGACATAATTGATGCTGAAAGTCAACTCCGTCAAGAGATTTAATGATAGTGACATAATATTTAGGGTAAAAAAGAGTAAAAGTAATGAAGTATAAACTTCGTTTTGCTATAGCTATAATAGTTTTAGTTATAATATTTATAGTAAGGTTTTCAGTGTGTGCCGAAACTATTGTCTTTCGCTCAGGTAAAATTATGCAGGCAAAAATTATTGAAAGGACTAATAAGTATATAAAGGTAGATATTCAAGGCATACCTATAACTTATTATATTGAAGAAATAGAAAGTATTGATGGCGTTTTAGTGGATACTTCTGTAAGTTCTACTAAAGATACTTTTTATCAAAAAGAACCAAAAGATATCTATAAAAAGATAAGCTCGGCTATCGTTAATATTGAAGTTATAACTATAGATGAGGAATCTTTAATAGGTAGTGGCTTTATTATTGATAGTCAAGGTATAGTGATTACAAACTATCATCTGATAGAAAAAGCTAAAGCTATTAATGTAAAATTAAAAGAGGGGCAACTTTATCCTGTAACTTCTATCCTTTCCTATGATACTTATCGTGATATATGTCTTCTTAAAATTAATGCCAGCAATCTTCCTTATATTAGTTTAGGCAATTCTGACACTGTCCAGGTAGGAGAAAAAGTCTATTGTATTGGAAATCCTTTGGGTTTGGAATATTCATTTTCTGATGGTTTAGTTTCTGGTATCCGAAACTTTCAGGGAATAAAATGGCTACAGTTCACTGCTCCTATATCTTTAGGTAATAGTGGTAGCCCCTTGATAAATTCAAACGGCCAAGCTATAGGTATTGTAACATTTTTAATACGCGCTGGGCAAAATATTAACTTTGCATTAGCAATTAACGAAATAAAACCATTTATTTTAAGAAACTCTCCTCTAAATCTAAATGAGTTTGCAAAAATTACTCATCCCAACGAACCACTTGTTTCTGATCCAAAAGGTTTAGCTGGAACATATAAGATTACTTACGCTTATAACCCTTCAACTTATAGAAAATACACTGGAACAGTTGATATTATCCCTAAAAAAGATACTTATAAGCTTGTTTGGAAATTTTCTGGTTCACTAACATATGAAGGCATTGGTATCGTTATGAACGAAAACATTCTCTGTGTGGGTTGGGATGTTCCTGGAAGTTACTATGGGATTGTAGTCTATAAAATAAAGGGAAATCGATTAGAAGGTAAATGGGCAACTGTTGACTCTGACTTAATTGGAACCGAAGATTTAGAAGGACACAAGACTTTAGAAGGCGAATACAGTATAGTCAATTCTTTTTCCCCTTCTTCAGGTAAAGGATACACAGGAAAGGTTTTTATTAGGAAATTTGGTAAGGTCTATATATTAGATTGGAAATTACCTTCTGAAACCTATAGTGGCGTAGGTCTTTTACAAGATGATTTACTTATTGTTGGTTGGGGGTTTGGCCAAAATTGTGGTGTAGTATATTATAAAATTACCGATAAAAGTCTTATTGGTTTTTGGACAATCCCACAGGAAACTGATATTGGTAAAGAGGATTTAATAAAAATAAGTGATAAGAAATAAAGTTTCTATAAATTATAAATTAAACATAAATTATTCTTGACAAGATGCGATTTATGGATATATTATTTTTTCTTATTTTGAAGGATTTGATATGAGCAGGAAATGCCAAATTTGTGGTAAAAAAGCAATTAGTGGAAATCGTGTAACCAGACGCGGTAAGGCAAAGAAAGAAGGCGGTGTTGGTAAAAAAATTACAGGCATAAGTAGAAGAATATTTAAGCCTAATTTGCATAAACGAAAAGTTTTAATTGACGGGAAAATTAAAAAGATACTTGTCTGTGCAAAGTGTATAAAAAAAGGGAAACTAACATTTGTTGCCTCCCCTGCCAAGACGAATGTCTCTAATAATTAATTTTGGAACTTTATAGAAATTATTCCAATCAAGCGTATAAACTATATCAAAAGTATCAGCAAAATTAATCAGGTCTAAAAAATCTTCGTTGTATATAATAGCCTCATATGTTAAATTCCCTTTAGTTAACCACAAAGAATAACCATTTTTAGAATTTTTTATAATATTTTTTTTGCAGACATTAAAGGTTACAAATTGTGGTTGAGGATTATCTTCTCCAAAAGGCTCAAGTAGTCTAATTTCCTCTATCAACTTAAAAGTAATGTCTTTAAAATCTAACTGTGCATCTATTTCTAAAACAGGTATAAAATCTTGTGGTTTTAGATTTTCTTTTATTAAAGAATTTATTTTTTCCTTAAATGCGCCAATGTCGGATTTTAAAATCTGCATACCTGCTGCCTTTTTATGCCCACCGTAAAGTTGTAGAAGCGATGCGCATCTATCTAAAGCCTCTATTAAATGCAAGCCGTGAATAGAACGTGCAGAACCTCTTCCTATTCTTTCATCAAAAGAAAATACAAATGAGGGCTTATAATATTTTTCCACTAAACGTGATGCCACAATTCCTAATACACCCGGATGCCACCCATCGTCATACACCACAATTGCATAATCACCACCCATCTCTCTTTCTATCTTTTCTTGGGCTTCTCTAAAAATTTTTGTTTCAATGTCACGCCTTAACTGATTATAATCTTGAAGTTTATTGGCTATATCAAAAGCTTTTTTTTGATCTTCAGTTAAAAAAAAGTCTAAAGCCTCTTTAGCACAAGCAATCCTACCTGATGCATTTATCCTAGGACCAAGAATATAACCAATATGGTATGTATCAATATTTTCTTGTTTTAACTTACTTATATCACAGAGAGCCTTAATTGCGGTTCTTTGGGAATTTTTAAGCAATTTTATACCTTCTTTAAGAAGAACCCTATTTTCCCCTATCAATGGAACTACATCGCAAACCAAAGAAAGTGCTACCAAATCTAATTGAAAATAACAAGTTTTTCCTGTTAATAATTGCAAAAGTTTAAAAGATATTGCAGCACTACTTAAATCACTAAATGGATAAGAAGCATCTTTTCTTTTTGGATTTATAAATGCAAATTGATTATTTAGGTTCTCTTTTGGTTGGTGATGGTCAAAGACGATAACGTCTATTTTATATTTTTTTGCCAATTCTGTCTCAAAAAATGAATTAGTTCCACAATCAAAAGCAATTATTAATGTCTGTCCATATTTTTTTGCTTGTTCAATAAATTTTTTTTGTAAGCCATAACCTTCATCAATACGATGCGGAATATAAAATGAGAAATTTTTTGGAAATTTTTTTGCAAACTCATAGAAAATAGCAACAGAAGTTACCCCATCTACATCGTAATCTCCGATAACTAAAATCTTTTCATCATTTTTTATAGCATCTCTTATCCGTTCAACCGCCTTTGATATATCCGGAAGTGAGTCTGGTGGAAAAAGTGTAGATAAATTTCCATATAAAAATGCATAAAAATCTTTTACATTGCGGTTAAGAAGCACTTGCGCTGTAATTGGGGAAATATTAAGTTTTTTACTTAAATCTAAAGCCTCATCACTTATTTTTTTTATTTGCCAATTCCTTCGAGTCATCTAAATTAATTACATTTTTTCTACAGGCTTTATCCCCAAAATTTTTAAAGCACAATGCAAAACTATTCTTGTTGCTTCTAATAAAGTTAGCCTTGCATAGGTTTTATTTTTATCTTCGCATAAAACCTTATTTCTTTCATAAAATTTATGAAAATTTGTTGCCAAGGTTTTTAAAAATTCAATAATAAATACAGGCTCAAGAGTATAATAAGCCTTATCCAAACAATTTGAAAATTGCAATAAAATCCTTAAATAATTTATCTCCTCCTCTTGATCTAAATATTTAGTAAAAGTTACATCTATATCTTTTCCATTTAACTTAGCCTTCTTAAAGATACTTTCAATGCGGGCATTTGCATATTGAATATAATATAAAGCATTATTAAAAGAAGCCTCTTGCGCAAGTTGGGTATCAAATTCCAAATGAGATGAATTTTTTCGCAAAAGATAATAAAATCTTGTGGCATCTTTACCAATTCTTTGCACTAGATCTGAAAGAAATATAACCTTACCTTTTCTCTTTGACATCTTTTCTTTTGTTTTTAAAGTCACCAGTTGGATAATGATTATTTTTAAAATCTCTTTATCATAACCTAAAGCTTCTATTGCGGACTTAACCCTTTTTATATATCCATGATGATCTGGTCCCCATAGATTTATAAGTTTTTGATAATTTCTTTCTAATTTATTTTTATGATAAGCTATATCGCAAGCAAAATAGGTTAGTTCTTTATCGCTCTTTATAACCACTCTATCTTTATCATCGCCAAATTTAGTAGAACAAAACCACTTACTTCCTTCATTTTCATAAATTAATCCTTTTTCATTTAAAAACGAGATTGTCTTTTCTACATAACCATCGTTTATAAGTTTTTTTTGGCTTATCCAGTTATCAAATTCTATATCCAATGCTTTTAGATCTTTTTTAATCCAAGAAAGTATATAATCAATAACGAAATTTTCTAAATCAGTAGTTTCTCTCTTTTCTAAATAAGTTTTCGCAATATCTTTTACATATTCACCTAAATATGCATCTTGTGAAATACAAAAATCCTCTCCTTTTATTTCTTTTATACGTTCTTTTACGGTTGATATTAATACTTCAATTTGTTTTCCATAATCATTTATATAGTATTCCTTTTCTACAATATTCCCATAAAATTTTAAAATGTTAGCAATAACATCACCAACTACAGCTTGCCTTCCATGAGCTACAGACAATGGACCTGTTGGATTAGCGCTAACAAACTCTAAAAGGACCCTTTCTTTAAAATTATTTTTAAAAAAATTTTCTTTTTCTTTTATTAAAGTATTTAAAGAGTCTAAAAGAGCTTTCTTAGAAACAAAAATGTTTATAAAACCAGGTTTAATTATTTCTATTTTTTCAACTTCATCTTTGAAATAGTTAACCAATTTCAATTTTAAATCAGTGGCAATTTCTAAAGGTTCTTTTTTAAATTTTGAGGCTAATCTTAAGGCTACCATAGAAGATAAATCGCCAAATTCTTTACAAGCTGAAACCTCCCATAGAGGAGGTCCTAATTCTACTTCGTAATTGTTTTTAATAATATCATTTAAAATTTCAGAAAATTTCTGATAAAATCCCCTCATATCAATTAAAAATTTACTATTTTTAATATTTTTTTAATTTCCGGTTCTACTATTTTTGGAGGTTTTATATTTTTTATTGCAATTTGAGGATCTTTTAACCCATGGCCAGTTAAGGTGCAGGTTATTATTATTTCATCTTTAAAATTTTTAAAATACCCCTCTTTTTTTAGTTTAAAAAGGCCGGCAACAGAAGCTGCTGAAGCAGGTTCAACAAATATTCCTTCCTCTGCTAAAAATTTATAGGCAAGAATTATCTCTCTATCACTGACCATATCAATTAATCCAGATGATTCTTTTGTTGCTTCAATAGCTTTCTGCCAACTTGCTGGATTACCAATTCTAATTGCTGTAGCAATTGTCTTTGGATTTTTTATAGGATAGCCTCTAACAATAGGAGCTGCTCCTTTTGCTTGAAAACCTAATAATCTTGGAAGATAACTTATTTTTTTATAACTATAATATTCCTTAAAGCCTTTCCAATAAGCAGTAATATTTCCAGCATTGCCTACAGGAAGACAATGAAAATGCGGAGCCCTTCCTAAAACATCACAAATCTCAAATGCTGCTGTTTTTTGGCCTTCAATACGATATGGATTGATAGAATTTACAAGTTGTATTGGGTAATCTGATGAAATTTTACGCACCACTTCTAATGCTACATCAAAATTTCCTTTTATAGCAATAACCTCTGCTTTATGTATTAATGCTTGGGCTAATTTACCTAAAGCAATTGAGCTTTCTGGTATAATTACAATACATTTTAAATTGCCTCTTGCAGCATAAGCAGCTGCTGAAGCAGAAGTATTTCCTGTAGAAGCACAAATTACAGCCTTTTTATTTTCTTCTTTGGCTTTAGATATAGCCACTGTCATGCCTCTATCTTTAAATGAGCCTGTTGGGTTAAGCCCCTCATATTTTAAATAAACTTTAAAATTTTTTCCTAAAAACTGTGATATTTTAAATGAGCATATAAGTGGGGTATTGCCTTCCAAAAGACTTATGCAAGGTGTTCTATCGGTTATAGGGAGGTATTTTTTATAGCGTTGGATTACACCTAAATATGGGTTCATAAATTTTCAATCCTTAAAACTTGGGAAGGACTTTTTATTACAGAAAGGGTATCGATTTTATTGATTGCTTTCCTGATATTTGCTTCATATGCTTCATGAGTAAGCATAACTATTGGAACAAGTCTTCCTTTATTTCTTTCTTTTTGGGTAACAGAGGCAATACTTATCTTAAATAAAGCGAGTATCTTAGATATTTGTGCCAAAACACCGGGTCTGTCATAAGCCATAAAACGGACATAATAACGCGCTTTTATCTTATTTATACTTTTAAGCTTAAGATCTTCCTCTTGTTGAGGAATTTTTTGTTTTTGTAAGGCAATATTGACTATATCTGAAATAATTGAAGAAGATGTAGGTTCTCCACCAGCTCCTAATCCATAAAATAGAAGTTTACCAGCGGGATGGGTTTCCAAAAATACAGCATTATATACAGAAGAAACCTCTGAAAGTGGATGGTCCATTGAAATTAATGTTGGATGTACTCTTAGATCTAAAAAGTTTCCATCCTTCTTTGCTATAGCAAGTAACTTAATGCAATAATTAAGTTCTTGCGCATAAAGAATATCTAAAAGTGAAACTTTAGAAATCCCTTCTGTATAAACCTTATCTAAAGGTGGCCACACACCAAAGCAAAGATAACTTAATATACTTAATTTATGTAAAGTATCTATACCATCTATATCTAAAGAAGGATTTTTTTCAGCAAATCCTTTTTTTTGCGCTTGGCGCAAAGCTAAAGAAAAATCAATTTTTTCTTTTGACATTTTAGTAAGAATATAATTTGTTGTCCCATTTAAAATACCAAACATTTCTCTTATCTCACAGCATACAAGACCATCAGAAATGCTTTTAATAAGTGGTATTGCTCCACATACCGAAGCTTCAAAACCTACAATTTTATTTACTTTTTTTGCTAATGAAAAAATTTGTTTACCATGTTGAGCCAATAGCGCCTTATTTGCGGTAACAACGTTTTTTCGTTTCTTTAGTGCCTCTATAATAAAAGTTTTGGCAGGTTCTATTCCTCCTATTAATTCAACAATTATATCTATTTCCGAATCATTTATTAATTTAAATGCATCTACTTCAAATGGTATTGAATATTTTTTAGCGATAGTGTTTTTTACCTTTTTTTTATCACAAACTGCTTTAATCTGTATCTTAAAGCCACTGCGCTGGTAAATTAAAGATGAATATTTAGTAAGCATTTTAATGGTTGCTTCTCCAACGTTACCTAAACCAATTATCCCTATTTTTTTAACCATAATTATTTATTTTTTAAAACGAACCAAAACAAAATCTTGGAGTTTTTTTAAAACATCAGGATCTAAATCTAAAAATTTAATTCTTGTCTCATAAATTAAATCCCGCACTATTTCTTTAGAATCAACAATTTCTCCGGTAACCTCTATTCTATCAGCAAGAAATGGAAAACGAATATTTAAAGTTAAAAGCGTTCCTTTTTCGAATTTACGATTAGTAGTAAGCAGAATCCCCCCTCCACTTACATTTTTTGTTTGAGAAATATCAAAATTATCAGGGACCTCTTTTATACGATAACTAACAACAAAGTTTGCATTAAGGCGCGGATATTTTCTTCTTTCTGGACCAGTATATTCAGCCATTTTATTCCCCCCTCTTAATTTAAAATTATATTAATTCTTAAAAAATAAACGGCAAACTACGTTTTCCCTCTTATGACGTTTCACTGTCACTCCCTTTCCTTACAAAGAAGAGAATATGATTTGAGGGAAAATTCTTTTCCCTCAAACTCCTTTTTGGTTCAAGGTGTCGCTTTGCATTTTTCTTATATGTTTTTCATTTCAAAAAACAAACCTCTTCCTTTTATCGGGAGGGCGGGACTTGAACCCGCGACCCCTTGAACCCCATTCAAGTGCGCTAATCCAAACTGCGCCACCTCCCGGGAAATTAAAACACTAATCTCTTGTTCTTATATTTTTTAATTATACTTTCTTTCCATAAAACTGTAAAGAGAGATTTTTAGAAGTATATTTTTAAAGTTATAATTGAGAAGTAGATTAAGAAGTTTAATTGCTAACTAAATAGTTGGCAAATAAATTATAAAAAACATTCTCGTTTATTCCCCTAACACTTCTTTTCCTTTTAATTTTGTCTCCATCTCCTCTTTTAAGATATTTCTTCAATACAAAGATTCCTATTTCTAGAATTTTTTATCTAAATCCCAAATAGTGCCATGAATTGTATTGTCTGGCACTTCGGCTAATTGATTTTTTATTTTGCGAAATAGCTCAAATATCTAATGCCGTTAGGTCGATTTTTTAGAATTTTCCGCACCTTTTTAAATATTTTTTCTCGTTGCGTGGGCATTATTTATATTTCTTCCAATCTACTTTCAATGGTCGTTCCATCTTTTTACCATCCGGCTTTTTAACCAAAATTAAATATTTAAAACCTCTCAAAAAGAAATTAAATTTTTGAGCACGGTAATGCCAAAGCCTTGTATTAGAGCTTTGATTTCTTCTAACTACACAAATTAAATCTATAGGTTCAAATTTTACATCATCAACTAGCATCTGGTAAATCTTAAAGCCCACCGGTGTAAATTTCCTTTTTACCCATTGGTCGCCAATTAACCACCCCATTACTTTGCCCGGTTTTAAAATTCTATATATTTCTTTCGCTACTTTTTCCAACTCCTCATAAAATCTTGGATCCTCAGCCGATATCTTACCAATATCGGCAGGATCATCTGAATAATTAACATTATCTCCATAAGGAGAGTCTATAAAAACCATATCAACCGAATTGTCAGCAAGAGGGATTTTTCGAGAATCATTTTTTATGACTTTAGGATGTTGGGGGTTTATATCATAACCAATTACTTTTCTCCCTTCTTCTTCACAAACATCAATTGCTGTTCCGCTACTCGCCATTGGATCAACAACTAAATCGCCTGGTTTTGTATATCTCTGTAGCATATTCCAAATAATAAAAGCTGGTGTAACTCCCTGAAATTTATTATTACCCTTTGGTTTTTTACCATAACTCTGTTTTGGATAATCCCAAAGAGTAGTCGTTTCAAAAGGCGGCTTGTCGTTTTCTTGTTCCTGAGAAATCAGAGGTTGTTGATTTATTTTATCTTTAATTTCTTTTGGCATAGATTAAATTTTTTAAATCAACTAAAAATTTATCAAATTTTTTACTTTTTTGCTTTCCTCAATTTCTTCTTCGCTCATAACATAACTGCCATCTGTGTCTATTTCAACTATTGCTCTGCCTTTCTTCGCTGGTTTTCTAATGCTTAAAGTTTTGTCTTCATCAGGCGTAACAAAGAAAACCTTGATATGCTTGGTAATTTTATCTTGGCTAAGTTTGATTTTCCAATAACCTGTCTGCGCTATTCTTTCACGAAGGGTGACTTTACTAGAAATTACAGCAATAATCTCGTAAGTTTTTGGGTCATAAATAATTATGTCAACATCAGGCAAATGAGAACCGAATTCTCCATAATCAATCAAGAGATTTCTTTTAACTCTATTTAATTCTGTAGATAAATTACTGCTATTTGTTCGTTCAAGCGTATTCCCTTCAACAATTTTTAGGCCCAAACTTTCTACTTCATCTTTGATAATGTGAATGACAAGTTTTTCTAAATTCTTACCCTTAAATGCTCGCCAAGATTGCTCGTAGTCCTTGTGTGGTGTTGGGGACTCCTGCCAATCTCTCTTGTGTAGTTCTTTGACCTCTTTTAATAGTTCTGAAATATGCTTAAAGGTTTCATCTTTGTATTGTACTTTCTTCTTCTCGTAAAGTTTTATGAGA
>JAMWCT010000138.1 GCA_023819525.1 Candidatus Omnitrophota bacterium
ATGACTAAACTAATAATTAAAGAGATAAATATACCAATTACTGGGATAAAAGAACCCACCATAGAGATTATAGCTCCTATAATTGAAAAGATGACTATAGAAAAGGCGTAAACAAGGAACGAATAAAGGAAAGTAGGAAATTTAGGTGCCTTACCACCTAAAACTTTTGCAATGATATAATAAACTCCTCCATAAAGGAAAGTAGAGATAAAAAATCCAATTGTTCCAATTAGAAAACCTATTACTGCACCAATTAAAGCAAATATTATATTTCCTTTTAGAATAAAAAGATTTAATAAAAGGAAGATTAAAGAAAAAAAGGCTGAGAAGATAGCACCTATAATAATGCTATCTATATAAGTATAGTCTTGGGTTTTTAATTGTTTAACTGTATCTACTGGTTTAAAGAGGTAGGATTTAGAGGTCTTAAAAAATTCAACTATATTTGCCATATTTACCATAAACTCACATAGAAAATTACAAAGAAAAAATTTATAAAGCTTTTTTTAGAGTTGAAACAAAACTAAAGTTTAAAAAACTTCAAAAAACAAAGTAGTTAATGCACACAAGATAGGCCGGCAGGGTAGGGGTCTGCTATTTAGCGCAAATCCTCTTATGGCGCGGCTGATAGGTTGATGGCGTTTAATGAAGCTTATAGTAAGTCTATAATTTTTGTGAAGACGCTTATGCCTATATGGATAGTTGTATTAGTGAACCTGGTCAGGCCGGAAGGAGCAGCCATAAGCTAATATAACTATGCTGTGTAGAAACAAAGCCGAGCAAAGAATTATAGATACTGCTGTAGGCTTTATTAAGCCACATCAACCATTCTTGTGTGCTTTAAAAAAAATGTGAATTAAAAATGAAAATTAATATTCCTCCTTATAAGAAAGCCTTAAAAGAATGTGTTTTAGCCCTTAAAGCTGGAAAAACAATACTTTACCCTACAGATACTCTTTATGGAATAGGTGCTGATGCTACAGATATAAAGGCAATAAAAAAAATTATGAAAATAAAAAAAAGAAAAGACGATAAATTCTCAGTGATAGTAGAAAAAGAAAGAATCGGAGAGTATGCAGATGTTCCTAAAAAATATAAAAAATTACTTAATATTTTTTTACCAGGACCATACACTTTTTTATTAAAAGCAAAGAAGAAAATCCCAATAGTGAAAAATAATATTATAGCAATAAGAGTTCCGAAAAACAAATTTTGTATTTTGTTATCAAAGGCTTTAAGAAAGCCAATTATTAGCACAAGCGCAAATATTTCTGGAAAAAGCCCTCATTATTCTTTTGATTTAGTTCCAAATACAATAAAGAAACAGATAGAGGTATTAGTAGATGGAGGGAAATGCCATTATAAAAAAGGCTCAACAATAATAGATTTAGTAAATAAAAAAATAGTAAGAATTGGTGCTGGATATAGAAAAATAAAAAAATATTTGGCGAATTTTCATGATTGAAAAAATTTATTTTGAAGATCAGATTATTTTAATAAAACCAAATAAAGAAGTATATTATCCGATGGAGGATACTTTTCTTCTTCTAAAAAATTTAAAAAATATTAAAGGAAAGATTTTAGAAATTGGAACAGGTTCTGGTGCAATATCAATATATTTAGCAAAAAAATTTCCAAAACTTAAACTTATTTTTGCTACAGATAAAAATAAGATTGCATTAAAGAATTGTAGCCATAATGCAAGATTGAATAATGTTGAAAACCAAATAAAATTTTTTTATTCAGATTTATTTGAAAGGGTTCCAAAGCAAAAATTTGATTTTATAATTTTTAATCCCCCGTATTTACCAACAAAAAAAGAAGAAAAACTAAAAAATTCTCTTAATTTAGCATTTGACGGGGGAGAAGATGGACTTAGAACAATTGAAAGATTTTTAAAGGACGCTAAAAAATTCTTGAAAAAAAATGGGTTTATTTATTTAGTTGTATCTGATTTGGCAGATTTGTTAAAGCTAAAAAGATTAATAAAAAAATTTGGATATTGCGCAAAAGTAATTGGAGAGGAGAGATTCTTTTTTGAAAGAATACTTTTATATAAAATAAAGAAAAATAATAGTTGATGAAGCTTAAAATAATTTTTATAGAACCAGAATACGAGATAAATATCGGAATGAATGCAAGGCTTTTGAAAAATTTTGCTATAACTCAAATGCATATAGTTAATCCAAAATGCTCTCTTGGTTTTAGTGCAAAGATGTATGCTAAACATGCAAAAAATATTATTGAAAATGCAAGGATTTACAAAAAGCTGGAAGATGCAATAAAGGATTGTGAACTGATAATTGGCACAACTGGAAGAATAGAAAAAAATTTTTCTGTTGGAATTAAACCATTGGATATAAAACAAATAAAACAAAAATTAGAAAATAGAAAAATAGATGGAAATGTTGCTCTTTTGTTTGGTCCAGAGGGCAGTGGATTAAAAGAGGATGAAATAAAAAAATGTGATTTGCTGCTAACAATACCGACTTCAAAAAATTATCCAGTTATGAACATAACAAATGCATTAGCAATTTGCCTTTATGAATTTAAGAAGGTTAAACCAAAATATAGAGCAGAAAAACTTGCAACAAAAAATGAGCGGAATTATATAAAAAAACTTATTTTAAAAAAAATTGAAAATACAGAAAAAATAAAAAATAAAGAAAAAATAAAGAATGTTTTATTTTCAATAGTTGAAAGAAAATTTTTAACAGAGATTGAGGCAAGGGCTTTATTGTATCTTCTAAAGTAAGTTAATTTATCTTTTTGTTAATAGAAATAATCCAGGTGTAGGATAGGGAGATAAACTAGGTGGCTCTAAAATTTCTATTTTAAAACCACTGGAATATATTGTTTGTATAAAATCATTTTGATTTAGCAATAGTCTTGTTCTTGGTGGATCTGCACAGGTTTTATAGACCTTGATATCTCCAATTTTTAATAGATTTTTAATTAATTTTTCTTCGTAGAAAATATTATCAGAAACTGCAAAGTTTTTGGCAAAGATATAGCACCATCTTTTTATATCTGGAGAAAAGGGAAGATGTCTAATTTCTTTTGGAGAATAATTTATCTTGCCTTTTATGAACTCTCTGAGAATAAATTTTCCTCCTGGGATTAGAATCTGATAACAATTATATAAAAAATTACTAAGCTTTTCTTTGGTTTGAAGATAAGGAAGGATGGTATCTCCCATTAAAAATCCAAAAGTTTTTTGAGGGATTACTTTGCCAATATCATTCCAATCACATGGAATAAAAAATTCTGATTTTGGGAAAATCTTGAAATCTTTTTTTAGAATATTTGTCATAATTTTATATGAAAAATATGAATTATCCAATAAAAATACATTACAAGCAGGCTTGAATGAGGCTAAAGCAAATCTATATTCAGGAGTTGCCCCAAATACTCCAACAGGACTAGAATTTTCTTCAATTAAAGGTTGTAGTTTTTGAATATCTCTCATCGATGGTTTTCTTGGCCATTTTACCAAATGCCATTTTT
>JAMWCT010000139.1 GCA_023819525.1 Candidatus Omnitrophota bacterium
ACTTTAAAGGGAGAAATTATGGTTTGCTGAGTACTAACTGAAATTAATATCAACACCGATAGCCTCTTTTATTGAATTAAAGCCATCTTTTTTCAATAATTCAACTAAGCCAATATTAATACTGCTAATTAATTGAGGGCCTTGGAAAATCATGCCTGTAATAAGCTGAACCAATGATGCTCCAAGTCTTATTTTTTTATAAGCATCTTCAGGGGAAAAAATACCACCAACACCAATTATAGTATATTTACCTTGGGTTTTTTTGTAGATATGAGCAATCATATCATTGGCTAAATTTTCAACCACTTTGCCGCTAATACCACCTTCTTTGGGAATATTTTTTTCTATAACCAAATTTCTGTTTTTAGTAAGATTACTACAGACAAAACCATTAATATCTTTAAAGAATATTTGTTTCAATTAGGAAATTTTAATAAAATTTATTAAAATTAAATTAGAAGACAAAAACTGAGATAAGGGAGGTGGGATAGATGCTTGAAAACAAAATTCTATACGATTTCTATTGCCAAGGCTATAATGACGCCAAGGCATTTAAACTCCCTCGCGTTTTTAAGATTAAAAAACTGACCTATTTCGCTCAGGACTGTATCTGGGCATATAATCGAGGTTATGAAGCCGGCCGGGCTGACTTTAATGTGAAGATAAGAAAATATCCAATATAACAAAGACTAATTGTCCCAAAAGACAATTAGTCATTTTTTAAAGTAAAAATATTTACAAACCTATAACTAAATATAAAAAACATTCAGAAAAATAAAGAAAATAATTTTTAATTTTTATCATTAACTTGATATTTTTCAATTTTTATACTTTAGTTAAAAAAGCTCTTTATTTTGATAAAGTTTTAGGAATGAACTATAATAGTTAACTCTTTTGGGGCATCAATTTTTTATTATTGTGATAAAACAATCTTAAAAAATATTTTTCTTTCTCGTGGCCCATCAAATTCAATCAAAATTACTCTTTGCCAGGTTCCCAAAATTAATTTTTTATTTTCAAAAGGTAAAAGAAGAGAAGTACCAACAATTGAAGATAAAAAATGTTCAGGAAAATGTTCGGGATTATGAGGGTGAATATAATTTGTTTTAGGTTCAATTTTTTCAAAAGCAGTTAGATAATCTTTTTCAGCGCCAGGATCTAAATCAGCAGTTGTCAAGGCACAGGTTGTATGTAAGGCAAAAAGAAAAACCAATCCATTTTCTTTTTTTTGATTAACTAAAAATTTGTTGATATCCTCGGTAATATCAATAATTTCTCGTTCTTTATTTGATTTTATAGTTAACATTTTAATAAAAAATTTGACTTATAACAATAATTTTATATAACAACTTTATTATAATGGAAAAAATTTATATTTATATCTTTTGTGATTTTTTCGATCCTGAATTTATTATTCGTGTTAAAAAGCTAGATGTTTTTAGACTTGATTTTTATTCTTGATTCTGATAATTGTGATATTTTATAAACAATCTTGAGCAACAGCAATCTAATCTGTATTAATTTAATCATTCTTTTAGATTTATAGTTAATCTTTCTCTAGACATTGACGCTAACCATAGCCCATCGATATAAACTTTCTAAACATTCGATAAATTTTAAGAAATTACATAATTTACTTATAGGGAGACTTGATCTGTAAAGTTGATTTTAACTGATTTTTGTTTGTAAGATTTTACTTTTATAATAGATTAAGTCCAATTTATATGCTCAGCAAAATTTATACTAGATTCTTCATTTATAATATAAATCATGAAGGTTGTTCTATCAACAATTTTAATTATTATTATCTTTCTTTATGGTTTTTTATTAATAGGTGATTTATCTTATTTTTTAGTTTTGTGGTACGAGGTTATTTCTAAAAATTAAAAAAGTATCAAAAAAAATTTGACGAACTTTTTATTTTTTTTAGACAAACTAAATAAAAAATTCATTAGTTTTGGTTTAGATAATACAAAGCTGTTTTTTAATTCGCTAAAAGCAATTAATGAAATTAGGTCTAATTAGGTTATAATTTCTTATAAATTTGCCCTAGCTGAATTTGGAAAAATATTTTTGATAAAAGATAGTGGTAATAAAAATTTGCTAATTTATAGAAAATTATGAAAAATTTAGTAAACAATTTATTTTTGATTTTGATTTTAATAGGATTTATAATTTCAGTTTATTTAACTTATATTCACTATTCTTATAATTCTTATTTTTGTGGGGTAGAAAACAATTGTAATAAAGTTCTGACAAGTAGATATAGTAAAGTTTTTAATTTGCCTCTTTCTTTTTGGGGAGCAATTTATTTTTTAATAATTACATTTTTGTTCATTAAACGGTTTTTTAATACTCTTTTTAAATTTTTGATTTTTCTTGGTATTTTTATTTCTTTAACATCAATTTATCTTCAATTTGTTGTTATAAAATCGATTTGTATTTATTGTTTAGTTATTGATTTTATTTTGTTAGCCCTGCCTTTTTTCTTGATAAGTAAATGTTTTTATCAAAGATAGTATTTTTTTGCAACTTTAATTTATAGTTTTAGAAAGGTTAATTATGAAAATTAATTTTATTTTAGTTATATTTGGTGATCATTTTTTTAAATGATACAAAGTTTTAAATAATGCTACTTGGCGATAAAGAAGATTAATTGTTATGTTAGATTTTAAAGTAAAATTTAGTTTTTGAGGCGATGTTTTAAAATAGGTTTTTAAATCGGATCATAGCTTTAATTGGTTGAAAAACATTTTTTATTATTATTAATTTACGTTAAGAAAAGATTTTGCTATAATTATTATTTATAGCGGTGAGAAAATGATATTTGATACTCAAAAATGGAAAAATTTAAAAATAAATTAATTTTAAAAATTTTAGAAAAGTTTCAAGCTATTGCTGCCCTAGAAAGTCTGGCAGCTTTAGCTGATTGGGATTTAAACACTTATATGCCGGTCAAGGCTGCTGAAGATAGAGGTTTTATTTTGGGGAAAGTTAATATTTTAATGAAAAATTTAATTTTAGATAAAGATTTTAAAAATTTAATTGAAAAATGTCAACTTGAGGACTTGAACGAATATGAAAAAGCAGTTGTGAGAATTTTAACAAGAGAAATAAATATCATTGAAAAATTACCTGATGATTTTATTGAAAATTGGAATAAAACAACCAATCAGGCTCAAGTAGTTTGGCGAGAAGCAAAAAAGAATAATGATTTTAAAAAATTTCAACCCTATTTGCAAAAAATTATTGATTTAGTTAAGAAAAAGAGTGAATTATTAAGTTATCAAGATCATCCCTATGATGCTTTAGTCGATTTATTTGAGGAAGGTTGGACAACTGCAGATTTTAATGTTTTTTTTAATTTAATTAAAGAACCTTTAAGAAATCTTTTAGCTAAAATTCAATCAGCTCCAAATTATCAAGGAAAACATCCTTTGGAGGATGAAATTTACGATAAAGAAAAAATGAAGGAATTAAATTTTTATGTTTTGAGTTTGTTGAAA
>JAMWCT010000140.1 GCA_023819525.1 Candidatus Omnitrophota bacterium
TCTTCCTTGATTGTTTGACTTTTATTTGTTATCATATACTTGTATAGAATTATAGCAAAACAATTTAATGTTATCAAATTATGGAAAATAATCAAGGAAATAAATTAGGCAAGAAAATAAAGACATTGCGACTTAAACTTGAACTCTCTCAAGACGAATTCGCAAGGAAAGCGGATATTTCTTATACTACTCTTACCAAAATTGAAACCAGAGTTATCAAGAAGCCATCGGTTTTCGTTATGGCAAAAATAGCTAAAGCGTTAAATATAACAGTGGACGAATTAATAAAATAATTATGGATAATTACTTACCAGTAAAAATATATACAGCGAGGGTAAAGCAGAACAACGCTACGCTGCAGAAATTATTTTCTTTATTTCCCAAAGAAGATATCTATTTTGAGTTAACCAATAATGGATTAGTAATTCATATAAAAGAATTAGATTTTTTCAATTTTAAAAGGCATATTTTCTCATTAGCCAAAAATTCAAATAGTGATACCGCTAAATTATTAAATTTAATACTTTACAATATTGAAAAAATAAAAAGTTATGGTCTAAAAGGACGAAAAAGATTATATGTTGGATACAATAAAGAAAGAAAGGTAAAGAACAGGGAAGAAAAAGAAAAAATAAGAGGTATTTATTATTACGCTCAGGGTCATAATTTTCCCAAGCAAAATAATAAAGTCCCCGATGAATTTATAAATAAAATAATAGTTGGCGATAGCGAGGAAGTTTTAAAAAAACTTCCGGATAACTGTATTGATTTAATTTTTACATCTCCGCCATATAATTTTGGGCTTGAATATGAAAATCACAAAGATGGAGTAAATTGGAATGAATATTTTAATAAACTTTTTGCCATATTTAAAGAATGTATAAGAGTATTAAAATATGGCGGTAGAATTATTGTTAATGTTCAACCTTTATTTTCTGATTATATTCCCATCCATCACATAATATCTGACTTTTTTATTAAGAATAAACTAATTTGGAAAGGTGAAATTTTGTGGGATAAGCACAACTATAATTGTAAATATACCGCTTGGGGTAGTTGGAAAAGTCCGAGCAACCCTTACTTAAAATACACATGGGAATTTCTTGAGATTTTTTGTAAAGGCGATTTAAGACATTCAGGGAATTGGAAAATGGCTGATATAACCGGCGATGAGTTTAAAAAATGGGTCTATGCAAGATGGGATATTGCCCCAGAATACAATATGAAGAAATACGGACATCCAGCAATGTTTCCAGAACCATTGGTTGAAAGAGTATTAAAATTATTTAGCTTTAAAGGAGATATTGTTCTTGACCCCTTTAATGGAGTAGGAACAACTACTGCGGTAGCCAAAAGACTATCACGAAGTTATATTGGGATAGATATTTCCGAAGAGTACTGCAAAAAAGCAGAAGATAGAGTTAAAAATACACAAGTTAACACAAGTTTATTTTAAAGCTATGGACAAAAAATTTTCAAAAGATATACAATCGCTTATCAATGCCTATGAATTTTTAGTTAAAGGTGTTGATACAAGAGCCAAAGAGTCGGAAGATAGGGCTTATGGCGGAATAATCAGAGCCGGTAAAGGAATGCTCGTTGAAAGTTTAGCAAAAAGTTTAATTGAAATAGCATGGAAAGAATTAAAAAAGGACCCAGCCAGATTATCTCTTGAAAAGGAAACTGTAAAAATTCCGATTAAGAAAGAGTATATTGAAAGAATTAAAAGTCCCGAAGTAAAGAAATTCATAAAGGACCATATCAAGGATTTTTACTATCCGTTAAGAACGGATGTCCATGTTCATATTGATGGAAAATTCAAAATCGCTATGGAGTGCAAGGCATATACAGAAAACGCAATGCTGAAAAGGATTTTAGTTGACTTTACGCTTTTCAAACAAGTTTTTCCCGACCTTGCTTTCGTGTTATTTCAATTAGAAAGTCAGCTTGGCGGTGATTATTCTACTGCCAATCATATTAAATATGGTAGTCCCTCTACTCATACCCTACTTTCATATTTTGATATTGATTTAAACATAATTACCTTACTTGAGGGCGAAAGAAAAGTTGATAGGCCAATTCATAAACCGGAATATTACAAGGTATTAAGAGAAGAAAGTTTATTAACAGCATTAGAAGTTTTTAAAGGATTATTGAGGTAAAGAATTTGCCGCCAGGCTCGGTGAAGCCGAGCAATCCCGCAAAGCGGGATTAGAAAAACTTGAAATCGTCCTTTTCGCTTCCGCTTTCTGGCGAGGCGGGCGGAAAGGGGGTTCGGGGAAAATTCCGCCCGCCGAGCCCGTTAATAAAATCGGTTCGGATTTTTTCAAATACACACCGCCAATTTTCAAAATTAGAGTTTTGAGACGAGGTTGCCTCGCCCTCGCTTCGCTCGGGCTCGGCAGAAACGAGGATTTTATACGGATTTTTGAAATCCAAAAACAGTTTTTGCCCGTTCAAACGGAAGTTCGAACCAATCTTTTTTAGAAAATCCCGACTTTGCTCGGGATTTTCTTGCAAAGCGATAATTTGGCTTTGTTTTAGGCTATTTATGAATCGGGTGGCGAGTTCGAACCGATTATTGCTTTTTTGCTCAAAAGCTGCCAGTTTGTCTTTCAAAAGTTGTTTTTGATTGACGAGTTTATTTTTAACTTCTCGGTATTCGTCCAAAGACAAAGCGTTTTCAAGGTAAGCTGTCATTAGTTTTTCCAGCTTCTCGTCAATCGTTTTTATTTCGTTCTCTATCTTTTGAGTAAAAAAGCGAGATGATTGGGCGGTTTCATTTTTCTCTTTTTCTAATTCCGCCAGCATTTTCTCTGCCCAATCATTAGACAAAGAAACTTTTTGTATGAGATTATTGATTTGAGATGAAATTTTTTCTTCTTTTGTAAAAACATTTTGTGAGCATTTGTGATTTGGGTTTTTCTTTGTGCAGTAGTAATAAGTGTAGGATTTCCCGCTTTTCTTAATTTTTCTGTCTGCGGTGATTGTATAACCGCATTCACCGCATTTAAATAATCCGCGATAAAGAAAAAATTTCATCTTGTCTGCTTTTTGCGGTTTTGATTTTCTTTTCATTACTTCTTGGCATTGGTCAAAAAGTTTCTTTGAAATAATCGGTTCGTGCTTTCCTTCGTAGTATTCGCCGTTGTAGCGGATAAGTCCGAAATAAAAGGGATTTTGGAGAATGTATTGATAGTTTGAAACAGAAAGCATTTTACCTCGCCGCCCTCTTAATCCTAGCTCATTAATAATCTTTCGGATCTCTTTCAGGGTATATTTTCCGGTGGCGTAGGTCTCAAATGCCTTTTTAATCAACGGCGATTTTTCTTTATCCACATAAATTTGTTTTGTTTCTTTGTTGTTGAGATAGCCAAGCGGAGCCATTTTTTGAGGCCAAAGTCCCTGCTTCAATTTTTGTCGGTGTCCTCTTTTTATATTTTCAGAAAGATTATCAATGTAATATTTTGAC
>JAMWCT010000141.1 GCA_023819525.1 Candidatus Omnitrophota bacterium
GTATGTGGTGCTCTCCACATTTACATTAAATTATCTTTTTTTAGGATTTTTTTTAGCTCCAATTCATATTTACTACCTTTTTTCTAAAGCAAAGGAAGAATTAGGATAATTACTTTCTTTACTAAAAATCTATAAGTATTATAATTTAGAGCATTCTTTATTTTTTTATGGCACTTTATCTATCCAAAAAAAAGAGGCCAGCAAAAGAAGAGAAAATGCTTAAAATCTCCTGGCCTGCTTATGATGGAGTATTTAATAGAGAAACCATGTTAGATTTACAGGAATTTTTTTCAAAAAAATTAATTAAATCGCTGGATTATTGCATCGCAAAAGGAAAGGAAGCAAATGTCTATCGAGCAACTACTCCTTCTGGAGAGTATTTAGCTGTTAAAATTTATAGGCTTCACACTCCCTCGTTTGTTAAAATGTATGAGTATTTAGAAGGGGATCAGAGATTTTTAAAAGTGCAAAAAAGCAAGCCAAAAATAATTTTTAGTTGGACAAAAAAGGAATTTTCAAATCTAAAATATCTTTCAGAGATCAAAGTACCAGTACCAAAACCAATTTCGTTTAAAAAAAATATTTTAATTATGGAATTTTTAGGAGAGAATGGAATTCCATATTCCGCGCTTGCACAAATAGGACCAACAAAACCAAAAGAACAAAAAGAATTTTTAATAGAACAAATAGAAAAAATGTATCAAAATCAAATAGTGCATGCTGACTTATCAGAATATAATATTTTAATTGATGATCAAGCCAATAGGCTTTTTATTATAGATTGTGCACAGGCAGTGCTAACCAGTCATCCAAAAGCTAATGAATGGTATAACAGAGATAAGGAAAACATTGAGAGATATTTTAAGAAGTTTTTAAATAATTCCAAACAAGAAAGTTAACATTAACTTTATAATTTTTTGCCTATATATCTATTTTATGAAATCCACACATAAAGATATTTTAAAACATATAGAATTTTATAAAAAAGCTTTAAGCGAGCTAAAAGGTTTTTTACCTAATGATGTATTTAGAGGGGCAAATATTTTTGTAGAAAGAGCACTAAATCCAGAAATTCAAAAAGCAAAATATATCTATCCAATCTATCAAGCTTTAAAGCGTACTGTTGAAGAAAACTCTTTTACTGGTAAAGGAAAAAAACTTCACTATATTCTATCCTCTTGCATTTCTTCTCTTCCTTCTACTCCTAAACATATCTTTTCATCTATTTTATCTTCTCAAGAACATCGTATAATAGGTTCCACTCCTCCATTTTTGCCTAATGCAGATGTTTATACTCCAGTAGGCTATTACATCGATTTAGAAGACTTTCATCCAGAGCAAATAAGATTATTTAGAACAAACTTTTTTATAACTTTTACATTTATAAAATATTTTGATTCTAAAAATTATTCTTTGGGAGAATACTATTTTCTTTTAGAGGAGCTAAATGAGAAAAACCAAACAAAAAGAGATCCTCGCTTAATTGATTTTGAAAGGCTGCTTACATTATTAGAAAATAATCCAGTTGCTTTTGAAAATGCAAGTTTAGATGATATTTATAATGAATGCAAAGTGGAATTTCAATATTCAGAAAGATTTAGACTTCCATTTTTAAGGAGTTAGATAAATCCTTAATTTGTAATAAATACCACTAAATTTTTAAATTAATCCCTGCTATTAAGCAAAAAATAGAAAATAAAAAAATTGAGGTAAAGAAAAGTTTATAAATCCTTTTTGTTATATTATATCCATGGATAGTTATAATTTAAGACAATTAGCAAATACTAAAAAGATTTTAGAAAATCTAAAAGGTTTTTTACCTAATGATGTATTTAGAGGGGCAAATATTTTTGTAGAAAGAGCACTAAATCCAGAAATTCAAAAAGCAAAGTATATCTATCCAATCTATAAACAACTACAATATTTTGCCAAAAAATATGAAGGGACAACAGAGGGAAAGTATCTTGATTTGTTAATATTCCATTCCCTTTGGGGATTTAATTTAGAAAATATTCAATATAAAATTTTAACCTCTCAGGAACATATGCTAATTGGATCCACCCCCCCGATATCATTAAATATTGATGATAAGCACGTTCCGATTTCTTATTTTTTTGTACCCTCAGATTTAAAATCATTTCAAGTAAGATTATATAGAAAAAATTTTTTTGTTTATTATACTACAATAGGGTCTCATTTTAAATCTTCCAATAATTTAAATGAAAAGTATTATTTTCTTTTAGAGGAGCTAAATGAGAAAAACCAAACAAAAAGAGATCCTCGCTTAATTGATTTTGAAAAACTACTTAATTTAATGACTTTTGATCAAAAGAACTTTGAACTTGCAGATATTGATGATATTTATAATGAATGCAAAGTAAGATTTACCTACTCAAAAACTTTTCCATTTTTAAGAGATATTGAATAGAAAAAAGATTTTAGAAAATCTAAAAACATTTTTCCTAATATCCTATTTTTGTTATTTTTTTTATATTTTTAAGGTATATTTATCTTCTGTTGATGGTATTTTTTTGCCTTTTTAAGTAAAAAATATTACCCTTTTTTAATAAAAAAACTTGATATTTTTAAATAAAAATTACCATAAAAGTAAACTCCAAAAATTATTACTTTACTTATATAGTAAACCAACATATTGTTCTACTAATAAAATTTTTTGATATGGTTTACCATTACAATATTTATACAAAAAGTTGGATGGAACAATATAGCTTAATCTAAAAAATAAGCAAAAATCTTGTTATTATCCATTGTTTTACTATTTTTTATTTACCATAATGGTATATTTAACTATCTTAATTTACTATAATGGTATTATTTTAAATAAAAAAATAATCAAATACGAGAATAAAAAATAAATTGGTTTTTTAGGAAAAACTATTATAGCATTGCTAAAAAATTTAAATAGAGTTTTGAGTATTAGACAAAAAAGATTTAAGAAAATCTAAAAATATTTTAGAATATCTAAATTTTTAAATATTTTTAAATAATTTTAAATTAAGTAATTATTTTGTTTCTTTTTTATTTCGTTCTTTTTTAGTTATCTGAATTGATGTTGTAAAACCAGTTTCCCATTTAGATTTAGATTTGTCCTTTTCTTTTTTATCCATATCTTTTTTAGCTATGGGCTCTCCAGCCACAGCGATTTGATCCTTAGTAGCATGATCTTGGGAAACTAACTTATGATCAGGATGTTGTGTTGTAGGTTGTGTATGTTGTGTTGTAGTATGTTGTGTAGTATGTTGTTGACTGCTATGTTGTGGATGTACATATTCTTGTGGTTTTATTCCTTCAGCTACTGTAGTTCCTTTTTCTTTTGTTTTAGGAACAGTAGTTTTAGGAACTTTTTTAGGAACAGTAGTTTTAAGGTTCTTGGAAGTAAGTTTATGAGAATGTTGAGTATGCTCTCTGAATAATTTCAAACCTAACA
>JAMWCT010000142.1 GCA_023819525.1 Candidatus Omnitrophota bacterium
TAATCTTTACATTTTTCTCTCTTTTTGGTTATTTTTTAATTAAAACTACTTTTAAAAGTTATTCTCTTATTTGTTGTTTTGAGAAAATTGATTATAATTAAGATATAACATGTTTGAATCAAAAAAAATAAAAATTATGGATTTAGGAAATAAAATCAAAATTCGACAAGCGGAACTTGAAGATATTCCGCAAATTTTAGAAGTAGAAAGAGCAGCTTGGGGAAAAGAAAGAGCAGCTACTACCGAAATGTTTAAATCTCGAATAAAGACTTTCCCAGAAGGAACATTAGTAGCTTTAATTGGAAATAAAATAGTAGGTGTAGTGGTTACTGAAATAGTTAATTATGATTTGGATAAAAACAGCTTCAGTTGGTACGAAATTACTGATAATGGTTTTATCAAAAAAAGTCATAACTCAAAAGGAGATACCCTTTATGGAGTTGATTTAAGTGTTCATCCATTTTATCAAAATAAAGGCGTAGGAAAAAAACTAATGGAAGCGGTTGGAAGATTGGTAATAAAATATAATTTAAAGAGAGGAGCATTAGGAGCTAGAATTCCTCAATATCATAAATACGCTGAAAAAATTAAGGTAGAAAATTATATTCAGATTAAAGATAAAAATGAAAAAGAGAGCCCGCCTGATCCAGAATTAATTTTTTATCAAAATTTGGGACTGAAAATTGTTAAAGTAATACCTAATTATTTTAAAGATTCAGAAAGCTTAAATTATGGAGTGTTACTGGTTTGGGAAAATCCATTTTATAATAAATGGTACCGAGGGATAGCAGCTAAGTTTTTTAAAGTATAATATTTTATCCTTTCGCTTCCATTTTTTCCATAATTTCATACAATTACACGATAAATTATTAAAGAGAATAATTTGAAAATATAGCAATTGGAGAGGGTTCATCTTCACCCCCAAAATATGCACTGGTCCTAAATGTAAATTTTTTGAATTATTTTAATAATACCCAAGGCCAAGGTGGCTTAATTTTTTTTGAATAGCTTATTTTAACTTCTTTTCAGTTTTCAGTAAGACAATTAGTACATTTCTAATTTTATCATCTTGCGATTCTAAATCAATTTCTTATCATCAACTTTTTGTTTTTTTAGTAATTTTTAAAAAAATTGATTTTTTTAATTTCAATAAATTCTACCCATAAGACTTTTTAATTGAAGGACGTTCAACTATTTTATGAAAGATTCTTAGTTGATCCTCTAACGGAATTTCTTTTTCATTTAAAAAAATTTCTTCCGTTATATATCGTATTGTAAAGAAAATATATTTAAAAAAAACTATTCAATTTACAGCGGGAAGAGTTTTTGGATATATTTTTTATTCTATTTTATATAATATAACCGGTTCACTGAATCTTTTATTGAAATTTAAAAAAATCAGATAATTTACGTATTTTTAGAACTTTTTCTTACCATTTTTATTGTCTTCCCCCTAAATTTAATTTTGTTTAAAATTACATTCATTTTTAACATTTTTCTCTCTTTTTGGTTATTTTTTAATTAAAACTACTTTTAAAAGTTATTCTCTTATTTGTTGTTTTGAGAAAATTGATTATAATTAAGATATAACATGTTTGAATCAAAAAAAATAAAAATTATGGATTTAGGAAATAAAATCAAAATTCGACAAGCGGAACTTGAAGATATTCCGCAAATTTTAGAAGTAGAAAGAGCAGCTTGGGGAAAAGAAAGAGCAGCTACTACCGAAATGTTTAAATCTCGAATAAAGACTTTCCCAGAAGGAACATTAGTAGCTTTAATTGGAAATAAAATAGTAGGTGTAGTGGTTACTGAAATAGTTAATTATGATTTGGATAAAAACAGCTTCAGTTGGTACGAAATTACTGATAATGGTTTTATCAAAAAAAGTCATAACTCAAAAGGAGATACCCTTTATGGAGTTGATTTAAGTGTTCATCCATTTTATCAAAATAAAGGCGTAGGAAAAAAACTAATGGAAGCGGTTGGAAGATTGGTAATAAAATATAATTTAAAGAGAGAACAACTTATAGAGGGAATTTCTAGTTATTATAAATTTTGTGATAAAATTAAGATAGAAGAATATGTTGATATTGAAAAAGCAAAGAAAAAGGTATTTCTTCCAAATTTATTTATAGTTTATTTAAAAAATATATGGAATAAATTTCCAAGGCACCTTCATTATATATAATTGATATTCCTGGCCAAATTTTTTGCTGAGAAATCTCTCTTCTTCCATCGCTGAGTGGTAAAAAATGAGAGAAAAAATAGAAATAGGAAATAGTGTCCAAAGGGAACTTAAAGTAAAAAATGCGCCCAAATACATTAGTATATAGCCAGCATAAACAGGATGTCTCATTTTTCTGTAGATTCCATTAGTAATTAATTTTTCAACCTTATCTTTTGAACAATGAGCATATGGGTTAGTTTTATGAGCTAAATAATGAAGGTAAAATCCCAAAATAAAAAAACCTATTCCTAATAAATAATTAAGGGGATAAAAGTTAATTCGGGGGCGAGGAAAGAAAATAGCTACGCTTAAAATTACTACCCACTCACCTATGTCTATAAGTTTTCGGAAAATACTACCCCTCTTTAAATATAAATCCATAAATGAATTTATCTTCATCGTTTTATGATTTGGGGATTATTATTTTTTTTAATTCTTGTTCTGCACTTGGGAATAGGAGGGATAGTTTTTATTAAGAATTTTAGAAACATAACTAATCAGAGTTTTTTTCTATTAACTTTTTTTCTTGCTTCTTGGATGGCTGTTCACTTTTTACAAAATGAACCCCCTTTTAAAAATTTTGCAGAATTTTTATTTAGACTGGATTTTTTCTTAGGAATTTTTCTTTGCTCTACTTTCTATTTTTTTACTCAATTATTCCCTCAACCAGTTTCAATTTCTTTCACGAAAAAGCTTTTTATTTTTATTCCTTCTTTCCTTTTTTCTATTTTATCATTTAATAATTTGATAATCAAACAAATTCATTTCCACAACGGAGTGATTGATGGAGAGCCTGGTATTTTATTTGGAGGATATTTTCTCATTGCATTAGCTTATGTGGGAGGTGGAATAATTAAATTATTTTTTAATTTCAAAAAAAGCTTAGGTATTCAGAAAACCCAAATTTTATATGTATTTTTAGGAATGGCAATTACTTCCGGTACCCTTTTTTTTGTTAATTTAATTTTAGGAGCTATTTTTAATCTTTCTCTCCATGTTTATAGAGCAACCTCAGCAGCATCTTTAAGTTTCACCATTTTCACCGCTCTTGCCATTACTCGCTATCATCTTTTTGGTATTGAGGTTATTTTAACTGAATTATTAGTTGGTGTTATTGGTATATTGTTAATAATTCAGACCTTTACATCACCCACTCTTTTTTGGAAGGTTGTCAACGGAATAATCTTTACATTTTTCTCTCTTTTTGGTTAT
>JAMWCT010000023.1 GCA_023819525.1 Candidatus Omnitrophota bacterium
ATAACCAATCTGTGCAATCCTTGAGCTTTCAGCTAATTCTAATTGTGTTTTTTTTAGTTCATGCATAAAGATAGCATTAAGAATAGCCAAACCTACAGAACCTGAAAGTATCCTTAAGGTTTCCAGGTCTGATTCAGAATATGAACTTTCTGAAATTGGAGGTCCTAAGACCAAAAAACCTACCAGCGACTCTTCTAAGAAATGAGGAATTACCAATTGGATTTTACTCTCCTGCATATAGGAAATTACTTTTAAAAAAGAAATATCAGAAATGTTTGAATTATTTTTGTTAGACTTTGGCTCTAAAGATAATTTCTGGACATCTTCTAATAAGAATTCTTTACGGTAATTTAGAATGAATTTTATAAAATCATTTTCTTGGAGGATTTCTTTTTCTAATAAAGGATGAGGTCCTTTTAAAGTAAAGCCTGCTTTTAAAAAACAAGATTTTTCTTCTTTTTCATATAAATAGATTGCCCCAAATGAAATCTCCAAAGTCTTAACTAAACGATAGACGATTAACTTAACTAATCTCTCTAACTCAATATCTCTTAGAAGACCTAATGTTTTAGCAAATCTCTTTAATTTATCATATCTTTTAAGTCTTTCAGCTAAGAGGCGATTTTCTGCTTGACGGCGAAGATGGTTGAAGATAAAAATACCAGACGTCGCTAAAACCGCCATCAAAGATAAAGGAATAATCCACCAATTTTGACCAAAAATTTTTGTAAACCACAATCTACCCCAAGCGGCTAAACCAAAAGGGATACCTAAAACAAATAGATACACCAAGAAAAAAATTCCGGCACGTGTAAGGACGATTTTGATATCAAGAAGGCGGTATTTGAGGATAGCGTAGGTAACTGCAAATGTGTATAGACCTACAAAATAGGTCCCAAATGGATTTAGAGGATAAATACTAATATCATATACTAAAAGAAAATTTGCTCCTCCTCCTATATACCCAATAACTGAAGACCAAAGTAAATATTTTAATTGATTTCGTCTAGCGCCAGTGGACTCTTTATAGGCTAATAATAACTTTCTTAAACTATATACAACACAGAAAACAAAGAAAATAATTAAGAGAGGGTACAGAGGACCGGGTTCGCCAAAATTAATTATTCCAAATTTGCGTTCAGCTCTTGGTGAGATTAAACTCGTAGTAGGAGACAGAATAGCAATAATAGTGCTAAATATGTAACAAAACCTCAACAACCATTTTTTCTTTAATCCTAATAAGACAATAATAAAATGCACAAAGAAAGTAGGAATAAATACAACTCCTGATTGCTCTATCTTTGCCCAGAACCAAGAGGTTTCTAGAGATGGACCATAAACATTGCCAATTTGGGTCAATGACCACCAAGCAATACTTATAGAATAGAGGGCAAAGGTTGTATTAATTTTATTATGTCTGTTCCGGAAATATACAAATATTCCAAGAATCAAAGTTGTTATACCTGTAAATGCGAGGGAAATTATAAAATGTTCTTTATAGCCCATAACTTTATAACTGATTAGCTATAACTAAAAATAGTATTCGTCTTGATTCCTCTCTAATAGTTTCGATATCAAAGTTTTTAACGCCAATGGATTTTACCAAATCAACTAAGTATTTTTCGTTTCTAGAATAAAAATTCCAATCGCAAAACCAATCGGGGGCAACAGGATGACATCTCTCTATATCCTTATGGGTAATGATAAATTTTCCTTTTGAGTCTAATAATTTGATGGATAACTGAATCAGACGCTTAAGTGCTCTGTCTGGTAAATAATCGGCTAAACCGATGCTATAAATTAAATTATATCTTCCTGATAAAATATTTTCAGTTTTTATTAAGTTCAGAATGTCGTCTTTCAAAAAATTAAATTTTATATTTGATGGCAGATTATTAAATAAATTTTTCGCAAATTCTAGGGCTTCTTCATCTTGGTCAATTAATGTAAAAACGATTTTCTTATCAGTAATAAATTTGTTCTCTACAAATAACTCTCTAATCTCTCTACACGAACCACAAGCTAAATTAAGAATTTTTATTATAGAACTATCGGAATGTTGTATAAAATTTACTAAGATTTCTTTCATTTTGTCCTTGCGATTTCTAACCGCAACTGCATATTCATTCTCGAGAAAATATTTATCAGAACAATAACCTATGCCTTTCGAAAGAGGGCAGTTATTATAAATTTCTTCTAATGTTTTATAATCTCCCGGGTAGCCCCTTGGTTTTTCGAATGCTCTTTTTACCACTCTTCCTTCATATATCCAACTTCCCATTATTTCTCTAAAACTCTGTTTAGCTTTCTTCATGATTATTCGTTGCGAAATACTTTCTTCTAGTTCCTCTGCCTTTTGCATCATTTCATCAGTAAGAAGAAAAAATATTTTCTCTGCTTCATCCTTAGATATTTCTTCATTATTAATTTTTCGACTTAACTTAGCTACTTCAGTAATATACTTTTTTAAATCATGATGCCAAAAATTTGAAATCTTACTTTTCATTGCTAAATCATCTATTTTTCTTAAAATATCTTTTAATTGTGTTTGAATTATTACTTCTCTTAAAATTTCCAAGTCTTTCTCCTTCAATCTTATAAAACAGGCTCCATAAGTAAATTTATTTTCTTTTACCAAATGCTTATTCCAAATTACCTTAAATTCTGTCTCTATGAAGTCTTCAGGTGAAAGTTCTATCCTTGCGTAGGCTTTAGATAAAAGAAGGGGTTTTTCTAAAACAAATCTCAATCCTGTTTCACTTAAGTCAATGGTTTGCCCCAAAAACTCCGGCGTAATTCTTATAGGTAGTGTAGCCACGATCCGTGGAAATACTCTTCTTTCAGTTATTGTTTTATCCATTTTGCTCCTTCCTCATTCGGTGTAATTATCTCTAAACTGGCCATCTCCACTTTATACTTAGGGTTCATTTAATATTTCCCTTTTCTTTTAAGAATACTTAAGGTTTCTTTTCTAAAAACATAACAGCATTCAAAATCTCACTTAATCACTCTCTATATTTCTCCTGTTTATCAAGCCAACTGATTAGTTTTTCTTTCCTGAATCTCCAAGTTCTACCAATTTTTAAAGCAGGAATCTTTTTGCTCTGGGCTAAACGGTAAAGAGTAGAGTTACTTACCTTTAAAAATCTCCTTACCTCTTGAAAAGTTAAAATTTCTGTCTCCATAATATTATTTTTTATTATCCTATATTATTCACATTTGTCAAGCAGCTTACACCTTTTTGTGGACTGATATAGGTACATCGTATCCACCTTTGTCTTCTTCTTTATAGCATTCTTTGATAGAGTAAAATACAAAAATCACTTACAACTTTATAAAAAAGGCATCTTGTTGATATAGAGGGAAACTTAGCTAATAAATTCTTTAGCAACAGGTTACACGATTTTTATTTGCCACTTAATAAAAAATTTAAGGTGGTTATAGCTTTTGCGCATATAAGAGTTAAAATAAGAGAGTATAACCTGTTTAAAAAAATAAGTTTTACCGGCATAAAAATACCGGTTTTTTCCACTTAGTAAGACAGATTATTATTTATTAAATCTTAACTGTTAAGCCATCGTAAGCAAATTTTATAGTAAGTGGGGATTTTTGCCTTAAATCCTCTTCTAACTTATGAGGTTTTGCTTTCAGCATAGTCATACCAAAATGTGTAAAGATTGCAGTTTTTGGATTTATTTTTTTTGCTAAATATAGCGCTTCATCAAAACTTAAATGCTGTATATCGGCTTTTTTTTCGTAAAATACAACATTAAGTATCAAAATTGTGCTATCTTTATAAGCCTTCACTAAATCTTCAAAATAGTCTGTATCTGAAACAATTGAAACTATTTCTTTATCTATATAAAATTTTAATCCGTATGTTTGGACGGGGTGCTGATTTTTTATAGGAACGCAAAATTTTAAATCATTTATAAAAAACTCGTCTTCTTTTAAAAAAACAATCTTTTCTACATAATTTTTTAAATACGAAAATATAACCCCATCTTCTCCAATTGCATCTTCTGGCAAAAACAAAACCCCTCTTCTTTTAAATCCACCTTCTGTCATAGCCTCTATCATTACATTTACGTCAGCACTATGGTCAAGATGCTTATGGGTAAGAATTATTGCATCTAACTTTGAGGGATCAAGCTTTGGTTTAGATAAAGCGCAGCGCACTAAACTCCCTGGACCTGGATCGATAATAACATTGGTTGATTTATAATTAAGCCATATTCCACCACAAGAACGTAATTGCCTTATCATCACAAATCTTGCGCCTGCTGTGCCTAAAAATTTAATAAAACCCATAAAAATTTTCTTATAAATCTTTTCCTTTTAACCAAATCTTTTTTAACTCCTCAGTAATTTCTCTTTGCAAAGTATAACTGATATTTTTATCATCGGCTACTGCGGTTTTGTGTTTTTCTTTTTTTTCTAAAAATTCTTCTATCTTAATAGAACGGGCGTTTCTACTTTTAGCAAAATTTCTAATCTCAATATCATCGCTGACTACAAAAACCTCATTTTTATTTACATACTTATCTATCAAATTTTTAATAACATTGTCTGCGCTATTTTGGTAACTAAATAAAATTTCAAAATTATAATTTATAAATGACTGCTGCTTATAACCATCAAAAACAATTATTACTTTATTTTTTTGACTTCCAGTAAGTTTATATTTATGGATATAAATTATTAAATCTTGATGAGGGCTATTAGATTTTTTTAGATTTTTTATTTTATGAAAAAGATTAAAGGCATCAATTATGTAAATTGCCATTTTTTTTGTTCGGTAAAAAAATATAAACTAAACCACCTATAAATCCAAAAAAAATTGTAAAAGCTGAATTCAGAAGTGAAATATTTATGCTTACATTTTTATCAATTCCTGCTAAATTGAAAAAAAACACTGCTGCGGCTTGCCCGGTTCCTAAACCACTTATGCTAACAGGTATGAGGGTGACAAACACTACAAGAGGCGTAAAGATCAAAAAATAAATAATTCTTGCATCACAATAAAATCCTTTTGAGGTAACCCAGAAACTTAAAGGAACTAAAATTTGAATTGGTATTGAAAAATATAAACTTTTAAAAAAAATAGATGGAGATTTTCTAAAAAAAGAAAGTTCATTATAAAGAGAAAGTAATTTATTTTTTATTTTCCATTTATCTTTTAAAAATTTTAAAAAAAATAAAAAAAATTTTTCATTAAAAAATAAAAACCATATAAAAAAAATCAACAGTCCAACCAAAAGCAACAACACAATAATTTTTTCTTTAATTATAAGGTCTTTTCCTAAAACAAAAGAGATAAATGCAACCAATGTAAGTGCAAAAAAACCACTAAACCTATCTATTATTACAGATAATGTAGTTTTTTTTATTTGATTTTTATCTAAACTTATACTAAAACCCCTGTATATATCCCCTGCAATAAAAGATGGAAATGCTAAATTAAAAAATAAACCTCCAAATGTTGCTTTAAAAATCTCACCATATTTTCTTTTTACACCCAAAGCAGATAATAAATATTTCCAACGAAAAGTACAGATGATTACATTAAAAAACGAAATTAAAAGTCCATAAAATATATAAATTTTTTTTGATTCTCTAAAGGCAGTAATAATTTCAGTCAATGATATAATTTTGAATTTAAAAAGCAAATAAATCACAATTGTCGATATACTTAATCTAATTATAAATAGCTTATTCATAAAAACTAAATACTTATATAAGCGGTTTTTAAATATTTGTAAGCCTCTATAGCTGCTATTGAGCCTTCTGCTGCTGCCGTGATTAATTGCCTTAATGGTCGCCTTCTGCAATCACCCGCAGCCCAAATAAAATCTAAAGAAGTTTTTAATCTCTCATCTGTTAAAATAAAACCATCTGCATCAATATCAATGATACCTTTAAATATCTGCGTATTTGCTGTTGCACCTATTGCTATAAATATCGCATCAACATTTAAATTTTTTTTAAGTTTATTTTCAGTATCTTCTAAAATTATTTCCTCAACAAAATTTTTGCCATTTATTTGGGTTACTATATGATTATAAATAATCTTTAAATTTTCTTTTTTAAAAAGCGCTTCTTGCAAATAATTTAAGGCTCTTAATTTGTCGCGTCTATGTATAAGAAAAATCTTTGCGCAAATATTTGATAAATATAAAGCCTCTTGGGCGGCAGTATTTCCTCCACCAATTACCGCAACAGTTTTATTTTTAAAGAAGAATCCATCGCAGACAGCGCAATACGATACTCCTTTCCCAATAAACTCATCTTCTCCTTTTATCTTAAGTTTTTTAAAAGAAGCACCTGTAGATATTATCAATGCTTTAGAGGTATAAAAATTCTTCTCTGTCCAAATTTTAACAATCTTTTCTTCTGTATTTATCTTAATAACTTTTTCAAAAATAAGTTGTATCCCTAAATCGTTAAGCGTTTTAGAGAGTTGTTCAGCCAATTGATAACCGCTTACATTTAACCCTAATCCTATAAAATTATCTACTCTTTCCATCAATAATAGTTGTCCGCCAACAGAGCCTGACTCAAATATAACAAATTTTAGCCCTGCCCTTTTTGCATAAACAGCACTACTTACCCCCGCTATACCTGCACCTATAATTGCTAAATCGTAAAAATTTTGCATAAATATTTTTTATTTATTTAGGGAAATAAAATGCTCAATTGATCGGTTGTAAGTTTTTTCAGCTTGGGGTGGGAAAAAACATGCAGGCAATTGTCTTTTAGATATATGATATCGCAAACACTCACAGCAAAAACCTTTTTTATCACATCCGGGATATGAACAATTACAGTTTTTTAAATTTTTTTCTTTATTTTGGCAGTTCATATTTACCCCTTTTTAATTTACGCAAATTTGATGATATTTTTATTTTTTTCCAAAATGGAATACGGCTTATAAAAGTTATTCCATTTATATGATCAATCTCATGCTGCAAAACCACCGCCAAAAGATCTGTAGCCTCAATATCTATTTGCTCCCCTTTATGGTTAAGCGCTGAAACCCAAATTCTTTTTGCCCTTTTAACTTCAATTTCTAATCCAGGAAAACTTAAACAGCCTTCAACAATCTTAATACTTCCTTCTTTTTTAAAAATACAAGGATTAACTAATTTAAAAATCTGATCATTTAAACCTATAACAATAAGTCTTTTATCTAAACCTACTTGATTAGCGGCCAAGCCTATACCGTTTTTTTTTACCATTATATTATACATTTCGTCTAAAATTTGACGAATTTTCTCATCAACTACAAAAACCGGCTTACACTTTCTAGTAAGTATTTTATTAGGCCAAATTACTAGTTTTAATTCTGTTTCTTTCATCTAACTCAACTATCTTTGGTTTATAGGTTTTTAGTTCTTCTTCGGTGTATAATCCATATGAAAGTATTACTATTTTATCCCCCCTAAATCCTAAACGTGCTGCAGGTCCATTTAAACAAATTATGCCGCTATTTTTTTTGCCTTTGATTACATAAGTCTCTAAACGGCTGCCGTTATTTAAATTTAACACCTCAACCTTCTCCCCTTCTTTTAAATCTGCCATTTCCATAATCTTAGCATCAATTGTAATACTTCCTTTATAATAAAGTTTTAGGTCAGTTATTGTTGCGTAAAAAATTTTTGATTTTAACACTATTCGCATCATATCACTCCTTTATTAGTTGATAAGTTAATTTTGCAATCATTAGTTCCTCATCTGTTGGTATCACTAAAATCTTTGTTTTTGGAAGTATTTTATGGATATCTTGTTTAATTTGAAAGATAATTTCTGGATTATTTTCTCCAATACCTGCGGTAAAACAAATAGCATCGACTTTTCCTAAAATAAGCATATAAGCACCAATATATTTTTTAATGCGGTATATAAACATATCCAATGCAAGTTTAGCATAAATATTACTCTTTTGCTCTTTTTTTAAAATCCTAAAATCATTACTTAAACAAGATATACCTAAAAGACCACTTTTTTTATTTAAAATATCATACATTTGATTTGTAGTTAATTTTTCTTTTTCCATAATGTAAAAAATAGCGGCAGGGTCTATATCTCCACATCTAGTTCCCATTATAAGCCCTTCAAGTGGTGTAAATCCCATAGATGTATCAATTGACAACCCATTTTTAATAGCAGTGATACTACAGCCATTTCCTAAATGACAAGTAATCAAATTTAACTTCTGCAATGGCTTTTTTAAAATTTTTGCTGCTTGATGTGCCACGAATTGATGAGATGTGCCATGAAAACCGTATTTTCTGATTTTATATTTTTTATAATAGTAGAAGGGAATGGCGTATAAATAGGCTCTTTGAGGAATTGTTTGATGAAACGCTGTATCAAAAACTGCCACCTGAGAAATTTTGGGCAAAATTTTTCTACAACTAATAATGCCTTCTAAATTAGCCGGATTATGTAACGGAGCTAATTGGCAACATTTTGCGATTTCTTTAATTACTCTATTATCTATAATATGAGGTTTTTGAAAAGTCTCTGCGCCATGTACTACCCTATGCCCAATAGCGTCTATCTCAGATAAATCTTTAACGGCTTTATTTTCAATTAATTTCGAAAATAGACACCTTATGCCTTCTTTATGGGTTTTTACTTCTGAACCTTTCTCACCTATTCTTTCGATCAAACCTTTAGTAAGTAATTCTTGTTTAGGAAAACTGTAAAGTTTGTATTTTATTGATGAACTTCCACAATTTACAACTAATATTTTCATCTTAAAGCACCAATTTAAAATCTAACAAAAAACTAAAAAAATGTTATCATAATTTTTAAAATATGCAATCTTAAAAAATTAATTTTGTAAAAGCATCAAACCTCTAATTATTAAATCCTTATCATAAATATATTTAAAATTAAGAAGTGGTTTAATATAACTTGCATCACCCCCTGTAATGACAATATTATCTCTGCTATCTAATACAAGAAGTTTTCTATATTTTTCTACTAATCCATTTAGCATCTGTGCAAATCCTTCGATTACTCCCTTTGATATACTTAAATATGTATTTTTTGGCACGATTGTTTTTGTTAACTTTAAATTAATTTTTTTTGGCAAAAGTGCACAATTAGATAAAGTCTTAATGCTTGAGGATATCCCAGGGATAATTAAACCACCTTGATATGTATCATTTACAATAAAATCAAAAGTAATAGCTGTGCCACAATCTATAATTATCCTTACCCTTTCATATAAACTTTTCGCAGCAAAAGCCAAAACCAATCTATCTTGACCAATTTGTCTTTTATTATATAAACACTTAAGAGGGACAAAAATATTCTCTCCAACTATATAAAGTTTATTATTCAGTTTCTTAAAAATTTCTGTCACAGAAGGAACAACAGAACAAAGTATTATCTTGTCAGAAGGATACCTTAAAATAATTTTTTTTATATTAGATAGTGATGCAGATTTTGTTGGAAGTATTGCACGTTTTAAAATTTTTTTTCCAAAGATATATGCAAAATTTATATTTGTATTTCCAATATCTACAGCAATCATAAAAAACAAATTACCTGTGAGTAATTTTGAGAAATTTCTTTTAAAATATCTATTCTTTTAAAAGATTTTTGTTGATATTTATATAATTCTTCAAATATCGGCTTAAGGTTCTGTTTTTTAAAATTAGAGTATAAATCCATAACTTCTACGATTAATTGATTTAACAAATCTTTAATATTATACCTTTTTTTTGTCTCTATATAAAGAGAGGTAGCTGTTTCTGGCAAATCTTTTTCTTGGGAATTTATATTTACCCCAATACCAACGATAGCAAAATCTATTTTTTTTGCAATACTTTTTACTTCAACAAGTACGCCACCTATTTTTTTAAATAATCCGCTGTGTGTTTTAACTAATATATCATTTGGCATCTTTATTATAACTGGCTTAATTTTAGAAAGAACTCTTGCAACAGCTAAACTCATTGTCGCTGGAAGATAATATAAATCTTCTATTGGATTAGAAGGCCTTAAAATAAATGATGCGTATATGCCTTTGTCTTTTGGAGAAACCCAAACTCTGCCAAGTCTACCTCTTCCTTCTGTCTGTTGTTCAGCAATAATTACTGTTATCTCTTGTGCACCTTTTTGTGCTAATTTAGCCGCATAAGTGTTAGTTGAATCAACTTTTTTTAAATTTATGATTTTTAAATATTGCCTAGAACTTATTTTCATCTTTTAAGGCTAATTTAAGTTCATTTATTTTATCGCGTAACTGAGCTGCTTTTTCAAATTGCAAGTTTTTTGCCGCGATAAACATTTCCTGTTCTAATTGTGAAATCGCTTCATAAATATCTAAATCACTTTTCTTTATGGAAAGCCTATCTGCAATTCTTTCTTCCTCCTCCAAATATTTCTCTATACCCTCCTTAATGGCTTTTCTGATAGTTTTTGGGGTTATATTATGCTTTTTATTGTATTCTAATTGAATTTTTCTACGACGATTGCTTTCCAAAATAGCTTTTTTTATAGATTTTGTCAAATTATCAGCATACATTATTACCAAACCATTAACGTTACGAGCGCATCTACCTGCTATTTGAATTAAAGAGGTTGCTGAACGCAAAAATCCTTCTTTATCGGCATCTAAAATCGCAACTAAAGATACTTCTGGCAAATCCAACCCCTCTCTTAATAAATTTATTCCAATCAAAGCATCAAATTTCTTTAAACGCAATTCTTTTAAAATCTTTGTTCTTTCTAAAACGTCTATCTCTGAATGTATATAGGTGACATTTAGTCCCTCTTCTTTTAAATATTGAGTTAGGTCTTCTGCCATGCGTTTTGTAAGTGTTGTAACTAAAGTTCGTTCGCCTGCTGCTGCACGTTTTTTTATCTGGGTTATAAGGTCATCTATTTGATTTTTCGTTGGCTTAACTATTATTTGAGGATCAGGTACTCCTGTTGGCCTAATAATCTGCTCAATAACTTTATCTTTTGATAATTTTATTTCAAATTCAGATGGTGTTGCTGAAACAAAAATAACCTGGCTAACTAACTCCATAAACTCCTCAAACCTTAGGGGTCTGTTGTCTAAACAAGATGGAAGCCTAAAGCCATGCTCAACCAATGTAAGTTTTCTTGACCTATCCCCTTCATACATTCCTCTTAGTTGCGGTATGGTAACATGGCTTTCATCAATTATTGTTAAAAATTTTTTTGGAAAATAATCAATTAAGCAATATGGTCTTGCGCCCGGCTCAAGTCCTGACAAATGACGAGAATAATTTTCTATTCCATGGCAATATCCAATTTCTCTTAACATCTCTAAATCATACTTTGTGCGATTTTTTAATCTTTCTGCTTCTAAAATTTTTCCCTCCTTCTTAAAATAAAGAAGCCTATCTTGGAGTTCCCACTCAATAGTCTTTATTGCTGCTTCTATTTTATCTTTGCTCATAATAAAATGTTTTGCTGGATAAATACCTACTTGCTGTATTTCGGTAATTTTTTGTCCAGTTATAGGGTTTATTTCATAGATAGCTTCTATAGTATCATCAAAAAATTCAACTCTTAAAGCTGTTTCCTTATATGTAGGAAAAATATCAATTGTATCCCCTCTCACTCTAAAAACTCCTCGCCTGAAATCAAAATCATTTCTTTCATATTGCAGAGATACAAGTCTTTCTAAAAATAAAGAAATTGAGGTTGTATCGCCTTTTTTTATATATAACGTAAGTTCGTAATAATCTTTTGGAGAACCTAAATTATAAATACATGAAACAGAAGCAACAACCAAAACATCATCTCTGCACATAAGAGAACTGGTGGTTGAGAGACGCAATCTATCAAGTTTCTCATTTATTGATGCATCTTTTTCAATGTATGTATCTGTTTGTGGAATATAACTTTCTGGCTGATAATAGTCGTAATAACTTACAAAATATTCAACAGCATTGTTAGGAAAAAATTCTTTAAATTCAGAATATAATTGGCTAGCTAAAGTCTTATTATGAGAAATAACTAAAGTTGGCATATTAAGTTGTTCTATGACGCATGCTAAAGTAAAAGTCTTTCCAGAACCTGTTACCCCAAGTAAAGTCTGAAATTTTTTTCCTTTTTTTATACCATTAACTAAATCTTTGATTGCTTGTGGTTGATCACCTGTAGGTTTAAATTTGCTAATTAGTTTAAACTTATTCATTATTTTTAATTTTTTAGGATAACTATTTTGAAAGGACCTCAAGAGAAAAATCTATTGCTTTAGGAGAGTGCGTTATGCTCCCTATAGAAATAAAGTCTACACCTGTTTTTGCAATTTTGTGCACATTTTTTAAATTTATACCACCCGATGCCTCTAATTTAACTGAGGGATAATATTTGTCTCTGTAATTTGTGGCTTGTCGCATCTGTTTTAAAGAAAAATTATCAAGCATCACTACGGTTGGTTTATATTTTATAACACTTAGAAACTCTTCAAACGTCTCCACCTCAATTTCTACTTTTAATGAATATATCTTTTTTAGGTGTAAAATGCATTTTGATAATCTTTTTTCATCGATCTTGCCGTTAGTTAAAAATTTTCCTGCTCGTAGGTGATTGTCTTTTATTAAAACAGCTGTATCAAGTCGTTTTCTATGGTTAACCCCCCCTCCAACACGCACTGCATATTTTTCTAAAATTCGTAAATTTGGAGTTGTCTTTCTAGTATCTAAAATTTTTGCCTTTGTGCCTTTAATTTTGTCAACAAAATTTCTTGTAGCCGTAGCGACCCCTGAAAGTAAAGACAAAAAATTAAGTGCGACTCGCTCGCCAGAAAGTATGGCCCTTGCGTCTCCTTTTATATAGACAATTTTGTCATTCTTTTTAAATTTAGAACCTTCTTGCTTTAATGGTTTAAAAAATATATTTTTTGAACGCTCTTTAAAAATAGCCTCTGCTATATCAAGACCACAAAGAATGCCTTTTTCTTTTGCAATTATAATAGCCTCTATTTTATAATGGCAAGGAATAGTAAAAAGTGTAGTAATATCTTCTCTGCCTATATCCTCAATAATTGCCTTTTTTATGATAAGTCTTATTTCTTTATTTAAACGCATTTTTTAATTCCTCTAATTTTGCTTTTTCTGCTATTAAAGCAGAAAATTTATTTCTTTCCTCTTGAATTGTTTCTTGCAATGCTTTTTTTAAAAAATTTTCATTTTCAAGGCGCAACTTTATATTATCAATATTTTTTTGCAATTCTATTATTTTTTTCTCCAAATTAGAAATAAAATTATTAACATCAACATCATCTATATCAAAATCAAACTCACAAAAATCTGATTTATACAAAATACGTTTTAATTTATCCACAAAAATAATATTATCTAAACGTGCAAGTCTTTTTATCCAACCACTATTAGCCTCAAAAAGAAAATTTTTTCCAGAAGTTTTTAGTATTAACGTTATATTTTTATTTGCTAACCCCAAAATAAATTTAACATTTCTAATCTGATACACAATGTTGATAAGTTCTTCTATATCAAAGATATCTAGGTTCTTAAGAGCGAAAGGTTCTGGCCAACTATTATTAATAAGTGCTTTTCCCAAATCAATTTTAACAATAGTCTTTAGATTTTGAAATATTTCTTCAGTAATAAATGGCGCAAGTGGATGCATAAGTTTTAAAGATGTAACTAAAGTATATAAAGCCACTTTTGCTTTCACAGCAAAATCATCTTTAATAATTTCTATATACCAATCACAAAATATATGCCAGAAAAATTCATACACCGTCTTTGCTGCCTCATTTATGCGATAATTTTCAAAATTGTTAGTAACAGTTTCTATAGTATTATTTAAATGTTTAAGTAGCCAAATATCTATCTTATCTAAATTTTCTAATTTTAAATCGGAAATTTCAAGTTGTGACTGTTGTATATTCATTAAAATAAAACGCGATGCATTCCAAATTTTGTTACAAAAATTTCTGCCAACTAAAAATTTTTCATCCGACAAATACACATCTGAACCACCCAAGGCAAGCATCATAAGAGAAAACCTTAAAGAATCTGCGCCAAATTTTTCAATGATTACTAAAGGGTCAATAATGTTACCTAAAGATTTTGACATTTTTAATCCTTGAGCATCTCTGACAGTGCCATGAACAAAAACATTTCTAAAAGGAACTTCCCCTATAAATTCCAAACCAGCCATTATCATACGCGCAACCCAAAAAAATAAAATCTCTGAAGCGGTAACTAAAACATCTGTTGGATAAAAATACTTTAGCTCTTCTTTTGCTTTTTGAATATCCTCTTCTTTTTCTAATAAAAATTCATCCTTTATGTTAGCCCTTTCCTTTAAAACTTTTCTAAAAGGCCATCCAAAAGTTGCAAATGGCCAAAGCCAAGACGAAAACCAAGTATCTAAAACATCTTCCTCTTCAACTAAATCATTTAAACCGCAATCAGGACAACTATTTGGTTTAGCAGAAGAAACAATTATTCCTTTTTTATCAATAGTTAACAATTCATTATTTGGTATGTTATCTATGGATTTTAATTGATGTGCACCGCAAGACTTACAATAATAAACAGGTATTCTATGCCCCCACCAAAGTTGTCTTGATATACACCAATCTTGAATATTTTCCATCCAATTAAGATAAATTTTTTTATAATGTGGGGGGTAAAAATTGACCTTTCCTTCCTCTACGACACTTATTGCTGGCTTTGCCAAAGGCTTCATTTTTACAAACCATTGCAAAGATAGTCTTGGCTCAATAATTGTATTACATCTATAGCAGTGACCAACATTTATTTTATACGGTTCATTTTTCTCTAATAAATTTTGCTCTTCTAATGCTTTTAAAATTTCCTCTCGCGCTTTAAATCTATCCATACCACAAAATTTAGAAGCATTTTCATTTAAAGAAGCATCATCCTTCATAATGTTTATAAATTCTAAATTATGTTTTTTTGCTAAAACAAAATCAACAGGATCATGCGAAGGGGTTACTTTTACAATGCCCGTTCCAAATTCTGGATCAACTAATTGATCTTCTATGACTTTTAAAAGGCGATTTAGTATCGGGAGGATCACTCTACAGTTCTTAATCCATTTATTTTTTTCATCAAGCGGATTAATCGCAACAGCTGTATCACCAAGCATAGTTTCAGGTCTTGTTGTTGCAACAACTATATAATCTTTTTTTAGAGCTTTGCAAGTTGTTTTATCAATGGGATATCTAATATAATATAACCAACCATCCACTTCTTTTCTTATAACCTCCTCATCCGAAAGAGCGGTTTTACATCTTGGACACCAGTTTATAATGTATCTACCTCTATAAATAAGACCTTTTTTAAATAAATGAATAAAGGCTTCTTTAACGGCTTCGCTATATAGACTATCCATCGTAAAACGGCTGCGCCTCCAGTCACAGCTTGCTCCAAGTTGTTTTAATTGATGAATAATAGTAGAACCATACTCCTCGTGCCACTTCCAAAGCTTTTTTTGAAATTCTTCTCTTCCAATATCTTCCTTGCGTTTGCCTTCTTTTAATAATGCTCTTTCAACTACATTTTGAGTGGCTATACCTGCGTGATCTGTGCCTGGCATCCAGAGAACTTGATAACCAGTTAGTCGCCTAAAACGAATAAATGAATCTTGAATAGTATTGTTTAAAGCATGTCCCATATGCAGAACCCCGGTAATATTTGGTGGAGGTATAACAATTGCAAATGGCTTTTTAGAATAATCTATCTCTGCGTTAAATGCATTTAATTGTAGCCAAAATGAATAAATCTTTTTTTCTACTTCTTTTGGATTGTATTTAGAAGAAATTTCCATAATTTTTATTTTAAATTATTAAAAAAAATTATATAATATCACTAAAAAAACACAAGTAAATTTTCTTTTTAAAACTAACTATGATTAACAAAATATTTTATTGGTTTACAAAATTTTTAGTGGTTTGGGTATTGGTGGCATCTTCTTTAGGTTATTTTTTTCCAAAATTTTTCATTTTGCTTAAACCTTACACTGAATGGCTTTTTGCCTTCACAATGTTTGGCATAGGTTGTATTTTGACAAAAAAAGATTTTCTCCCAATTTTTAAAAAACCGCAAATAGTTTTTTTAGGAACTTTGGCTCAATTTTTGATTATGCCAATTAGCGGATTTTTGTTAGCAAAATTATTTAAACTACCAAAAGAATTATTTTTAGGAACGGTTTTGGTCGGCTCGGTTCCGGGTGCGATGGCTTCAAATGTAATTTCATATTTAGCAGGGGCTGATGTTGCGTATTCTGTCGCTTTAACAACTACATCTACATTTCTCTCCCCCCTTCTTACCCCAACTTTTGTTTATATATTTGCCCACTCAATTATAAAAATAAAATTTTTTGAAATGTTTTTTAGTATAATTAGGATGGTGATCTTGCCTGTTTTGGTTGGTATGTTATTTAAACATTTTTTTGGAAAAAAATTAGAAAAAATTGACAATATTTTTTCTTTTATTTCAAGCATATTTATAACATTTATTTGTGGTCTTGTTGTCACATTGAATAGAAATTTTTTAAAAGAAGCAAATTTAGTAATTTTTATCGTTGTCTTTTTGCATAACTTAATTGGATTAATTTTAGGTTATATATTTGCGATTATTTATAAATTTGACATTAAGAAAAAACGCGCTCTCTCAATTGAGGTTGGTATGCAAAATGCTGGACTTGGTGCTGTTTTAGCCTTGAAGCATTTTAGTCCACAATCAGCGATACCAAACGCTATCTTTACCATCTGGTGCATAATAACCGCATCTATATTAGCAAAAGTTTGGGGGAAAAATATAACAGAAATTAAAAAAAATTAAATTATTTTGTTATTCTTTTAAATTAATAGACTTTAAAAATATTACCTAAACCAACATTCACAAAAACCCTTATATTTATTAGCCAAATTTATTCCCTTTTGTAGTATTGGGAATTGGCGTCAAATTTTTCCACCTCGAATTTTCCACTTCGTAAGAATTTTCCACTTCGTAAGTGGAATGAGGTTAAGCCACATATTACACATTTTAAGCGACGCTTGTTTTGTGTAACTTGATTTATGTGTTAACCATTTTCCATATCATAAATGGAATTTGGTTTAAGTACTCAAAACAACATTCCAAAAAATCTTATATTTATTAGCCAAATTTATTTTCATCTGTGTATCGGAAATAAGTGTAAAAAATAAAAAGCGAGGTATGGATTAATTTTAAATTTTAGCTTATCAAATTTATTCTCACTTATTCAATAGGGTATAGTCAACAGCAGTAGCGAAATTACAAAATATAAAATGTTGCGGTTCGACCTCAATTTTCTTATAACCTACTTTACATATATCGCTTCTAAATTTACACCTCCCATAAAAGGTGCAGGCTGCATCAAAATTTTCTTCTTCTTGAAAATCTTTCAATTTTAATTCCGCCGCAACCATAAGTAATCTTGTATAAGGATGCGCTGGGTTATTATATACTAACTCTTTTGGCCCATATTCAACTATTTTACCTTTATACATAATAAAACAAAATGTTGAAATTTTTTTTAATAATTTTAAGTTATGGGAGATAAAAAGAAAAGTTAAATTATAAGTTTTTTGTAAATCATCTAAAAGTTTTATAATTTTTAAAGTAGATGTGATATCTAAACTTGAGGTAGGTTCATCTAAAATAACTACTGCGGGTTTATTTATAAGGCTTCTTGCAATACAAATTCTCTGAAGTTGCCCTCCGCTTAATTGATGTGGGTATCTAAATAAAATATCTTTGTCCAAACCCACTTGATATATTGCTTTTTCTATAATTTCTGCTGCCTGCTTTTTTTTAATTTTTCTAAAAGCAAAAACTACTTCATATAAAGAATCATATATTGTATATCTTGGGTCTAAACTTAATAAAGGATTTTGAAAAACAATTTGAATGTTTCTCCTGATATTTGGCTCATTCTCCTTTAAAGTTATATCAAAATCTTTAAAAAAAATTTTTCCAGCAGTTGGCTTATAAAAACCTAAAATGGTCTTTGCTAAAGTAGTTTTCCCGCAACCACTTTCTCCAATTAAAGCTGTAATTTGGTTTTCTTCTAAAAATATATCTACACCATCTAATGCTTTTACAACTTTTGAATTTTTAGGGAAGTAAACCTTTAAATTTTGGGTCGTAAGTATATTCATTATTATAAAATTTCTAAAGCCTCTATTAAACTTTTTGTATAAGCGTTTTCTGGAGACTCAAAAATAGTTTTTGTATCTTTTAACTCAACCATATTAGCTTTATATAAAACTAATATTTTATCAGAAAATATTTTAGCCAATTCTAAATTATGGGTTATAAAAATAATTGTTAAATTAGTAGCCTCTTGTAAATCTTTTAATAGATGGATTATCTGACTCCCAACTGTCACATCTAAAGAACTGGTTGGCTCATCAGCTATCAAAAGAGTTGGTTTTAATGAAATTGCCATTGCTATTGAAATTCTTTGAAGTTGCCCTCCGCTTAATTGATGTGGATAACTATTTAATATACGGTTTACATCAAAAATTTTAACTTTTTTAAAGATATTAAAAATTATATCTTCTCGTTTTTCTTTATTCTTAATATTTGCTTTTAATTTAAGAAGTTGATGGAACTGATACGAGATAGTAAAGAACGGATCAAAACTACTCGCTGGCTCTTGAAATATCAAACCAATCTTATTAGCACGTATATTATTAAGTTGTTTTTGGTCTAATAATAAAATATTTTCTCCTTCATAAAAAATTTCTCCTTCTATTTTTGCATCTTCTGGAAGTAAATTTAAAATAGATAAAGCCAAAGTAGTCTTTCCGCTTCCAGATTCACCAACAACCCCTAAAACCTCACCTTTTTTTAAGTCAAAATTTATATTTTCTAAAGCTGAAATGGATTTACCTTTAAAATTATATTTTACATTTAAATTTTTTACTTCAAGCAAAAGATTATCCATTTTTAATAATGTTTTAAAAAACCTAAAAAATCTTTCTTTTTGGGTCTA
>JAMWCT010000143.1 GCA_023819525.1 Candidatus Omnitrophota bacterium
ATCTTTCAGTTGTTTTGCCTTGCTTAAATGAAGAAAAGACAATAGGTATCTGTATTGATAAAATTAAAAAAGTTTTTTTAAAAGAAAACATAAGTGGCGAGATTATTGTTGTTGATAATGGCTCTAGCGATAGTTCAAGAGAAATTGCCTTAAAAAGTGGGGCAAAAGTTTTTATTGAGGAAAAAAAAGGTTATGGTGCAGCATATATACGTGGTTTGTCTCAAGCGAAAGGTAAATATATAATTATAGGCGATAGCGATGATACTTATGATTTTTATGAAATACCAAAATTTTTAAAACCACTAAAAGATGGCTATGATTTTGTAATCGGCTCTCGTTTTAAAGGCCAGATAAAAAAGGGTGCTATGTCCTGGTCACATAGATACATAGGAAATCCTATCCTTTCTGGGTTATGTAGGCTTCTTTTTAGAACAAAACTTTCAGATATACACTGTGGTATGAGAGCATTTACTTTGGATGCGTATAAAAAAATGCAACTTATGACTACTGGCATGGAATTTGCTACTGAAATGGTTGTTTCAGCTCTGGTTAATAATTTAAAAATTTATGAGGTTCCAATAAGTTATCATCCAAGGGTTGGAGAATCTAAATTGCGTTCTTTAGCTGATGCGTGGAGACATATAAGATTTATGCTTTTATATTGTCCTTTGTGGCTTTATTTTATTCCCGGCATTTTTGGTTTTTCTTTAGGTATTATTTCTTTATTTGTTCTATTAGGTGGTCCATTTTTGTTTTTAGGACATCGTTGGGATATCCACCTTATGGTTCTAGCAAGCCTCTTGAGTATTTTATCTTATCAGATTTTACATTTAGGTGTTTATGCTCATACTTATGCTATAAGACAGGGTTTTATCAAATATGATAAACTTACACTTTTTTTCCAAAAACATTTTAATTTAGAGAGGGGATTAATTTTAGGTGGAATTTTATTTTTAATAGGACTTGGAATAAATATTTTTATTTTATTAGAATGGCTTTTGAAAAATTTCGGTCAGTTATATAGAATAAGAGAAGCCATACTTGCATTAACTTTTTTAGTTATAGGACTACAGACTATTTTTTCATCTTTTTTTATTAGTTTATTGTTTATAGAAAAGCGCCAATAACAATGAGACGGGGTAGTTTTTTAATATTACTTTTCATAATTTTTTCCGGATTTTATTTACGAATATACAATTTGGATTTTCCTTCTATAGGTTATCATAATATGAAAGAAAATGAGTTTTTGAGTATTGCACAGGAAATGAAAAGAACTAATGATTATATAAATAAACGGGTATATTTTTATAATGGTTTAAGCCAACAGCCTATATTAAAAGATGGACAATTACCTTTAGTTTCATACCAAATATTGTTGGCTTGGTCAATATTTGGAGAAAACCTTTGGGGAGCGCGTCTAATTAATGTTTTTTTTGGAATTGCCAGTATCATTTTACTTTATTTTATAGCAAAGTTATTATTTGATAGAAAAGAATTGGCATTGTTTTGTGCTATGCTGCTTTCAATAATTCCTTTAGCAGTATTTTTTTCACGTAATATTCAAGCAGAAAGTCCTGCACTTTTCTTTCTTTTTTTAGGAACTTTTTTTTATCTACGTTTTGTCAAAACTTTAAAAAAATATAATGTATTTTTAGGAGGTTTTTTTTTCGTTATTAGCTGGCTTTATTCATATAATTTTATTTTTGGAGTAATTGCATCTTTTTTTGTCTTGCCCTATAAATATATTTTTCGCCTGAAAAATAGATTTATTTTTTTATTAACATCTTTATTGCCATATTTGTTTATTTTTGGGTATCTATTTTGGCTTAAAAAAAACAATCAATTCACTTTTGATTATAGTTTTTTAAAATTTTCCTTTTTAAAGTCAACCCATTGGAATGAGTACGGAAAAACAATTATTTGGTATACAAAAAATGAAAATTTTACTTTTATCTATGCTTTTTTAGCTCTGTGTGGTTTTGCTTTGGCATTTTTTAAAAAAAAAGATTTAGCCAGCCGCTATATTATTGGTTCGGTAATTGGCATAAGTTTATATGGAATTTCATTTTCAGAAATTATCTATCAGAATAATTTTATTCAAATGCCATTTTTAGGGGCGGTTTGCATAGCTGCTACAGAAGCATTTGAGTTTATATCTTCTGAAATAAAAAAAATTTTTAAAAAAAATTTATTTATTTGCTTCGCAGTAGCTTTAATTATAATTTCACTGCCATCTGTTCTGTCAACAATTTTGCGGATGCATAAAACAGTTTTTTTCGGCGCTGATGTTGCAGGTTCTACTTTAAAAGAGTTAACTGAAGAAAATGAACGTTTCTTTTTGTTTACTCATCCCCAAGGAAATGCTATTGCAAGATATGCTTATAGATATGCAGGTTGGCCGGCTAACTTAGAAGAATTTAAAAAGTATGAAGAACTTTATAAAATTCGATTTATTTGTATTTATCCAGGCGAATATTATGATGTTCTTGAAAAAAATTACCCATCGATAGCTGAGTATATTAAAAATAATTATTTTGTAAAAGAAATAGGTTTAGTGGAAAATTTAAATCGTGTAAGTTATTATATTTTACAGAAAGGTTACGATCCAAAAAAAAGTATTACAGAATATTTTAATAAAACATTTTCAGGTTCTATAAAACCTAAAGCAATCTATAAAATTTCTAATAATTATATTTTTTTCTACACTATGCAACCATAATTTTTAAATTATGAATAACAAGCCAATAGGTATATTTGATTCAGGCGTAGGAGGCCTGACAGTTTTTAAAGAGATAAGAAGGCTATTGCCAAAAGAGGATTTAATTTATTTTGGTGATACTGCCAGAGTTCCATACGGTAATAAATCAAAAGCGACAATTATTAAATTTAGCACAGAAAATATATTATTTTTGTTACAAAAACAAGTTAAACTTGTTGTGATAGCTTGCAACACCTCTTCTTCGCTAGCTTTAGATTATCTTAAAGACATTTTTAATATACCCATAATAGGCGTTATAGATGCAGGAGTAAAAAAAGCTGTTCAACTTTCTTCTAATAAAAGAATCGGGATAATTGGTACACGCTCCACAATTAATAGTAGAAGTTACGAGACCAAAATTAAAAAAATTGATAAAAATATAAAAATTTATTCATGCGCTTGCCCTCTTTTTGTTCCTTTAGTTGAGGAGGGTTTAATTTATGGAAAGATTGTAAAGGAGGTGATTAAGATGTATTTAGAGCCATTTAAAAAATTCGATATAGATACACTTATTTTAGGTTGCACGCATTACCCACTTTTAAAAAAAGAAATTGCTAAGTATTTAGTTGGCGTTAATATTGTTGATTCAGCAAAGGAGATAGCAATAGCAACATTTAATTTACTGAAAGAAAAAAATTTATTTAAGACAACTAAAAATTTAG
>JAMWCT010000144.1 GCA_023819525.1 Candidatus Omnitrophota bacterium
AAATTAAAGCTAATAAACCAATAATAACACCGTAATTTGCATTTTGACGACGTCTGTTTCCATAATAACCAAAAAACAAAAAATATCTATATAAATTATACATAACTAAAGGTATGACCGAAAGTAAAGTTATAAACAAAACATCTCGATTTTTTAAGTGTGCCATCTCATGACCTAAAACCGCTTTTAGCTCTTCTTGATTAAGCAACTCTAATATTCCTTTAGTTACACAAATTCTTCCGTCGCGCAAATTTCTTCCAAAAGCAAATGCATTGGGAACATTTATATAAGATATTCCAACTTTTGGGGTAGGAATATTTGCTTTGCGCGCTAGATCCTCAATCATTTCATAAAGTTGTGGGTATTCTTCCTTTCTAATATATTTTACGCGCATCAACATCTGGACTAATTGAGGTCCAATTAAATATTGTATAAAAATCATCACAAAAGCCAAAATTAAATGTGGCAATATTCCTGTAACATTGAAGCCATAAAACATAAGTAAAGAGGCAATTAAATATAGTATCCCAAAAAATATAATAAGTAGAATAGATAATCTTAAATTTAACGATAACATACTAATCAACCTCCTTGTTTTTCTCTAAATCTTTTTCAAATTCTTTAACAATATTTCTTACTTCAAGTTCAGTATTTTCTATTTTCTGGCGACAAAATTTTATTAACTCTATCGCTCTTTTTATTTTGGCTGATACCTCATCTACGTCTATACGTTCGCCTTCTAAGTCTTCTAAAATATTATTTAGCTCCTCTATGGCTTGGCTATATTTTATTGTTTTCTTTGTCACGATTATCTTCCTTTTTTATTACTTCTGATTGAAGCCTGCCATCATATAATATAGTTTTAATAATATCATCTTCAACCACTTTGTCAATGGACTTTAATACTTTATCATTTAGAAGGGTTATAGAATAACCTCTTTTTAATATATTTTGAGGTTTGAGCAAATTAATCTTTTCTAATTTATGTTCCAAATCTTGTTGTCTATTTGTAAATATTTTAGAAATATGGAATTTGATATTTGTAAAAATTTCTAATATTTTTAACTCTTGGTAATTAAAAAAATTTTCTAAATAATTTGTTAAGTTAATTTTTTTAGCCAGAATATCTTCCTTATGATAATGAAAATAACGCATAAGATTTGTCTGAATTTTCACTGTAAGATTTTCTAAATTTTGTTTTTTTAAATTTATGAAATCATCTAAAAAAATAAAAATCCTTTTTTCTATTTCTTTAATTTCTTCAAGAAATTCTGTCACCCTTTCTATTAAAAATTGCGCTCCTTTTGTTGGAGTTTTAACAGATAAATTTGCAACCATATCTGTAATTGTTATATTAATCTGATGTCCTAATGCACTAATAACCGGAAATTTAGATAAAGCTATAGCCTCAGCAATTTTTTTATTATCAAACCAACTTAAATCAGCTGTTGAGCCTCCTCCTCTTGTAATTACAATTGCATCTAAAGAAGAATCTGGAAGCCTGTTAAAAAATTTAAGAGCTGAGAGTACTGAGTTCTGGACAAGTTGACCTTGCATATAACAATCGTAAACAAAAATTTTAAAACCATATTTACTTTTTTTAAGTTCATCTATAAAATCATAATATGCCGCAGAACCAAATGCGGTAATCAAAGCTATTTTTAAAGGCACTGGTCCAATTATTCTTTTTTTGTTTTCTTCTAAAAGCCCTTTTTGTTTAAGTTCTTCGATTATAAGTAACCTATTTTTAGCCAATTTCCCAATTGTATAGAAAGGATCAATATCAACCACAATTAAACCAAAACTCCCACCTTTTGGATATAAATCAACTTCACATTTCAGCTTTACCTCAATATCATTTTTTAATTCAAAATTTGGGTCTATCTCTTTTAAACGATTAAAAATATAATCTCTATTGGATTCAAAAATTTTTGCACTAACTTGAGCAATAATTTGGTTTACTTCGGGATGTTTCTGTACTAAATTAAAATAAATATGACGTCTATCTTTACTTGCTTTATAATCCTGAATTTCTCCGCAAACCCATATTGGTTCTGGAAATTCTATTTTAAGTAAGCGTCTCACAGTATTGTTTAGTTCTAAAATACTATAAATTTTTTGAGTTTGAATAAAATCAGACATTTTTATTTTTAAAACTAAATTTTAATTTAAATAAACACACCACTAAAAGTAAACCTGCAATTGTAACAGAAGAAAGCTCTTCAAATAAATTTTCTAATCTATTTCCAACAATTGTCTGACTTGTCCAATTTCCTAATATAAATGATAAAAAAGTCAAAATCAAAATAAATTTATCACTAAAATTATTTTTTATTAACCAATAAATAACTGTTATGTAACCTAAAATTAAAAATGTATAGTTAGTTATCCAAGAATTTGGATTAAATAAAGCCATAAAAATCATAAGGAGAGAAAAGTCTATATTTTGATGCGATGGTCTTAAAATAATTAAAATATAAATTAATATACCTATAATAATTGAAATTGCTAACCCTTCCCTAAAGGTAAAATTTAAAATTTTTACTTTATAAGGACTTTGATTAGTAAAATAACGCAAAATAAGTGAGATAAAAGACTGGTTTTTAAAATCGTATAAAGAGCCTTTATCTAAAGAAGTTTGGCTGATAAATGGGAGCCATTTTTTTAAATAGTATATTTGTTTATCCAACCCAACATAAAAGGAAGGTATAATTAAATATAAAAATATAAAAAGAAAAATAAAAAAAACTAGCTTAAATTTCTTTTTAAAAAGTAGATATGGAACAAAAACAAAAGATGTATATTTAATCATTATTGAAAATGCGAAAAAAATTGCAGATAGAATTTCTTTTTTTGCCTTCATAAAATAAATTCCCAAAAGCACAGCCAAACACATTATGATTGTAACCTGACCTTGATTTAAAACTTGTAAAAGAAATCTCATTGTAAAAAGTGCTGCCAAAAAAAACAAAATATTTTTTGAAAACGAAAATTTTTCATCTGCCACAATACGTCTACCAAAATAAAATATAAATAACATAGAGAAAAAGTTAAAAATAAAAAAAATAATTGCCGCCTCTCTTATAGGAAATAGCGCCAAAAAAGAAATAATAAATGTAAAAAATGGTGAGTATTTATATGGGGTAATAGCCATATCAGGCCTTGAATAAATATCAGCTTTATCTAAAAATCTTTGTGCTGTTATATAATAAACTCTAAAATCGCAATAATTTCTTTTTTGGGCTTTATGTAGATAGCTTGAAAGTAATCCAAAAAACATTGGAATAAAAATTAAAAACATCAAATACCTTTTTTTTAAAAAAGGGGACAGGCTACTTTTTATCATCATCTTTTTTCTTCTTTGGTCTACCTATAGGTCTCAAGGTAGATTCTAATCCAAACCTCTGTGTT
>JAMWCT010000145.1 GCA_023819525.1 Candidatus Omnitrophota bacterium
TTTTTAGAGAAAAAAGGTTTTGGGCAAAATATATTTTTCCATAAAGATAACATTTTAAGGGTAAATTTATGGAGGGTGAAGTTTTTCTTTGTCTTTATTCCAAAAAATAAATGCTTTTTACATTTATCTTTAGGCATTTATTTATTAAAATTATTTTTTGATAAATTTAAAACTGCTTAGCTGCAAAGATAATTAGTTCTGCTAATCTTTTGCGAGAAGAAATATAATCTTTACAATTTTTGCACAAAGTTTTTTTTGTTTTTTTAATAGGAAAAATTTTTTCTGTGCTTTTTAAAATCCCCCAAGCCCACTTGTTTTTATTAAAGTCATCTGGCGCTTCTATAAGGTTGTTAATATAATCTTCTAATTCTTGTTTTTTGTTTTTAATAATTTTACAACAAAACTTTTCGTTTATTTTTTCTTTTTTCATCTTAAAAAAAAACACCTCCCTTTCCAAAAAGGAAAGGGAGGCAGAATATTTTTAATATTCAGGTGGTGGATAGCCGCCGGGAGGTGTAGGTAGATTTTCTTTTTTCTCAGGTTTTTCTGCTACAATTGCTTCTGTGGTTACAAGCAATGATGCGACTGAAGCAGCATTTTGTAAAGCTAATCTTGCCACTTTTGCTGGATCAATTACGCCGGCTTCAAACATGTCTTCAATCTTATCGTTTTCTAAATTATAACCAATGTTAGTGCTTTCTTTTTTAAGTTGTTCAACTATAACTGCGCCTTCCAAACCAGCATTTGAAAGTAAAGCTTTTAGTGGCTCTTCTAAGGCTTTCTTAACTATATTAACGCCTATTTGTTCATCGCCTTCTAATTTTAATTTTTCAATAGCAGGTATGCAACGCAAAAGCCCAATCTCTCCGCCAGGAATAATTCCTTCCTCAACAGCTGCTCTTGTAGCATGTAATGCATCTTCTACTCTTGCTTTTTTCTCTTTCATTTCTGTTTCTGTTGCTGCACCAACATTTATTACTGCAACTCCTCCTGCCAATTTAGCTAAACGCTCTTGAAGTTTCTCTTTATCATAGTCAGAGTCAGTTTCTTCAATTTGTTTCTTAATTTGTTTAATTCTTCCTTGAATGGCTTCTGTTTTGCCTGCGCCTTCAATAATTGTGGTATTTTCTTTATCAATGCTTACTCTCTTTGCTCTTCCTAAATCATCCATTTCCACTTTTTCAAGTTTTATACCTAAATCTTCAGTTATAGCCTTCCCTCCTGTTAGAATAGCAATATCCTCAAGCATAGCTTTTCTTCTGTCGCCATAACCGGGAGCTTTTACTGCTGCGCAAGAAAGTGTACCTCTAATTTTGTTAACCACCAAAGTTGCTAAAGCTTCACCCTCAACGTCTTCAGCAATAATAAGTAAAGGCCTGCCAGCTCTTGCGATTTTTTCTAGCAAGGGGAGTAGATCTTTTATGTTTGAAATTTTCTTTTCATAAATAAGAATGTATGGATCTTCTAAAGAACATTGCATAGTTTCAGCATCAGTTACAAAATAAGGGGATAGATAACCTTGATCAAATTGCATTCCTTCTACAACTTCTAATGTTGTAGCCATTGATTTTGCTTCCTCTACTGTAATAACACCGTCTTTGCCTACTTTATCCATAGCGTCAGCGATTAAATCACCTATTTTTGTGTCACCATTAGCTGAAATTGTAGCAACTTGAGCAATCTCTTTTTTGGTTTTAATAGGCTTTGAATTTTTTTTAATTTCTTCTACAGCAACTTCTACTGCTTTGTCAATTCCTCTTTTTAAAGCCATTGGGTTTGCTCCGGCAGCGACATTTTTCAATCCCTCTTTAAAAATTGCCTCTGCTAAAATAGTTGCTGTTGTTGTTCCATCACCAGCAGTATCAGAAGTTTTTTCTGCGACCTCTTTAACTAATTGTGCGCCAATATTCTCATAAGGTTCCTCTAATTCTATTTCTTTTGCCACTGTAACGCCATCTTTTGTAATTGTAGGGGAACCAAATTTTTTCTCCAAAACCACATTTCTTCCTTTAGGACCTAAAGTTGCTTTTACAGCTTTAGATAATATTTCTATGCCTTTTGAAATTGCTCTTCGCGCTTCTTCACCAAAAATAAGCTGTTTTGCCATTTAAATCACCTCCTTTAAAAATAAGTTAACTAATTATTGCTAAAATATCGTCTTCACGTACAATTAAATACTCCTCGTCATCAATTGTAATTTCTGTACCAGAGTACTTTCCATATAAAACCTTATCACCAACCTTTAATGACAAAGGAATAACTTGGCCATCTTCTGTTTTTTTACCAGAACCAACAGCGATAACCTCTCCTTCTTGTGGTCGCTCTTTGGCAGTGTCAGGTAGCACTATCCCTCCTTTTGTGCGTTCTTTTTCTCCAGCTGGTTTTATTAGTACTCTGTCACCTAATGGTTTTACCTTCATATTAACACCTCCTTTTTTGTACTAAACTTAAATCTTTATTATGTTTTTTTCTTCCAATTGTGGTTTTTTTACTTTTGGAATTATGATATTTAAAACCCCTTTTTTATAGTCTACTTTTATTCCGTTTTCATCAGCATCTTCTGGTAAAGGTATAGTTCTTCTAAAATATCCAAACTGCCGCTCTTTTAAATAAAAATAATTTGATTGGTTTTGTTCTACTTTATATTCACGTTGACCAGAGATAGTAATGTAACCTTTTTGTATTTCAATATTGATACTATCTTTCTCCATACCGGGTATATCCATTTTAATAATATATTGATCGCCAGTTTTGAAAATATCAATATTAGGTTCAAAAATTTTTTTTTCTAAATTAAATCTTCCTTTTAAAATTCCTCTATTAAAAGTATCTTCAAAAATTTTATCAATTTGTTCGCGCATTCTTTCCATCTCTTTAAATGGATCCCATTCATCATCAAATAGGTTTAGGCGCTGAGTAAGGAAAGGATTAAATCGTTTTGAAAATTTTTCAGAAGTGTTTTTAAAATTTGATTGTTTTTTTAGATTAAAGATATAAAAAGACTGCAGTAACAAAATTATTAGTAAACCTAAAATTACTCCTATTAAAATTTTATTGTTTTTCATATCAGCTAATAGTTAATTGTTGAGTAATTACTTCTTTATAATTGGCACTCTTATGTTAAGAGTGCCAATTTTTAGGGAAAAAATTACATCAACCTTCAAAAAGCATTTTACCCAAAAATCAAAAAATTTTTACTTTTCACCAATGAAATTTTATTTTTTGAAAGGAAACATTATATATCACAAAGATAAAATTTTGTCAAGTCTTTTTATTGTATGTGATGCGTAACCTCGAAATCGGACATTTGGGAACACAAAATCGGACATTGACAATTATTAATAATGCCTGTATGAGATACCTTCAAAAGGAGGTGTCTCATGACAGAACAATTAGCAAAAC
>JAMWCT010000146.1 GCA_023819525.1 Candidatus Omnitrophota bacterium
ATATGCTAAAAATTATCACTCCCACTGATCAAGGTTGGCAAATCAATCTTCCAACTTTAAAGTAATTTTTGTAATAAAAACAAACAAAAAATTAATTTATTTTACCTTTACACCAATTGCCAACACCATAATCTGTCACATCTTTAGTACAAGATGAATCAGAATAATAATGCTTTTTACCATTTTTAAACATTAAATAAAATTTTCTATTACTAATCGAATTTGAAATTCCAATTGATTTACAATCATATTCTTTACATAAAGGATTTTTTGTTGGTGTAGGTAGACCAGGGGGTATTGTTGAAGATGCAGAAAAACAACGAGGGTCCAAAGGTGTTGTGCTATTTAATCTACAACATAAATTTATTTTGAAATTTGATTTACAACAATTTTCTATGTTTGGTAATTTACTATTTACACAATATGGCTCACCACCTTTGGTATAAGCCACACCTCCATTTTTTAAATAACATTCATTAGCTGGACCCCATAGATAAACCATATCTCCGCTCTCTGGACATTGTTTTTGTCTATTGACAACATTACTCGGCGCTAAACCTGCTGATATACAATTATTTATATTAGTTGTCTCATATAAACACCTTAAACATTCTGAATTCACACATAAAGGTGAAGTAGCACATAATTTAGTATGAGAATAACACTTAGCATTTCTACCCCAACCTCCTCCATAAACATAAAGATTGTCTTTATATAATTTTTTACAATAATCTATTAAATCTTCTTTTATGTCATCACTTATTTGAGAAAAATCAAGATCTTCATAGCCATAATTTTTACACACAGACGAAGTTGAAGTTGAAGCTGCTTTTATTTTCAACAAAAAACTATTTTTTATATTTTTATTTTTTAAAAATAGAACGCTAAAAAATATTAAAAAAATGGTTATTAAAATTAAAAAAATTTTTTTTAACATTATATGTTTACCCCCCCTCCAAATTTACTTAATAAATTTGGAGGGGGTTTTTCTTAACAATAAAAAACTTTCATTAACTAATTATTTGATGTACTGCCTATGTCAGCTAGATGCGTTGTTAGATCTATCCGCATAATTTCCTTGTTTAAAAAAATTCAAAACCGTTTCACATGAATGAGCAAAATTATTATATATACAAGTACAATATACAGGATTCACTTTTAAATTACCACAATAACCACCTGTAGGAGCTTTATTTTGACTTATATCCAATTTTTGATAATTTAACATTCTTCCATTTTTCAAATAACATCCATTCTGATCAAAGCTAAGTCTTATATAATAATTTTTTAATTTAATTCTGTCGTTATAAGATATTTGAGATTTTTGACCAACATTATCAACTAAACTCATTAAAGTTCCACTATTACTAGGACATAGTAATTCCTTATTAACACATTTATTACTATCTCTAACACTTTCATTACCACAATAAAAACAATCGGTAGACATACAAATTTCACTGCTTACTCTATACCCAGCAGTATCAATAGGTTTTACTCCTAAGGCATAACAACCTATAACACCTTTTTCATCAAAAGCAGCTCCATAAATAACATTATAATCTGTTCCTTGAAAAGAATAAGTTCCTATATTAGCTCCTATATTATCAACTTTATTTGATAAATTTTTATAAATATTAAATGCTGTATTAGCATTTTCTCCTAATGTAGTTTTATGTTCATCTGAACATGTCAATTTTTTATCTATTTTTAAACCTTGTTCGTATGTTAATGTTGGTGTTGGTGTTCTTGTTGGTCTTGGTGTTGGTGTTCTTGTTGGTCTTGGTGTTGGTGTTCTTGTTGGTCTTGGTGTTGGTGTTCTTGTTGGTGTTAATGAAGATAAAGATCTTGAGTCTAATTGGTTTTGATTTACTGCCGCCTTAGGATTTTTAGATAATTGTTGTCGATTTAAATAATTTATCACATAAAACAAACTAATAATAAAAAATACCGAAAATACTAAATACACCAATATTTTATTTACACAAAACTTATCGTTTTTCATATTCTCACCTCCTTTCTTTTTTAATATACCGATTGTAATTAAAATTACATCGAGTATATACTCGATCGTCTTTTGACAACAATTCTTTCATAATTTAAAAGTTGTAATTTAAAAGACGATCGGTATACTTGATTAAATATTAACAATAATATTAATATAGACTATTATTTGCTTATTTGTCAATAATATAAATTTTACTATCTTTTAAGACATAAATCTTATCTTTATAAACCACCAAATCGCTCCCTTTGGATAAAATTTCTGAATTTATCTGCTCTATATATTCACCAGTTTTACTGATAACATAGACCTTCCCCTTACTCTTATCCCAAAGATAAATTTTCTCAAGATCTTTTGTAGTAAATACTTTATCAAAATAGAGTCTTTTTTCTGGTAAATTTATCTTAAACTCCTCTTTTTTACCAGATGTATATTTAAAAATTAAACTTTCTCCAGCTAAGTAAATCGATCCATCAATTGCCATAGAGTTAATAGATCCTAAATCAACTGCCTCACCTAGCCGAAAATACGAACTAATACTACTATAAACATCCTCTCCTTTTAAGTACTTCCAAATTTCATCTTTATCTTTATCTAAAAGGTAGATATTACCATTATACAAGGTCATATCGATAATCTTTCCCCAACGACTATCTTTTTCAATAATTCTTTTTAATTTTTTTTCATTATCTATTTTATAAATTCCTTTATCTTTTTTATAAAAAAATATCTCATCGAAAAAACCAGCAACAAGATCAGCTGATTTAATTTCAGAAAATTGATTTTTTTCCAGTGATTTTTTTTCTAAAGAAAGATTATATATTACTCCTTTTTCCTTATTACTTATTAAAAGATTGCTATCAACAAGATAAAATCTATCTCCTTTCGCATTTTTATCATCAACTGTTAGATCAAAAAATTCATTATAGGTTTTTAAATCTTTTTTTAAAATCTTATTTTCTATTTTTTCAACCATTTCTTCTAGTTCTTTTATCTCTTTCGTTTTGTTTTTTGTCTCTTGTTTTAGTTTTTCTATTTCATCTTTACTTTCTTTTATCAAAATTAATGCCCTATCAATATTTAAAAACGCCACCTCCTCTGCTGTTGTTAACTTTTGATTGATCAAGTCTTTGGTTAGCTTTATTTTTTCATTATTAATAAAATTCTTTCTTCTTTGAAAACCTAAAAAAACACTCCAAATAAAAACAAAAAAAAGACAAACAACCGTGATAAAAGTTAAAGTTTTTTTGCTTGTTTTCATCAGTTCCCAAACCGATTTAATCTTCATCTTAAAAAAAGCAAAAGATCTATTAACCGAAGAAAAAGCATTGATTGATCTTTCGGCCCTACCC
>JAMWCT010000024.1 GCA_023819525.1 Candidatus Omnitrophota bacterium
ACTTCCTCTTTTATTTGAGAAAAATTTTCCCTATTTAACTCTAAAATATAAACGTCTTTTCTATTTTTAATTAGATTAATAAATGGGTGGTCTGTCAAAGAGATTGTTCCTAAAACTTTTTTCTTATCAAAAATCTCCAAACATATCTTGCGAAACTCTTCAGAAAATAATTCCATCCTTCCTATCTCATCTATAATAATAACTTTACTTTTACTTTCTAATGCTTCTTTTAATTCTGTTACTGCTATAAAGTTAAAAACATCTATATCTATTTTGTAGTTTCCAACATTATAAGATGAAACAAAATTTTTATGTGCAAAGATACTTTCTTTTCCTGTCAAGGTAATTATCTTAAAACCCATCCTTTGATTATTCTCTTTTATCTCTTCTGTAAAAAATCCTCTTATATTAGAAAACCTTGGTAAAATATCTTTAATTAGTGTAGTTTTGCCACAGGCAGGCTTTCCAGTAAGTAAAAGGTGCATTTTATTGGGTCTCTTGGTGTGGATTTTGTTTTTTCTTAAACAAATCTAAAAATTTATCTTCGTATTCTTTATAAACATTCCATCTATCGAGTTCAGATTTTAATAACACTGCTTTAGTAATATCTTTTTGAGCTTCTTTAAATAACCGCTCAATTTTTTCTCTTGCTGATTGTGGTAATTTTGTATAGGTAGCTAAATCTTTTTTAATCTTTTCTATATCTTCATCGCTTAGAGGTTTTGGGGTATTAAGAGAAGTCTCTACTTCACCTTTTAGGTAACTTATAAGTTTATCTATTTCGTTTTCAATAAATTTTGCCCTTTCTATTAAAGGCAAAACGTTTAAGTTCAAACCAAGATATTGACTTACTATCTTTAGTATATTGGCACATGCCTTTGGATTCTCAATTTGTGATGTATAAAATGGAATTTCTCCTAAAAGACATACACCTCTTAATTTTCTTTTTTTTGCAACCCCTAAAATTATCCCATTAAGCCCACTAATTTGACCACTTTCTAAAATTTTAATAGAAAATCTATCAAATTCTTTTAAAATTTCATCATCAGTGGCTGCAATCCAAACACCCGCATCTGCTTTATGGTCTATAGCTTCTGGCTTTGCAGCGAAAGTAAAAATAAACTTTGTTTTATATTTTTTTACAAAATTTATAATTGCTACCGAAAGTTCTTCGGCGTACTCCAATGGGGGTTGGGCTTCGCCTAAAAAAAGTATAATATCAGAAGAATTATTTGCCTTACCATAATAAAATATTCCTGCAGGCAGGGATGGCAAATCAACAATTCCTTTATCAACTAATATTGCTGAAGGTTTAAAAAAATCTTTTGACTCTAACTTTGCAAACATTTTAAACTCCATAACCTCTCTTAAAAAAAGAGCACTTCTATAAGCAACCTCACCCATACCAGGCCAGGCTGCGATAAATACGGGATTTTTGAGTTTAGGGGCAAAAATCTCCTTTATCATAGACAAAAATTTGCCTCACCAAAAAATATAAATTTTGCAATCTTAAAATTTATTATTCTTTGCTAAAAATTTTTAAAATTATTGAAAGCAAAAAGCAAGTATTTGAAAATCCTAAAAGTCCACTTGCATTTACTCCTGCTGGCGCCAAAGGCAAAAGTTGCATACTAAATCTTGAATATAAACTTAAAACTAACCCAATTAAACCAATTACCAAAAACAAAATTGATAAACCCTTCATACCTCCTCCTCTTTTGCTTTCTTAAATCTTTTTCCTGTAACAAGTAGTAATGCTATAATTATAAATAAAACTATCGCCTGTGTCAAAGTCAAAAGTGCTTCGTTTGCTTTATCATTACTTACCATAATGGCACTTATTCCTAAAGATATTGCAAACAAAAAAATAATAAAAACCGCCATCTGAGAAGAAAATCCTAATAAAACTAAATAGTGATGGAAATGATCCTTATCTGCGTATTCAAGCCACTGAATAATATTTTTTACTTTTTTCTCCTTAATGCGCATTATTGTTGTAAAAGTCATATCAAAAATTGGTATACCTAATATTAAAATTGGAATTGTTATCTTTACTATATTATCTTCTGCCCAATTCCCTAAAATCGCTAAACAAGATAAAACAAACCCTAAAAAGGTACTTCCTGTATCTCCTAAAAATATACTTGCATTTCTAAGATTATAAGGTAAAAATCCTAAACAAGAAAATAAAAAAATTAAACAAAAAAAAGCTAAATTGCTTTGACCACTACTAAAAAGCATTATTGCGAAATAAAAAGAATTTACGATAGCCAAACCACTAGCTAAGCCATCTAACCCATCTAAATAATTGTATGCATTTGTAATACCAACTATCCAAACTAAACTTATTATTATCTCTAAAATATCACCAAAAAAGCCTTTAGGTAAAAAACTTATCCTTTCGCAAAATATTATAAATATCAATCCAGAAAATACCTGAACAATCAATCGTGTCGTAGCACTTAAATTTTTTTTATCGTTGAGAAATCCAATAATTACTATAAAAAAACTAGCCAAAATTAATGGAGTAATTACTTTTAAGTTTTTGTAAAAAAGTAAAAAATATAATATTATCGTAGTAAAAATAGCAAGACCTCCCAAAAGTGGAGTAGGTTCTTTGTGGACTTTTCTCTTGTTTGGTATATCTAATATTTTATATTTTATTGCTAATTTTTTGTAAAAAGGAACACTAAAAAATGAAATAAGAAATGCCCCGGCCAAATAAATAAACATTTTATATTTTTCGCAGCAATCTAACTGCCTTAAAACCTTCAGCAAATTTAACCCTTGCCTGATACCCCCTAAAATATGCACAACTATTAGCACTTTCTAAAATAGTTAAGTCTTTTACCCTTGTTTTATCTATTTGAGAAATGTGTTTTTTTAAAAGCTCCAATTTCTTATCTAAAACATCACCAATATCCACAAATATATCCGGCTCAAAATGCTGTGTTGTTGGAACCTCATAAAAAAGAACTTCTTTTACATATCTTGTTGCTGATATTGTAGCTTGAGCCCCTGCTCTGTGATCCTGATGAACATCTGCCCAAAAATTTATAAATACTACGTCTGGCTTAGTTTTTTTTATAACATCTTCAATTTTTACAATTAGGTCTCTGTTACATATAAGCTCTGTATCTTTATAGTTTCCCCAAAATAAACCTTTTGCTCCAATAAATTTAGCAGCTTCTTTTTGCTCTTTTTTTCGCACACTTTTAGGTGCACCAAAAGAGCCATCAGTTAAAACCAAAAGAAAAACATTATTGCCCTTTAATGCATATTTAATTAAAGTTCCTCCGCAACCAAATTCTATATCATCTGGATGTGCACCTACAGCCAAAATATTCATATTTATTTATTATACAATAATTTGGTTTATTCTCCTAATAAAATTTTTCGTGAGTTCTTGCCGCAATTGAATAAAAGGTCAATCGCAGAAAGTTGACTTATAAAAGGACTATAACATTGCCTATAAATAGGGTGTTCAAATTCTTGATAAATCAATTTTATATTATTTTTTTTAAAAAGTTCTTCGTCTAAATAATCTTTTCCTCCTTTCCCAGATAGATAAGTATCTGCTTCCAAACTTTTACAAATTTCTATTATTCTTTCAGTTTTTGTGACTTTTATATTTAATTGAGAAAGAAATTTTATAGGTGTTTCAATAGAAAATTCTTTAAGCATAAAATTTATGATGGCTAAATTTAGATCTATTAAATTTACCCACTCCTTGCTATATATTTCTTCAAAAAAACTTACATAGGAAGAAAAATATGGTGCATTTTTATATGAAAGCTTGATGCTATTTAAGTGTTTTCTTTGCCAAGGAAAGTTATTGTTAATTTTTACTTCGTAAATTAATTGATTTTCTTTTTCTTTTGAAATAACCGGAACGGTCAACCAAATCCAACCATCCTTTGTTCTAATTTTATTTCTATTTTGAAATTCTCTTTTTTTATATTGGACGCAGTCTAAAATAACAAAACAATCACTCTGTGCAATCTTATGAAAATAACCTAACCAAGGTAAATATTGTGGTTGATGAACTGAAACTATCATAGTTTAAAATCCACAAAAATAGGGTTAGTTACTAAAAGTAAATCTTTGCTTTCAATTTCCAATCTATAGTAGCAATTTTTAATTTTATAATCTTCTTGATATTCAATATCTGAAGAATTATCAGTTTCCCAAATTTTTATAACTGTGCCATTTCTTATTAATTTTATCTTAAAAGGAAATTTATTGTCACTTAAAAATTTTGTTTTAATCCTAATAATTGGGGCTGAATTTAAAAATATCTCTTCCCCAACTATTGCTTTTCTTCCATCTTTATCTTCTATAGAAAATTCTTCTAATATAAAATTTTGAGAGCCTTTACCTTTAATGCAATAAAATCTGCCTCTCTTTAAAGCATCTAAAACAACATTTTTTTCTAATTTTTCTATCCAAACCATATTTTTTGTTTCTTGTAAATATTCCTCTAAATTGCCAAAATAATCAAAACCTAAAGTCGAAAATGCCCAAATTGGAGTTTTTCTTTTTTTCTCTAAATATTCTTTAAGCAAATCATCCCATAACCCCCCTATCTTACCAACTTTGTTGTAACCCTCATAAAATATCGCAAATCCTGTATAATTTTTAGTCAAAAAAAGCAAATTAGTATATTCAGTAGTTTTTACCAAAATATTGCCAATTTTTTGAATATTTTCTGCTTCAGGATGCGCCCATATTGTAATAGCACCTTTCTTATTTGCATAATCAATAAAATTCTGATAAGCAAAAAGTTCTAAATTTTTACTGTAAGGAGTAAATAATAATTCTATAAACGGATAATTATTTAAAAAGAACATTAAGGAAAAAATAATTAGAGAAATTTTTAGCAATCTGTTTTTTATGGAAAGAGCGAAAAAGAAAATTAAAATGGGCCAAAACTTCAAGATATCTTTTATTTTAAATTTTTTTTGTAAAGCTTTAGTGTTTCCTATAACAGGAAGATTGTAGTAATCTTGCGGATTTTCTAATCCAAAAGTTATTATATGTCTATGCCAACCTATGAGTTTAAGATTGTTTTTAAAAAAACTGCCTTCCCAATAATAAAAAGGAGCCGACTCAAAGCCTGCAATCAAAATTAAATCTGGATATAAATTATTTATTTTTTGAATTTCTTCAAGATATCTTTTTGGACCAAACTCTAATATAGAATTAAATTTTATGACTTTTTTAAAGATATTTCTTAATGGCCAAATGCCATATTCCCATTTTAATAAATCTCTATCAGCAATTATACCTACCTTAAAATTATTTTTATGCAAAATTTTAGTTATTTCTTCAATGCTATATTTACCGTCACTTATTTTAGAACTTATCTGTATAGCAACTGGGACCAATATAAAATCTTTTGAGTATGCCGGACTTTGAAGAAAAAATGAAAAAATTATAAAGCTAATCAAAAATATTATTTTCCTGCAACAATTTCTCATATAAAAAATCTACTTCTTTTATAAACTTTTGAGGTAAAAATTTTTCTTTTACCCAAAGATAAGCATTTTTTATTAATCTATCTTTTAGATTGTTGTCGGTTAAAATTTTTAAAACTGCTCCTTTTATTTTAACTGGATTTTTTGGCTCTATTAAAATAGCGGTCTCATTATTTTTGGTTATCTGTGGTATGCCTCCTACTTTTGTAGCCACAACAGGAACGCATAAAATATGTGCCTCTAAAATCACAAGTCCTACCGCTTCATTTAAAGAAGGCACCACCAACACATCCATACAAGATAATAATTTATTTATATCTTCTTGCCAACCTAAAAAAATGAATTTATTTTCTAACTTTAAATTTTTTATATCCTTTAGCATTCTTTTTCTTAAAGAACCCTCACCAGCTATGATAAATTTTACATCTTGCCTTTCTTTTATAATTAATTTTGCTGCTTCTAAAAAATACAAAACCCCTTTTACTGGCTCTAATCTTGCAATTAAACCAACTATTTTGTCTTCCTCATTTAAATTGAAAAATTTTCTTGCCTGCTCTACTCTTTTATATCTTTGAAACTCCAAAAATGGATAAATTACAACTAACTTATCGGCTTTTGCAATATTGTATTTTATAAAATCTTCTTTTTCACACAAAGTTGAAACTACAATTTTAGTAGTAAAATATGTAAGAAATTTTTCTATCAAAATAATTAATAAACTTAAAAATCTGTTAAAATATCCATAAAATATGTGCCCATGGGTAGAATAAATTACTATCTTTCTTGACGTCAAAAAAGCTACTAATCTTACTAAAAAAGAAGCCTTTGAGGTGTGAGTATGAACTATATCAAATTTTTCTTTGCAAAATAGCCTATAAAGTTTAATAAAAGCTAAAATATCATAAAAAATATTAATGTCTCTTCTTAAATATGGAATAAAAATAATTTTACCATCAAAATTTTTTAAAAATTCTTTTGTTTTTAAAGTTAGGTGTTCTGTAAAACCACTTATTAATGTAATTTGGTAGTTATCTTTTAAATTTTGACAAAGATATCTTACTATATCAGTTGAACCTCCCCAATCTAACCTGGTAATAATTTGAGCAACTTTTATTTTTTTCATTTTAATATCTAAACAACTCCGTGCATCTTGTGCATATTGGAAATGCTTTATTTTGCTGTAAAACTTTTCTAAAAAATTTAGCATTCTGGCTATTCCAGATCTGTTTAAAACTTTTATCTTTTATATTTCCAAAAGAATAACTAAAGTTAAGACAAGGTTTTATACTTCCGTCTGGAAAAACATAAGCAGCTGTCCAAGGGCTCAAACAACAAAAAGAATATTGTTTTGGTTTATAAGCTGGATTTAAATAATATTCTTTTAACTCTTTATAAGAAAAATTTGGATAAAAATCTACATCAAAACTATATTTATTTGACAGAATTTTTTTTATTTTTTTATAGAGAATATCTACATCTATATTTGGCGAAAACAAAAAACCCTCCCAGTTAGAAGAAGAATTATTTAAAATTTTATCTATTTCTTTCTGTTTTTCTATGTTAGCGTGAAAAACAAAAATAAGATTATGAAATGTTAAAGAATTTGCACCAAAGTTCTCTGCTACATCAAGCAGTTCTTCAAGTCTTAAATAATTATATTGGTTTATTGTGGTCTGGATATTCAAAAGGGGTTTCTTTAATTTATTCTTTTGTTTTATCATTTTTAATTTAATAAGTCCTTTTGCTATTTTGTTAAATAAACCAGGCAACCCTCTGATACTATCATGAAGCTCCTGCGCACCATCTAAAGATATATTTAATTCATCTAAACCAGCGTTAACTAAATCAATAATTTTCTCTTCTAATAACCAACCGTTTGTAATAATTAAACAATGTAACTTTTTTTCTTTTATATATCTTACTAATTTGACGCAATCTTTATAAAGTAAAGGCTCTCCACCAAAAAGTGTAATATTTGGTCTAAAAAAACTAATCTGATCTATAAATTCTTGTAAAGTCTCAAAAGAAAGCTCATTGACTATCAGTGAATCTTGTTTTCTTGTAATACCCATTTCTCCCCACTGACCACACATTTTACAAGATAAATTGCAACGATGTGTCAAAAATATTGTAATTGCCTCAGGCATTAAAGCTTCTTTAAATTTAAGTTTATATGAAAGTTTTATAAGAAAACGCTTTTTTGCAACCTTTAATGCATAAAAAGGCTGTTTTAAAAATTTATTAAAAAATCTTCTAAAATTTCTTATAGGAAACACAATTTATAAATTCTTTTTTATAACCTCTACCATTTTAAACAAATCTTTTTCTTTTAATAGAGGGTGAACAGGGATTGTTAAAATATGCTCCGCTAAAAAGTTTGCGCATTTAAAATCATCCTTTTTATAGCCTAAATCAAAAACCCAATGTAGCGGCTTCTGATACATCCTTGAGGTTTCAAAACCATTGTTTTCTAAAGCCTTCTTTATTTTATCTAAAGTTTTTAGCTCTTTAAAAATTATGGGAAACCTATTAAAAGCAGGCTTACTATTATTAGAAATTTTTGGAAGAATTATATTTTGATAATCCTTTAAATTATCCAAAATATATTTTCCATTTAAATATCGTCTTTTACTTAAATCTTCTAAATTTTTTACAAAATAAAAAAATAATTTCAACTTTATTTTATCATAGCCTTCAATCTTAAAGTCTTTAGAGTAAGTCTTTTCTTTAAGTTTAGATATTAGAGGATAAAAAAATCCATATATATAAGGATTAACACAAAAATAAAGAAAAATAATTTCAATTAAAGAGATAAATTCATTTTTAGTTTTTAGATTCTGTTTTACTATCTTTTTATCAATTGCTAAAGCAAAATCTTTGGAATTAAACCCAACCGCCCCGCCATTATACGTTGGGGTATTTTTTCCTTTATTGAAACTAAATATAGAAAAATCAAAATTTGCTCCAACGAATTTTTCATTTATTTTACTACCTAATGCTTGTGCGCAATCTTCTATAAAATAAATATTTAAAGAAGAGTTTTTAAGAGTTAAAATTCTTTCAGTAGTTACTCCAAACAAATAAACCAAAACTACACATAGTGTTTTAGATGAAACTGAATTTAAAAAATCATTAATTTCAAAATTAAAATCTTCAACTGATATGTCGCATAATTTAGGGATTAAATTTGCTTTTTTTATAGCATAGATTATAGAACTTGCGCTATAAGCAGGCACAATTACTTCTTTTTTATCACTAAATTCTTTTAAAACTTCTAAAATTAAAAATAAACTTGTAGTTGCAGAATTAAAAAAATATAAATACTCGCAGCCAATTAGATTTTTAAAAGTCTCTTTTAAATCAAAATCATCTTTTTTAAAAATTTCAAAAATTTTTAAAGGTGCTGAAACTATAGGATACTTTTTAATCATTTTTTATAGCCTCAATTACAATTATAGGAGAAAATTTTCCTATAGGAAATCCTAAATTTATCCTCTTTTTTATCTTAAAATTCAATGCTTCTAACTTTTCTCTAAGATCTTCATAACGAAAAGTTTGCAAATACATTACTGTGTTGTCGTAGTATTTAGCTGTTTTATATTTAAGAATTATCAATGGACTTTTTTGGTTGCGGATTTCAAAAATAAATTTAGCTTTTTCTGTAGAGACTCTTTTAATTTCTTTTAAAATTTCAAAAACTTTTTCTTCTGAAGGAATATTTAAAAAGAAATTAATACATATAACTATATCAAAAACACTATCTTTAAAAGGCACATCTGAGGCATCTGCCCGAATAAGACGAAGCTCTTTATGGCTTTCTTTTGCTTTTTTTAGCTGTTCAAAAGAAATATCTATCCCAACTATTCTATTAAAATCGTTCTTGAATTTTTTTAAAAAAAGTCCCTCTCCGCAACCTATCTCTAAAATTTTACCGTTCTTATTACCTATCAAATCAAAAACAGTTTTTCTTATTAGTTCTTGCCAAATACCAGCAGATGGCTTTCCTCTGTCTTTTGGTTTAGATAAAATTTTTAAAACAAAAGGGTATATTTTTTTTAACATTTATCAAGAATTTTTAAAACTTCCTCCACTAATTTTTCAGAAGATATCTTATATAAGCATTCTTTTGAACTACAAAAAAACTTGTTACAAGGAGAACAACTATAGCCTCCTTCTAAAATTACAGCTTCCTCCCAAATAACTTTTGGGTTATATCTAGTTAAATCTCCCGGCCCAAAAATTGCTACCAAAGGAACTTTTAAAACAGCTGCTAAATGCATAGGGCCTGTATCATTAGAAATAAATACTTTAAATTTTTTAATTAAACTAGCTAGTTGTCCTATTGTTAATTTTCCTGTCAGGTCTACAAAATTAACTTTTGTTAAATTTTTTAATTTCTTTGCTAAAAATGCCTCTTTTTTTGAACCTGTAACAACAAAAATACAATCAATTTTAGAAATCGCATCTAAAACCTTTGCAACATTTTCTATTGGCCAACGCCTTGAAGGCATACCGCCTATATGAAAACCAATTAGAGGTTTGTCGCTATTAGCTTTAAAATCTTTTAAAATTTTTTCAACATAAAAAGTATCTTCTTTGTCTATCTTAAAGTAAATATTTTTATCCTCAACAGAAACACCTAAAGCCTCAACTGTCATTATGTCATAATCTCTTTCATAATATAAGCCTTTATCCGTCTCTTGGATTTTTATATCAAAAAAATATCCTCTACCTTCTGTATCTCTACCTACAGTTTTTTTTGCAGATAAAATTTCTAAAAGCATTTTTATATTCCTTGCACCCTTTTTTGAAACTAAAGTTCTCATATTTATCGCTAAATCAAATTTTTCTTTTCGTAAACAAAAAAGAGTAAATAAATTATTTGCAATGTTAAAAGAATTTGGTTCAAACAAAAATACTCTGTCAATAAACCCATAGGTTGGATTTTTCAAAAGTTCAAATACACGTCTAACACTCAAAAAGTTTAGTTCTGCATCAAAAAAATTTTTTTTAAGTGCTCTTAATGCTGGTTGAGAAAGCAAAATATCTCCTATACCGCCTAAATTTATTACTAAAATTTTTTTATACATTTTTAATCTCTTCTAATAATTTTGATGAAAAATTTTCTGCTGAAAATTTCTCAAGCAAATTGATAGATTTTTCTTTAAGGTTAGCTTTTAGTTTATCATCTTTTATTAAAACAACCATTTTTTCAAAAATATCTTTAGCATCGTAAGGATTGAAGTAAATAACTGCATCAGCAAAAATCTCTCTTAAAGACTTAATATTTGAAACAGTAGCAACGTTTCCGCAAGCAATTGCTTCTAAAGTCGTCAAGCCAAATCCTTCATAAAAAGAGGGTAAAATAAAAAACTCGGCAAAATTATAAAAATAAACAAGATCCTCATCGTTAACAAAATCCAAAAATATTATAGAATCAAAGACTTTAATTTCTTTTGCGTATTCAAAAATGTCTCCAAAAAATCTATTTTTTTTTGCAATTACTACCAATTTATAGGAAGTTGAAAATTTTTTTAAAAAAATAAAAAATGCTTCAAGCAAACCTTTTATGTTTTTGTGTGGATAGAAATTTCCCACATAAAGTATATAAGGTTGTTCTATTCTGTATTTTTTAAAAAAGTATTCCTGATTTATATGGTCTATTTTCTTAAAAATTTTTCCTACACAATTATAAATTACTTTTACTTTATTTTCTTCTATATCAAATGTTCTTATAATCTCTTCTTTAGAATATTGTGAAACTGTTATAATCTTATTAGCCAGATTAAGTGCTTTTTTTAAATAAAAAACAAATGGCTTAAATCTATCTAAGCCCTTTCGCAGCATAGGTTTTAAAAAATATAGATCATGTATAGTTATTATCCTTTTAGTAGATGCAAAAAAAGGCATTTTATAGTATGGTGAAAAAAATATATCGATTTTATAGTTTTTTAAAAAATTTTTTAAAGTAATTTGGTCATACCAAGCTGTTAAAATTCCACTAGCCTCTAAAATAGAAAATTTTTCATTATAGTTATTAATAGCAGTTTTTTTATCAACACAAAGAAAAATATTTTTATCTGCCTCTATGTTATCTAAAAGATTTTTTAAAAATCTGGCTGTTCCAGTTAAAATATTTTTTTTAAGTTCTCTTGCATCAATTGCTATTTTTAAATTAGAGTTTTTTTGCATAAATTTCATATGCTATCCCAAAATTTTTCCTAAAAATCTTATAAAAAATATACGCAAAATTATCTAACAAGCGTTCATAGAACAAGGCTCTCTCTTTATCAATATCAATTTTTATTATAGAAAAACCTAAACTTAAAAGAATTCTTCTTAAAGTCTTTTGCTTAAAGCAAAAAATATGATGTTCTCTGCTTTTAATAGTATATTCTTTTGGAGATTTAGTTTTAAAAATTTTATATACTAATTGATAAATATAATCATCTGGATTTGGAAGTGCAATTACAAGCAAACCATCTTTTTTAAGTATTCGTTTTATTTCTTTTAAATATTTAATAGGTTCGCCTATATGTTCTAAAACATGCCAAAGCGTAACAACATCAAAAAAATTATCTTTACAATTTGCTTCTTCTAAACTGCCACAGAATATGTCTATTTTAAAATTTTCTTTCGCAAAACTGGCTGCATATTCTGAAATCTCCGTTCCCCAAACTTGCCAACCTTTTTGTTTAGCTATCGCCAAAAATTCTGCCAACCCAGCACCTATGTCTAAAATGTTTCCAATTTTTTTATATTTTTCTATTTTTTTAAATCTATTTAAAAAAATTTTTTTGCGTATATTGGCTTGTTGTCTTTCCCAACTTTGATAATAATTTTTACCATAATTTGACTTTAAAAAATTAAAGGTTGGCTTTGGAGCTATATGTATTAAATTACACCGAATGCATTCAACAAGAAAAAAATTATCCTCTCTATCTAAAAGTTTTGCATAATTGCTTTTACAAAAATCACAGTCAACTTTTATTATATTCTTATTTAAAATTTCTTTATAAACTTTATCTATACTTTCTAAATTTATTTTTAAATCAAAATTTTTAGCTCTCAAAAAAGCATTCTGAGAGATTTTTTCTGTTAGGTCTTTATCATTTAGTAATAAAAAAATTTTTTTAGCCAAATCTTTGTAATCGCCAAATTTTGCCAAAAGTGCCTCTTTTCTACCCTCTACTATTTCAGGTATTGCTCCGCTTTTAAATGCAACTATTGGTTTTTTTAACGCCATAGCCTCTATGAGTGCCCTTCCAAAAGGTTCATTTTTCGATGTAAAGACAAATACATCTAACATTGAAATAAAACTTGCTACATCTTCCATTTTTTTTAAAAAAAATACTTTATCTTTTAAATTTAATTTCTCTGTTAATTTTTCTAAATACCGAACATATGGGTTATTTTTATCATAATCCAAACCTAAAATTAGAACCTTTAAGTTTGACTTAAAATTTACTAATATCGCTAAAGCCTTTAATAGATAATGATAACCTTTCCAACTTACGAATCTACCAACAGAACCAACAATTACGTCTTCATCTCTAAATCCAAAAACTTCTTTTAAATTTTGTTTACCTTGGCTAATTTTATTTAAATCTATCCCATTGTATATACGAGTTATTTTACTTTTAAAAGGAAAAAATCTAAATCTCTTTTTAACAGCTTCTGAAACTACAATTATTTTTGTTGATAATAGAGCTAATAAAAAATCTAAAATACCAGCTGATTTTGTTGCTCTAACATGCCAGATAAAAGGAATTTTTTTACAAAATGCGGAAATGGAAGCCAAAAGAATAAATCCACCAGTAGAATTTGCATGTATAAGATTAATTTTATAATCCCTAATAAATTCAAAAAACCAAATCAAATTTTTTAGATTTGTAAAAAGACCAAATGGATTAAAAAAACTTTTATAAGCAACAACAAAAACCTTTATTCCTAACCCCTCAACATTTTTTGTAAAATCTCCATATGAAGGACTGACTAAATATACTCTAAATTTATTTCTTTTTTCTTCTAAAATACTATAAAGGCTAAATTCTCCACCACCTAAAAAAGTTCCTGTATCAGTAATATAAAGTATACCATAAATGGAGGGGGGCAAATTTTTAAAATAATTTAATACTTCATCAGTTTGATATAAAAAATGTTGTGCTGTCACTTTTTTTCTTTTTTTAAACACATCTTTTATATTTTTTAAAGCTTCTAAAAATCCTAAAAAGTAACCTTTTCTATAAAAAGATGCAATGAAAAAGGTTATGGGAAGAAAGAACAAATGGAAGAAAAGCATTGTGGTTGTTAAATTTTTCCAATTAAATAAAAAATAATTTCTCCAATAAATTTTATTAGCATAATTTTGATTATGCTTTTTTAAAATGCTTTTACCTGTAATATGATAAACTTTGCTATTTGGCTCTAAAATACATCTTAAGCCTTTTTTATAAGCTCTCAAACCTAAATCAATATCCTCCCAATAAAATGGAGAAAATAATTCGTCAAAACCACCCAAACTTAAAAATTTTTCCTTATCAATCAAAGAAGCTGAACCGGCTGGAAAAAAAACTTCAAATGTTCCTTTTAATGAAAATGGATCTTTAAAATATTCTAAACAAAACATACCTAATTTAAAGTTCGGATAACCAATTAAAAAGCCAGAAGGTCTATTTTCAAAACAACTTACAGAAAATATATCTTGATTATCAAAATGCTTAACTAAAGGATTTAAAAAATTTTGGTCTACCTCTATATCTGTATTTAAAATTAAAACTAAAGGATACTTTGCGCTCTTTATGCCTAAATTTACAGCAAAAGCAAAACCACTATTTTTTTCTACAGTTATTATTTTTATCTGTGGAAAATTTTTTTTAATAAAATCTCTACTGCCATCGCCTGAGGCATCATCAACAATTATAACTTCGCTATTGCAGGGATAATTCCTTAAAGCCTTAAATAAATAGGGAAGATTTTTTTCTAATAGTTCCCTTCCATTATAATTTGGTATAACAACACTAATTGGTTTCATTTTTTGTAGCATAAACACAAATTACTTCAGAAATTCGCAAAAAAGAAAATATACAAGATGCAAAAAAGCAAAAAAATGTAAAAATAGTTCTTAAAATAATCCAACTAAAATTTCTTTTTTTTGTAACTGTTAAAGAATTTTTATTTATATTTTCAGGCCTTTTTTCTATTTTTAACGCTCGCAAAATTGAGGTTCTTAAAATTACTAAATTAAAAATAAGATTGCCAAAGTAATCAATTTTTTTCACTTCAAAACCAGCTTTATTTAATAGTTTTTTTAATGTCTTTGGGTTAAATTGAAAAAAATGTCTTGGCAGGTCTAAACCCTGCCATTTATCTTTAAATATTTTAGCACTAAAGGAAGAAAAATTTGGACATTCAATTAATAAAAAACCTTCTTTTTTTAGAAATCTATTTAATTTTTTTAAAACTTCTAATGGTTCTTCTAAATGTTCAATAACTTGCCATAAAGTAATTACATCAAAAAAGTTATCTTCAAATTCAATATCCAAAATATTAGCACAAAAGATATTTTCAAGCTTAAAAGTTTTTTTTGCATATTCACATGAAAAACTAGATATATCCACTCCCCATACATCCCAGTTATATTTTTTCATATCAGCTAAAAAGAAACCTTTGTTGCAACCAACATCTAAAAGCCTACCCTCTTTTTTAAACTTTAAAATCTTTCTTTCCTTTTTACTTTCTAAAATTCTTATCCCTGCTTTTTGCTCTCCATAATTTTTATAATAATAACATGGATAAATCTCATCGAAATTAGTGGGACGCGGATTTAAAAATACAAGTCCGCAATCTAAACATTTAGTTAAATTAAAATTTTCATTTCCACCTAAAATCCAATCTTTCCCACTAAATAGATATTTAGACCGCAAGCTTTCACAAAGATTACACTTAAGATATTGCTTTTTCATAAACCTCTATAGTTTTTTTTGCGATATCATGCCAATTAAAAGCTGGCATAACTACCTCTAAATTATACTTTTGCATATCTTGGTAAATCTTTTGGTTAGTTAAAATATAAATTATAGCCTCTGACAAATCTTTTGTTTTTCTTGCTTTAACAATTAAGCCATTTTTTTTATCAAAAACCACCTCCGGTAAACCTCCAACATCTGTCGCAACCAAAGGAAGGCCATAAGCTATAGCAGTTAAGGCTACTCCACTTTGAGATATATTTAAATAAGGTAAAACTACCAAATCTGTTGCCTTAAAATAAAAACCAACTTGGCTATGTGGGATAAATTTTGGTATAAAAATAACAGAAGAAGAAATTTTTAATTTTTCTATTAAAATAGAAATTTTTGAAGGCTTTTGTCCAAGTGGTGGGCCAGCAATTAAAAGTTTTACATCTGCAATTTTAGTGATTATCTCTTTGTAAGCATGTAACAAAAAAATTAATCCCTTATTTTTTCTTAAATTTCCAAAAAAAAGTATAATTTTTTTATCGGGTTCTAAATTTAAAATTTTTCTTGCATCTTGTTTTGTTATATTTTTCGTAAAGCGATGATAAAAATTAAACACACCATGAGGTATAACATAGATTTTTTCTTGTTTTATATTAAATTTTTTTGTTAAAAATTCTTTATTTCTATTGGCATGGACTATTATAAATGGAAGTCTTTTGTATACTAATTTTAAAGCAAAGTTCTCTAAAAAAGCGACATTGTGGGGAACGATATTGTGTGCTGTATAGACTAAATTATATTTTAGAAATTCTTTTTTAAATAAAAAAAATACATCTCTTCTTACAGATACAGTTGATTGTAAATGAACTATATTAGGGTTGAAACTTTTGCAGCAATCAAATATTTTATTTATTCTATCAAAATAAGAATCAGACTTTTTAAAAAGTTTTACAATTTCGAAATTAGCTTCTTTAAATTCTTCTAAATAATGTTCTTCTTCCATAAGCATTTTTATCTTTAACCCAAACTCTGCTAAACTAGATGCCAATTGATAAACATAAATTGCCGAACCACCAATTAAAATTACTTTCATTTGCATTCAAATTTATAGACCTTTGTCTCAGTATCTAAAGTTACATACTCCAACTTAAAACAACTAGGGTATTTTTCTAAAAGCGGACTTAAAAATTTATCTGTATCCCATAAACCAAATTCTTTATATTCTTTCCCAAAAATATCAAAGATTATATAATCTACTTTTTTTGACTTTAATTCATTTAATTTTCTTTCGATGTCTGTGCTGTGTTTATAAGTTATAGATGGTCTAGACGAAAAATAAAAACTTACAGTTGGCTTTCTTGATAAAATTATGCTTTCTTTTTTGGTGTTAGATTTCATCCAAAAACATGCATCTAAAAATGAGAATTCTTCTTTAGAATAAAAAGAGCCTTTTACTATTGGTAAAGAGGCAAATAAATAAAGAAAAAGTAAAAGAAAAAAAATTATATTTTTAAATCTATAAAATTTAAAATTTTCTAAACCTTCAAATAAAAATAAAATCAAAAAACAAAAAATTGGCAAAATAAATCTTGCTCCATAGAAAGGCCAAAAAAAACATATAATCAAAAAAAATAGTGTGTAACTGCAAAAAGACCTGTTCTTTTTTGCTATATTTAGATAACCTCTAAAAATAAAAAACACCAAAAATAAACTTAAGAAAACTTTTATAAAAATTAATGGACTTTTTTTTGTAATATTATCAAGGTATGGATAAAAAAATAATTCTCCAAAAACCTTTGCAATATATACTAAAAAATTTCTAAAAAATCTAAAAAATAAATCAACTAAACCAACACAGTTATTTTCTTTCTTTAACAAAAACTCCAAATAAAGACCATCAAACCTAAACAGTCTTAAAAACCAAAAAGATGCAGCAAAGCTAAATAAAGATGCGGATAATAAAAGTTTTTTAATGTCGTCTTTATAAAAAATAAATATAACCCCTAAAAAAACAATACCTACAGTTCTTGTATAAAAAGCCAAAATCATAAAAAATATAGCAACTAATAGATAAAAATTTTTCCTTTTTGATAAATCTAAAAATAAAATTGCTAAAAGAGATAATAGAATATATAAAGGCTCTGTTAAAAGATTTGTGCTTTTATAAATTAAAAGTGGATGTAAACTAAAAAGAAGTATTATTTTATAGGGTTTTATATTATGATATTTTAAAATAAACCATAATACAATTAAACTTGCCAAGCTACAAAATAAAGACAAAAGTTTAAGTAAATAAATCTTTTCTATGCCAGATTGCATTAAAATACTTAAAATAAAAGAAAAAAGAGGTGGATATATTGCATGTGGTTTAGGTTCAGGCAAATATATATCAGAATAAGTTTTTGTTTCGGCTAAAGACCTTGCTAAAAGAAAATAATGTGTATCATCACCACCGGCTGTTAGATAGTTGTTTAGATTGAAAAAATAAACTATTCCAATCAAAAAAACTAAAAATATAAGTTTTTTAAAATCTGACATTTTTTATTTTTGTTCTTAAATTTTTTGCATAGATTCGAAGACTAATTTCTTTATAAACTAAATATGGTAAAAAAAATATTTTTAAAATTTTTCCTTTTAAATTAAGCCAAAAAAAATCTAAAATTTTTTCAAAAAAAACTCTCAAAACCTTTGGAAACTTAAAAACGAAACTATAAATTCTTACAAAATCTTTAAAATTTCCAAATGCATAAATTAAGTGTTCTTTTGGATAATTTTTTAATTTAAGCATTGATTTTGCCTCTCCATAATTAGATATAATTACATCTTCAATTATACCTTCTTTTTTACAAAGCTCTCCTAAAAAAGTGTTTGGATAAGGGTAAAAGATACTTACCTGTATTCCAAGGGGTTCAATTAATGCATTAAGTTTAACTGTCTCTAAACTCTTTTTTAAACTCTCATAGGGTAGGCCTATCATATTAAATGTATAAATAGCTAAATCAAGTTCTTTGCACATACCAGCTACTTTCAAAAT
>JAMWCT010000147.1 GCA_023819525.1 Candidatus Omnitrophota bacterium
GAAATGTGATTCCAAATTTTATCTGGTGGGCACTTCAACATAAACCTTTGCCTATTACCGGCACCGGTAACGAGACAAGAGATTTTACTTATGTTGGCGATATCGTTGATGGGCTTTTGCGTGCAGGTTATTTTAAAGAGGCTATTGGAGAAGATATTAATCTTGCCTCTGGTAGAGAAATAAAGATTATTGAACTTGCGCAATTAATAAATCGACTTACAGGAAATAAAGAAGGGATTAAATTTGTAAAAAGAAGAAAATGGGATACAAAAACAAGGTTATTAGCTTCTGTAGATAAAGCAAAAAAACTTATTGGGTATACACAAAAGTGAACTTTGAAGATGGAATAAAAGAAACAATTAAGTGGTTTGAAGATAATTGGGAAAATATAACAAAAAGCGCAGATTTTGGACCAGGTGTATCTTCGGCAGTAAGAGAAGTTTATGCAGAAAAAAAGTAAAGTTAAAAAAGTAATAGTTGTGTTTGGGACAAGGCCGGAAGTCATAAAAATGGCTCCAGTAATAAGAGAGCTACAAAAATATCCTAAAATATTTAAAGTAAGTATTTGTGTTACAGCTCAACACAGAGAAATGTTAGATGAGATGTTAAATTTATTTAAAATAAAACCAGATTATGATTTAAATATAATGGAGAATAATCAGTCACCTTTTGAGGTTACAGCCAAAGTTTTAATGAATATTAGGGAAGTGTTAGAGTGTCAGTGTCCTGATATAGTATTGGTTCAGGGAGACACCACCACTACACTTGCTACTTCATTGGCTTCTTTTTATTTAAAGATTAAAATTGGACATATTGAAGCGGGCTTAAGGACTACTGATAAATACAAACCCTTTCCAGAAGAAATAAATAGACGTCTTACATCGCATTTGGCAGATTTTCACTTTGTTCCTACGCAAAAAGCAAAAGAAAATTTACTTACTGAAGGAATAAAAAAGGATAATATTTTTTTAACTGGCAATACTGTAATTGACGCACTTTTTTATATATTAAAATTTATAAAGAAAAGCAAAAAGAAATTAGATGAACGTTTTTGTTTTTTAAATTTAAAGAAAAATAAATTGATATTAGTTACAGCCCATCGAAGAGAAAATTTTGGCAAACCTTTAGAGAATATTTGTTTAGCGCTAAAGCAACTTGTTGAAAGAAATAAAAACATAGAAATTATTTATCCTGTCCACCCCAATCCCAATGTTTGGGGTGTAGTTAGAAAAATTTTAAAAGATATTACAAGAATTTATCTTATCAAACCATTAGATTATATTAGTTTTGCGTATCTTTTACACAACTCGCATCTTGTGCTCACTGATTCAGGCGGAATTCAAGAAGAGGCACCTTCTTTGGGAAAGCCAGTTTTAGTAATGAGGGAAAAGACCGAAAGACCTGAAGCCATAGAGGCAAGTGCAGCCAGATTGGTAGGAACAGATACAGTAAATATTGTTAAGAATGTAGAAATGTTGTTGTATAACAGAAAGATTTACATAAAGATGTCCAAAGCAACTAATCCTTTTGGAGATGGAAAAGCTTCAAGAAGAATTGTAAGAATATTGAAAAATGTAGTTTAGATAGCTTTATGTTTAATATCTACTAAAGGGGTGTGATATATAAAACTTTCTTATGTTTCGAAAAAGAAAATATGTATATTTTGTTTATTTAAGTACTGATATTTTTTTTATTATTCTCTCATTTTACCTGCCATATTCTTTGAGATATAGCAGTAGTGTTATTTCTTCTAATCTACCATATTTTAAAGATTATTTGTTAGTATTTTTATTTTGGGGAGTTACACTTATTTTTTTCTTAAATAATTATCACCTTTATCATACAGACCGTAATTTAACTATTCCTAAAGAGTTTTGGATGACAATTAAATGTGTATTTTTTTCTTCTGTTTTAGCGGGTTTGGTGATATTTCTTTTGCAATTAAAGATGTTTTCACGTTTGGTTTTTAGTGGGGCAATAGTACTTTTATTTTTAACTTTATCTTTCTGGCGGCTATTGAAAAGAATATTTGTTAGGCATCGGGTTATGAAAGGTTATCATAATATTAATGTATTAATTATAGGGGCTGGCAAGATTGCTAAATTATTGGTAAGGCAAATTGAAAACCAACCTTATTTAGGAATTAGGATTGTAGGTTTTTTAGATGATAATAAGTCTGGAAAGATATTAGGCTATAGTATATTAGGTAAAATTAGTGATTTAAGTAATATATCCAGACAGTATTTTGTTGATGAAATATATATTACCATACCTTCGGAACGCAAAAAAGTTGCGGATATATTGACTACGGCTAGAAAATTAAATAAGACAGTGCGGATATTGGTAGACAATTTTATTCCTACTACTTTTGCTACAGAAAATAATATTGATAATGAGATAGAAACATTAAGATTTAATTTACCTTTTATGCAATTGCGATTACATAATATTGGTTCTATTCCTTTAATTAGTTATATAGAGGCTGCTCAACATCCAACAGAGAGGTTTTTTAAAAGAATTTTTGACATTTTAATTTCAGCGATATGTTTGCTGGCACTGTCTCCCTTATTTGCGTTAATTGCGTTTTTGATTAAAATAGACAGTCCTGGCCCAGTTTTTTATGTATCATTGCGGTGTGGGAAAAAAGGGCGAGTATTTAAATTTTATAAATTTCGTTCTATGTTTGTAGGCGCAGATAATTATAGAGAAGCCTTAAGGGATAAATCTGATGTAAAAGGCCCTATATTTAAGATAAAAAATGACCCAAGAGTTACTCGTATTGGTAGACTCTTGCGTAAATACAGTTTAGACGAACTACCCCAGTTGATTAATGTACTAAAAGGTGATATGAGTCTAGTGGGTCCAAGGCCACTTTTACCTGACGAAATAGCTAAATTAGATCTATGGCAGATGCGACGGTTGGAAGTAAAACCCGGTATTACCTGTCTTTGGCAGGTAAGAGGTAGAAGTGATTTGAGTTTCTATAAGTGGGTTAAATGGGATTTATGGTATATTGATAACTGGTCTTTTGGTTTAGATTTGAAAATTTTATGGTGGACAATCCCAGCAATAATAAAAGCAAAAGGAGCGTATTAGAGATGTTTTAAATATAAATGTTACTGCAATATAATAATGTCACCTTTCTGCAAAGTAGAAATGTCAGGGTAGTTTGATGTAAAATACCGCCTCTAGACCAAGAGGAGGTGGTATTATGAAAGAAGTAATTACCCTGACG
>JAMWCT010000148.1 GCA_023819525.1 Candidatus Omnitrophota bacterium
AAATTGTTTAGAAAGTATAAATAAGTTTTTAGAGAAATAACTATGCAACTAAAAATTTATCAAGAAAACGCAATAGATGAGTTATTAGAAAAAGTAAAACGGCTTTTAAATTTGTCTGGCAGTAAAAAATTGGTTTTTAAGTCGCCGACGGGTTCTGGAAAAACAATAATGATGGCGGAATTTTTGAAGCGGTTAGTTGATGATAGAGAAATTAAGCAATCACTTGGTTTTATTTGGACCGCTCCAAGGCAACTTCATATTCAAAGTAAAGAAAAATTAGAAAATTATTTTGAAACAAGCCGAGCGTTAAAGTGTTCCTATTTTGAGGATTTGGACGATAGAAAAATAAGCGAGAATGAAATTTTATTTTTTAATTGGGAAAGCATCAATAAAGCGGATAATATTTATATTCGTGATAATGAACAAGATTTCAACTTGTCAAAGGTATTAGAGAGAACAAAAGAAGAGGGGCGGGAAATAATTTTGATTATTGACGAAGCTCATCATCATGCTACCAGCGAAATTTCACAGGGCTTAATTCAGATGATTAGTCCAAAATTAACAATAGAAGTTTCAGCAACGCCAGTTTTGAAAAATCCTGATGATATGGTTTCAGTTGATTTAGAGGAAGTTAAAACTGAAGGAATGATTAAAAAAGCGATTATTTTAAACGACCAATTTGTTAATCTTGTTAAGAAAGGAAAAATTGAATCTAAATTGAGTGGAAGCAGTGATGAATTGGTGATTGATGCGGCTTTAAAGAAAAGAGAAGAACTATTAAAAGCATATCAAAAAGAAGGAGTAAAAATTAATCCGTTAGTTTTAATTCAATTACCAGATAGAATTGGACAAACTGAAGACGAACATAAAAATTTAGTTATTAGAATTTTAAAAGATAAATATAAAATCTCTACTGATAATGGCAGATTAGCAATTTGGTTAGCAGGAGAGCATATAAATAAAGAAGAGGTAGAGAAACCTGAAAGTGAAGTAGAAGTTTTACTTTTTAAGCAGGCTATTGCTTTGGGTTGGGATTGTCCGAGAGCGCAAATTTTAGTTTTATTTAGACAATGGCATAGTCCAATATTTTCAATCCAAACGGTAGGGCGAATTATGAGAATGCCAGAACCAGAAAAAGAACATTATAGAAATGAAGTTTTAAACTATGGGTATGTATATACTAACCTAAGCGACATAGAAGTTAAAGAAGATTTAGCTGGCGGATATTTAGCAATATATACTAGTCATAGGATTCTTGAATATAAGCCAATTAATCTTTTGTCGTGTTATTCAGTGCGTCACAGAGAAAAAACAAGATTGTCTCCGTTGTTTATTTCTATATTTTTAGATAAGGCAAAAGAATATGGTTTAAAAAAGAAAATTGATAAAAAGGCTCAAAGTATAGATATGAGAATACTTAGTGATTGGAAAGTCGAAGATATTGATGAGTTGGCAGGTAAACATTTAGTTGGTGATAAATCTATTAAAATGAGCAATTATGATTTTCAAAAACTATTTGATTTTTTTGTAAGAAAAAGTTTGAGAGAAGGAGAAGTTTCTCTTTATCCGGAGGATAGATCAGTAGATAAAATTAAACAATCCATATATAAGTTTTTTGAAATTGAATTTAAGATGAAGCGGGGCGAAGGAGAAGATGAAGCAATTAGATTAGTTTTAAGCGATAAAAATATTAACCACTTTTTAAGTGTTATTGATAAAGCAAAGAGTGAATATATTAACGAAGTATCTAAAAGAAAACCAGAGATTAAATTTGAAGAAAATTGGAATATTCCAGAAAAAATAGAATATTGGGGTGAATATGAAAAAGAAGATAGAAAAAAATCGGTAATGCAGCCATTTTATGAAAGATATGACTCAAAATTGGAAAAAGCATTTATAGATTTTTTGGAAAAGTCAGAAAAAGTAAAGTGGTGGTTTAAAAATGAAGATAGGGATAAAAAATTTTTTGCTATTCCCTATGATAACGGAGAAACGAAACCCTTTTATGTTGATTTTATCGTAAAATTGAAAGACGGAAAAATAGGTTTGTTTGACACTAAGACTGGGTTAACAAAACAAGTTGCAGGACCAAAAATTGATGGTTTGTATAAATATATCCAAAGCGAAAATAAAAAAGGCAAAAAACTTTTTGGAGGTATAGTTACCAATACTGATTTTAGAAATTATAATGGTAGGTGGATTTATTTTGATAAAGAAAGTAAAGAATTGAATGAGAATTCTTTTGATAATTGGGTTGATTTGAAATTATAATAAACTTTTTTTATAGATAAAATTTTAAATTATGTTAATCAATTCAATGAAAGTTATAATAATTGGGTTGTAGGTATAACTAACGATCCAATTAGACGGTATAAGGAACATAATAGTCCAGCTTTTTGGAAATATTGGAAATGTAGATCGGAGTATAAAGCAAAGGAAATAGAAAAATTATTATTAAATTTTGGTTTTAGAGGTGATATTGGAGGAGGCGAAGAAAATACTATTTTTGTTTATGTATTTAGGAAATGATAATTTTATCTTAATTAAAGAAAGTTAATTTTTTTAAAAAAATAGAGATATTAACTTGTAAATAAATAAATAAATTAATTACAAAATAAATTTTAGAAGTAAAGATAATTCACAAAATAACATTAACAACTTTTTTTTAAAATATTGTATAATTTACCCTATGACTGCTGAAAGAGCCGACAAACCAGGTCAAAATAGTGCGTTTTCTCTTACTTCAGATCAAGCTGAAAGAGTATCTGATGAAATGACTAAAAAATGGGATGGGAGATGGGGTCTTAGACTTGATCAGGGAGTATTGGAAGAGTTGATGAAAATATTCGGTCCAAATGCTAAAATAGGAGATATTTTAAAATCCTTAAGAGAACAAGAGAAAAAGCAGTAATTTGATTTTTTTTAAATTACCTCTACCCTCTCCTCTTTTTCCAAAGAAAACTTTAAATTTTTGCAAACATCTGCAAAAATAATTTATTATTTTTCAGCAAGAAGTATTTTTATATAATTAAGATAATATTAAAACTCAATAAAAAAAGTCTGTGTTTAACGATAGGACAATGTAGCGAAAAAAGGTAAAGAAGTTATAATTATTTCTTCTCCAAAAAGAACCGCCAAAGAAATTAAAAAATTTGCTGGATCAAAGTATATTGATTTTGGAAGTTTAAGATATTTGCTTGAGTATAAAAAAA
>JAMWCT010000149.1 GCA_023819525.1 Candidatus Omnitrophota bacterium
TATTTAGCTAAGGCAGGTTTAAAAGTTTTAATTGTTGAGAAAAATGATAAGGTTGGAGGATATTGTCAGTCATTTGAAAGAGAGGGTTATAGGTTTGATGTGGGAGCGCATTATTTAGGTAGCTTACGTGAAGGCAACACATTAAGGAAAATATTTAATGATTTAAATCTAGATAAAGAAATCAAATTAATAAGAAGTGATCCTTCAGATGTTATTATTACTAAAGATTACAAAATTGAAATAAGAAATGATATAGGGCAAACAATATATAATTTGCAGACAAACTTCCCACAGCAAGCGAAAGAAATAGAAAAATTTCTTTACTTTCTAACCAAATCGAACCGTTTAGAGTTATTTCTATTAAATAAGAATAAAACTTTCCGAGAAGTTTTAAATAGCTTTTTTAAAGATGAAAAACTTAAATCTATTTTTTGTATTATGTTAGGTAATCGAGGTTTACCATCTAATTTAATCTCCGCACCAGCTGCTCTTGTTCTTTATAAGGAATTTATTCTCGACGGTGGATATTACCCCATAGGAGGAATGCAATCTTTCTCCAATGCTTTAGCGAAGGTATTTCAAGATTTTGGAGGAAAAATTTTGCTTTCTACAAAGGTGGTTAAAATATTGGTAAATAAAAATGTGGCAGAAGGAATTATTCTAAATACTAATGATGTTATAAACGCAAAATATATTGTTTCTGCTTGTGACGCACGGCAGACCTTTTTGAAATTGATTGGTCAGGAGCATCTAAGTAAAGACTTTTTATATAGATTAAAGAAGTTAATTCCTTCTTTTTCTTTATTTATTGTTCACTTGGGATTACATAAAAAAATGGAAAGTGATTGGTATCCACATTGTGGCTATTGGTATTTTCCATCAGGTGAGGCAGATAAGCTTTATATGAAGATTCATCATGGTTTAATAGACAAAAGTCAAAAAAGTTTTTTTTATTACTTTTGTCCTTCTCAAGATTTTGGGGAATCAAAGTCTAACAGAACTAGTTTGAATTTAATCATCGCCGTTCCCTTCAAAACTAAAATATTTTGGGAAAAGAACAAAATACCTTTAGCAAATAATTTAATAAATAGGGGGGAATACTCTATTAATAACTTTTCAAGAAAATATGTTTCTATTTCTGAGATCACTACGCCGGATAATTTATTTGCCTATACTTTAAATTATAAAGGTGCAGTTTATGGTTGGGCATCCACATTATTACAGATTCAAAAGTTGATATTTTATAACAATTGCCTTTTTCAAAATTTATATCAAGCTGGTCATTGGGTAATTCAAACTGCAGGCCAAGGCGGAATACCAATGGTGGCTTTTTCTGGATTTTCCGTCGCAAATTTAATTTTGAAAAAAGGAGTTTAAAATGGTTCTGAATTTATATTCTCTCCCCCTTTTTATAAGTTCAATTTTTTTTATTTTTTTAGGAATTTTTATTTTTATTAAAAATAAAAGGTATATATCTACATCTTTTCTATGTTGGGTGACGTTTATTTGGCTTTTTGCTTATGGGATGATGTATTTATCATCCGAAAAAGAAACAGCTTTGTTTTGGGCGAAAATTGGCTATGCGGGTGTGATATTTTGGCCCGTTACATTTTACCATTTTATTGATGTATTTTTAAAAGGAAAGCGCAAACACATTGTATTTATGTTTTATGGATTAGGGATAATATTTACTATTTCTTTATTTATTAGCAATTACTTCATTACAGATATGTATCAATTTTTTTGGGGTTATTATCCAAAGGTTGGCTTTTTACAATATATTTACATTACTTTCTTTTTATTAGTTACTACGATTTCTTTTATTAGATTATTTCTTAAATATCGCAACGAGACTTATTCAATTAGACGTACGCAGATACAATTTTTGCTTTTTGCTTTTTTTGTTGCATTGCCAGGCATTATTGATTTTTTACCTAATTATGGGCTGAAAATCTATCCCTGTGGTTACATCTTTGCTTTAGGATGCGTTTCTATTCTTGCCTACACCATCATTAAACACCACCTCATGGATATTCGTATTTTTATCTCTGCTGCTACGGCTTTTATTTTTAGTTATCCATTTCTTTTAAGTATCCCATTTTTCTTTGCTTATCGAATGTATCCTGTTCTTTATCCTTATTTAGGAATACATTGGTGGTTGGTCCCTTCAGGATTATTATTATTTTTTGCTGTTACCGCACCAATAGCTTATAACCAAATAAGGAAACGTATGGAAGATGTTTTACTCGCTGACCAAAAACGCTACCATAAACTACTCCTTCAAGCTGCAACTGGTATGATTAGGGAACATAACTTAAACCATTTAGCAAAGCTTATTGTTTATATCATAAAAAGGATAATAAGAGTTGAATTTGCAGCTATTTTTTTAAATGACCCAAAAAGTAAATCTTATCAACTAAAGACTATAAGAGATAGTGGTGTTAGCAAATTAGAAATAAACCTTAACTATGACCATCCTTTCATAGAATACATAAAAAACAAAAAAGAACCTTTTTTCTATGAAGAACTACCATTTGATATTCGAAATTCGTTGGACTTCCCTTTAGCTATTAATTTCATTGTACCTTCTATTGTTGAGGATAATCTTTTAGGTTTTGTTTTTTTAGGTGAAAAATTAAATCATCAACCTTATACCAAAGACGATGCAACTGTTTTTAAAACCCTTTCATACCAAGCAGCTTTAGCTATCAATTATTGTATCTTTTTGGAAGAATTTAAAAACGCACAAGAAAAAGTATTCAATGCAGAAAAACAAGGTTTAATTGGTGGTATGGCTGAAGGCATAGCACATCAGATAAGAAACAGACTTAATCAATTTTCTATAGTGGCAGGAGAGCTAGAAGCTGAAACAGAAGACCTCATTAACAATAACCCAAACCTACTTTCAGATTACCCTCAATTAAAAGATACACTAAACTCTTATTTAGAAATATCAAAATCTATTATTTCTAATGTAAAACATAGTGCAAATATTATTAATGGAATGCTTGAGTTTGCTAAAGAGATTGAAAATAAAGAAACACACTTTACAACCTTTAGTCTCAAAGATACAATTACCTCTATCGTAGAAATGCTTAAGATTAAACACCAAATACAAGATTTTCCTTTAGAGTGTGAATTTTATGATGATGATACTGTCTATGGAATAAAACCTCAAATTATTGAAAG
>JAMWCT010000150.1 GCA_023819525.1 Candidatus Omnitrophota bacterium
TTTAAATAGTTGACTCCTTTTAAATGAAGGTAGCATAACAAAAATTTAGAAAAATGCCCTTTTATATACGACATTCTTCCTGCACAGTTATATATGACATTCTACCTGCACAACAACACGCCTCACAATAATATCTTGACAAAGCAAAAATTATTTCTATAATGTTATTGAACATTTACAAAAAAGAAGAGTGGAAAGTAGACTTTGATGTTTTTGAAAAGATTTTTAAATTTTTATTGACATAGAAATAAAAAAGTTTTGATAGATTAAAAATTTCTTCTAAAAATTCTAGTAGTTTTAGGTACCTTTATAGCCTTTCTAACCAAAACTAACTTAAGCCATTAAATGGAAATTAAAGCTAAAATATCTATTTTAAGAACCAAGCTAATTAATAACAATAAATTTCACTTAAACGACAAGATAAGATGATAAATGCCATAGGTTTATGTGATTGACGAGGGAGGGATGTTTTTTATTATAAAAATACGAATTCACACATAGATATAATTATGCTTATTTTTTGTAAGCAGCAATATTAAAAAATAGAAAGGAGGTGGGTGGAATGGTTAAAGTAATGAAGCCAACAATAGTTTGTTTAGCAGTGTTTGGATTAGCAGGGTTAGCAGGATTGGTTTTTGCTCAAGAGAAATTAGAAACACAAGTATCTTCAGTGTCAGGTGAGGTAGTTTCTGTAAACCTGGTAAAATCCGAGGTTGTGATAAAGTATCTTAAAGATATTACTACTAGCACCTACGAGAATCTTACTTTTAAAGTAGCACCTGAAGCAAAAATCAGCAAAGATGATATTAGCTTGAAACTTTCGGATTTAAAAGTTGCTGATAGGGTAACTGTTAAATATACCACCGACACCGAAGGCACAAAAAAAGTAGAGAGTGTTACTGTAGAAACAAAGTAGACAACCTGGTTAAATTAAAGTTAAAAAGCGGCACCTATTGCTCTTTTTTAGAGGGTAGGTGCTGCTTTTTATAAAATAAAGATAGGTTTTTATGAATAACGCTTTCGTTATTTTTATCTTAACTTATATTCTTATCGGCATACAAAACATTCCAAAGTTACATATAAACCGGCCAGCAGGTGCACTTTTAGGTGCAGTAGCGATGGTTTTATTTGGGGTTATAAGTTTAAGGGAAGCATATGCAGCAATTGATCTAGATACTATTTTATTTATTTTAGGGATGATGATTATTGTTGCATATACAAAAGTCTCTGGATTTTTTAAGATAGCTGAAGATTTTATCTTAAAAAGCGCTAAAAATGCTTCATCATTACTTTTACTACTTATTTTTTCTTCAGGGTTACTTTCTAGTTTATTTATGAACGATACCATTTGTCTTTTATTTACCCCTCTTGTTTTAGAACTAACAAATAGAACTTACCTTAACCCAACGCCTTATCTTGTTGCTTTGGCTACTTCTTCAAATATCGGTAGCGTAATGACAATTATTGGAAATCCTCAAAATATGCTTATTGGTCTTTATTCAAAAATTCCCTTTTTGGAATTTTTGAGGATTTTAGCCCCGGTTACAATTGTTGGATTAATATTAAATTTTTTGGTTATCAGTTTTATTTATAGAAAAGAGATTGCAAATAAACCAATAGTAGTTAGGGAAAATAATTCTTCAAAAATTCAAATTCAAAAAGAACTACTTTTTGTTTCGCTTATTGCATTAGCTCTTTTATTAGTTTTTCTTTGTTTAGGATTTCATCCACCTGCTGTTGCTATAACTTTAGCTTGTCTTCTTATTTTGGCAGGAGCGGCTAAACCTAGGAAAGCGTTAGAAGAAGTAGACTGGACTTTACTTTTATTCTTTGCTGGCTTATTTATTGTTATGAAAGGCGTGGAAGAATCAGGTATTGTTAATTCTATATTTAATTATGTTCAGCGCTACATTAGCGATGGAAAATTAAAACAAATTATTAATCTATCTTTGGGCTCAAGTGTCATTTCAAATATTGTAAGCAATGTTCCGGCAGTGATACTTTTTTCGCATTTTTTTTCAAATTTGGCTAATTCAAAACTTGCTTGGCTTACTTTAGCGATGTCTTCTACATTAGCAGGAAATTTAACTATTATAGGTTCAGTTGCCAATATCATTGTCTTTGAGTCAGCGAGGGAGAAGGTAAAAGTAGGCTTTTTTGAGTATTTAAAGGTGGGATTTCCTTTAACTTTAATTACTTTAATTGTAGGGGTAGTTGTTTTGGTGTTTTTAAGTTAGACGAAAAGAAGAAAGAAACTATCTAATTATTTATCTTTTTTGTACGTTATCTGGCGAGGTTTTTTAAATGAGGCTAGCAACATTCAAAGTAAGAAAAATAGAGGTGGTGTAGTTTATTAAAGTAAATCGAAACTAAACAAAATTAATAAGACTAAAAGCGGGGGGAACAAAATATTGAAAAATACAGTGAAAAAACTATTCTTAGATAAAAAAATGGTTTTTGCAAAATAGAAGGAGTGAGTAGAATGGCAAAGAAGAAAAAAACTACGGCTACACCTGTAGCACCACAGAAAACAGAGGACAAACCTGAACAGACAACTACTAAGAAAGATACCTCTAGTTGTCAGAGTTCTAAAGAGAGCTCATCTTCTGCGTCAAACTCATAATGTAGTTTGCATTAAAAGTGTAGGGTAGAGTAAGATAATAGAATAATAGGGTGACTTTAAAATAACAGACTAACCTCTACCCTATGCTTTATTTTAAAAAATATTCTATGGAAGCTAGACCTTATAAAATTATAAGAAGTATCCTTTTTTGGTTTTTCTTTTTTGCTTTTGTTATTTGTTTGCCTTTGGTTATTTTATATTCTTTAGGCTATCAATTTAACCATAACTTAAAATGTTTCCAGAAAACAGGAATTATTTCCATTAAGTCATCACCGATAAATGCAGAAGTCTATCTAGAAGGGAAAAAAATAGAAAAGCTGACGCCTTGCGATTTAAAAGAACTTCTCCCAGGTATATATAAAATAAAAATCGAAAAAGGTGGTTTTTATCCCTACGAAATAAATATAGAAGTAAAGTCTTCTTTAGTTTCTGAGCTTAGTGTAGTATTGATTCCTAAAATACAAGATGTAGAAAAGATAAAATTAGATAGAAATTTTTATAAATTTTTTGTGATGGAACATCTTTTTGGTAAAAGGATTATCGCTTTTGCTAAAGATGGCA
>JAMWCT010000025.1 GCA_023819525.1 Candidatus Omnitrophota bacterium
TTTTCTTAAAATCGGCAAATTTACCTCTTGTTTTATTTGAGATATAAATTGCAATTTCCCTAGAAAAAATTCTTCTTCAGTAAGGACTGAGATTGCTCTAACATTTAATTTTTGGAAAGTTTTTGCAATTTCAATGGGTGAAAAGTCCTTTCGCAATATGCCAGAGGAAGGAGAAGCCTGCTTAATTTCTGCAATAAGTGAAATTTTATTTTCGAATCTAATCGCTTCTTTAAAAGATAATGGTTTTGGCACTTTTTTTGACAAAGAAATGATCGCATCTTGATTTTTTTTTAAAATTTCAACTTGTCTTTTTTTTGATTCAACAATAAGGGAAAGTATATTATGCATTTTTATATTGGCAAATAAAATTTTTAAATTCCTCAAATTTTTTCTTTACTAACCCACCTTTAATTAACTGTCTTGCTAAATTTAGTCCTTCTTTTAAATTTTTCACTTTACCTAAAATAAAAAAACATGCACTTGCATTTGCACAGACTATATCTAAATAATGACTTTCTTTTCCTTCAAGTATATGTTTAAATATTTCAGCATTTTCTTTTACATTTTTTGCCTCAACATCTTTTAACCTAATTTTTTTTAAACCAAAGCTTGAGGCATTTATAGTAAATTTTTCTATCCTTTTTCCATTTAGAAAATTTACAGTTGTTTTAGAAGAAAGAGAAATTTCATCTTTTAAATCATCACTATGGACAACAAAGGCTTTTTTTGTACCTAAATTTTTTAAAACATTAGCAACTATATTTAAAAGTTCTTTTTTATAAACACCTAAAAGTTGATGGGTAACGCAAGCGGGATTACACAACGGTCCTAAGATATTAAAAATTGTTCTAAAACCAAGAAGCCTCCTAATCCTTGCAACTTCCTTTAATGCAGGATGATATAGTGGTGCATATAAAAATCCTATGCCTATTTTTTTTATTGCTTCTTGCATAATTTCTGGGGGTACATCTATTTTTATACCAAGTTCTTCTAATAGGTCTGCGCTCCCAGAGTGTGAAGTCATGGCTCTGTTTCCATGTTTTGCAACTTTTATGCCGCTAGCACTAACTACAAAAGCAACAGTTGTAGATATGTTAAATTTATTTACACCAGAACCTCCCGTGCCACAGGTGTCAAATATTGGCTCATATATTTGACAGCCCATAAATTCATCTAAGATTTTAAGTTTTATAGCCTTAGCCCGTATTACAGTTGCTGCAGCAGTAATTTCTTGTTGTGTCTCGCCCTTTAGTGAAAGAGCAGTCAAAAATGAAGCTATTTGTTCAGGGGAAACTTTATTATCTAAAATATCATTGAAAACAGTTTCTGTCTCTTTAAAAGATAAATCTTTACCTTTCAGTAATTTTAAAATAGTCTCTTTTATCATAACTTTAAAAAATTATTTAATATTTTTTTACCTTCTGTAGTTAAAATTGATTCAGGATGAAATTGCACTCCATATAAAGGATAAGTTTTTTCTTCAACAGCCATTATTGTGCCATCTTTTGTGTATGCCGTAACTATTAAATTTTTTGGTAAAGTTTCTTTATCAATAATAAGAGAATGATACCTTGTTGCAACAAAAGGATTGTTTATCCCTTTAAATATACCTTCTTTATTATGATAAATAAAAGAAGTTTTACCATGCATTATTTGCTTTGCCCTAACTATTTTAGCCCCAAATACATAGCCAATACATTGATGCCCTAAACAGACACCCAATATAGGTATTTTTTCGTAAAATTCTTTTATAAATTCGCAACTTATTCCGCTATTTTCTGGTCTTCCAGGGCCTGGTGAGATAACGGCTTTTTTAAATTTAAATGTTTTTAGTTTTTCTATAGTTATTTTATCGTTTCTGTAGGTTAAAACGGTTGCGCCCAGTTCCTGTAGATATTGGACAAGATTATAAGTAAAAGAGTCGTAATTATCTATAACTAAAACAAGATTATCTTTTGCCTTCATGCCTTAAATTTTAACTACTGTTTTTCTCTATATATTTTTGCCCCAACTTGTCTTAATTTTTCTTCTATACATTCATAACCTCTATCTATATGATAAACCCTAAAAACTTCTGTTTTATTTTCTGCTGCTAAACCTGCTATAACCAAAGCCGCAGATGCCCTTAAATCTGAAGCCATAACCTCTGCTCCATATAATTTATCTACTCCCTCCACAATGGCATAAGGACCGCTTCTTTGAATATTTGCTCCCATACGATTTAGCTCTGCAACGTGCATAAATCTGTCAGGATAAATTTTTTCTGTAATCAAAGATACCCCTTTAACTAATGATAGAACCGCCATAAATTGTGCTTGTAGGTCTGTGGGAAAACCAGGATACGGTAAAGTTACAATATTTACAGGTTTAAAAGAAGACTTTGGTTTAATAAATATAGATTTATCTTTAATAACTATATCTGCACCTATTTTTTTCGAAATTTCGATTACTGATGTAAGGTGTAAAGGTTGGACTTCTTTAATTTCTAAAGGCGATCTTGTTATAAGACTAGCAGCTATAAATGTTCCAGCCTCAATTCTGTCAGGGATTATATCAAATTCGCAACCCTCTAATTTTTTTACCCCATCAATTTTTATAAGAGGGGTTCCTTCTCCATAAATCTGTGCACCCATTTTCTTTAAGAATTTACCTAAAGCCTCGACCTCTGGTTCGCAGGCCGCATATTCAATAATAGTTTGTCCTTGGGCTAAACTAGCAGCCATCATCACATTTGCTGTAGCTAAAACAGAAGAACCAAATGCACCACCTAAATATATATGTTTACCATGCAAATTTTTTGCTTTAGCAATACAATAACCTTTCTCAATTATAATTTCAGCCCCTAATTCTCTTAATCCTTTTATATGCAAATCAACAGGTCTGACTCCAATTACACAACCTCCAGGCAAAGAAACTTTTGCTTTCTTTCTTTTGGCAATAAGAGGTCCTAGGCAACAAAAAGAAGCCCGCATAGTGCGTACCAATCTATATGGAGCCACTACGCTTTCTCTTTTGGTAGGTTTTATTATCAATGTTTTCCCGTCAAAAATAACTTGTTTTCCTAATACTTCTAATATTTTTATCATCGTGCGTATATCCATAATATCAGGAACATTGCTTATTTTACATTCCTGGTCTGTAAGTAAGGTGGCTGCCATTATTGGAAGCGTAGTATTTTTTGAACCACTAATTTTAACTACTCCTGAAAGTGTGGATTTATAAATTACAAATTTATCCATAATTATTTTTTTAATACTAAAACCCTATCAACATTACTATAGTCTTTAACCCAATAGTTTTCTCTATAAAGGGAAATCTCTCCAAATTTATCTATTTTTTTTCGCTGTAAAGCCCCAACTTCAATTACTAAATGCCCTCCCTTCTTTAAATAATTATACCCTTCTTTTATTATTTTAAAAATAAAATAAAGCCCATCCTCACCTGCCGCCAAAGCAAGTCTTGGTTCAAAATAAAGATATTTATTTCTTTTTAAATATTCTTCTTCCACATATGGAGGATTTGAAACAATAATATCAAAACTTTCTTTTTTAAACGCCAAAAGCATATCAGAACATACAAGTTTTATATTCACATTATGTTTTTTTATATTTTTTTTACTTACCAATAACGCTGGATAACTTATATCAGAACCAACAATAAAGATGTTGGTAGCAGTATTTTTTGCAATACTTATTGCTATATTTAGACATCCACAACCTAAATCTAAAATTATTTTTGGTAAGCTTCTATCAATAATTTTTAAAACTTCTTCAACTAAAATCTCTGTACTTGGTCTAGGTATTAAGACATCTTTATTTACAAAAAACCTTTCTCCATAGAATTCTTCTTCTCCTACAATGTATGCTATAGGCATACCCTGCTTGTATAAATTTCTAATATTTTCTAATTGTTGTATTTGGTTTTTATTTAAAAAATAATTATCAGCGATTTTGCTAATATTTTTTTCTTTTAAAAAAATTTTAAGTAAAAAATAAAGATCCGATAAACAAAAAACTTTATTATTTTTATAAAGCCAGTCATTCAATTTCATTGTGTAATAGTTGTTAATCCTTTCATTTGATAAATTTTTTTTCTTTCCTCTTCTATTAGGCGATCAAATAATTCATCTAAATTGCCTTCTAAAATTTCTTCTAATTTATAAAGAGTTAAATTTATTCTATGGTCGGTTACTCTTCGTTCTGGAAAATTATATGTTCTTATTTTTTCGCTGCGCTCCCCTGTTCCTATCTGCACACGCCTTTGTTTAGATATACTTGAAGTTTGTTCTCTTTCCATTTTATCCAAAATTCTAAATTTTAAAACCTTCATTGCTTTTTCTCTATTTTTTATTTGCGAACGTTCATCTTGACAACTTACAACAATACCGGTAGGGATATGGGTTATGCGAACAGCTGAATCTGTTCTGTTTACGTGTTGGCCCCCTTTACCAGAAGCCCTAAAGGTTTCAATTTTTAAGTCATCCGGTTTTAATTTTATCTCTATTTCTTTTGGCTCAATTAAAACAGCAACGGTTACAGTTGAGGTGTGAATTCTGCCCCCAGCTTCAGTTATAGGTATACGTTGAACGCGATGAACACCACTTTCAAATTTAAAACGACTGTATGCACCTTCCCCTTTTACAGAAAAAATTATTTCCTTAAACCCTTTTATTTCAGTTGGATGAGAGTTAAGCACCTCTAATTTCCACCCCTTTCTTTCAATATATTTAGAATACATCTTAAAAAGATCTGCTGCAAACAGGGCTGATTCTTCCCCTCCAGCTGCTGCGCGGATTTCGATGATTACATCGCCACTTGGTTCTTCTTCTTCAAATAATTTATTTTCAATTTCTTTTTCAATTGTTCGTATTTTTTTATCTAAATTTACCACTTCCTCTTTTGCTAAATTCTTAAATTCTTCTTCCTCCCCTGAATTATTTATCACAGACTCTAATTGTTTTTTTTCGTTTTGAAGATTTTCTAAATTATTTATAAGATTTATTATTTTTTCTAAAAAAGAAAATCTTTTTGCTAATTGTTGATAATTTTCTCTATCTTTAATTGTGGTGTCTAAAGAAAGTTTTTGAGATAGTTCTTTGTATTCTTGTTTTATTTTATTGTAATCTATCATAATTATTATGGATTTGCTGTCTTTTTGCCATATTTTTTTAAAAATTTGTCTACACGACCTTCGGAATCAACAAACTTATGTTTTCCTGTAAAAAATGGATGGCACCTAGAACAGATTTCTACATTTATAGTTTTTTTTGTTGAGCGAGTATTGACAACATTTCCACAAGCACAAACAATTGTAGCAAAATCATATTTTGGATGAATTTTATCTTTCATTTTAGCACCTCCACAAATTTAAAAATTTTAAAAAACATTTTTATGGTTTGCTTAAACTAAGTAGAAACTCAATATTGTTTTTTGTTTTTGATAGTTTCTCAATGAGCAACTCTAACGCTTCGGCGGAGCTTAACTCATTTAAAGCCTTTCTTAAAGCCCAGATCCTCTGCAGTTCATCTGGATGCAGAAGTAGTTCTTCTCTTCTTGTGTTTGAACGCTTTATATCTATTGAAGGATAAAGTCTGCGTTGAAAAATATTTCTGTCAAGGTTTATTTCCATATTGCCTGTTCCTTTGAATTCTTCAAATATAACATCATCCATACGCGAACCTGTCTCAATCAAAGATGTTGCAATTATTGTTAAAGAACCTCCTTCCTCCAAAGCTCTGGCTGCTCCAAAAAATCTTTTTGGTTTATGTAAAGCATTTGAATCAATTCCACCAGAAAGTACTCTGCCAGAATGAGGTTCAACTAAATTGTAAGCCCTTGCAAGGCGTGTGATGCTGTCTAAAAGTATTACAACATCCTTTTTGTGCTCAACTAATCTTTTTGCTTTCTCCAAAACAATTTCTGCCACCTGGATATGCCTTTGAGCTGGTTCATCAAAAGTTGAACTTATAACCTCTCCCTTTACCATTCTCTGCATCTCTGTTACTTCTTCAGGGCGTTCATCTATGAGCAAAACCATTAAAATTATATCAGGAAAATTTTTCATTATAGCATTAGCTATTTTTTGTAAAAGCACAGTTTTCCCGCTATATGGAGCAGCAACTATAAGACCGCGTTGGCCTTTACCAATTGGACATAAAAGGTCAAGGATTCTTGTAGAAAGTTCTTCAGGGATTGTTTCTAAAATAAGTCTTTCTTTTGGATATATTGGGGTAAGATTATCAAAAAGCACTCTGTTTCTGGCTTCTTCTGGGTCTTCAAAATTTACTGCCTCAACTTTTAGTAAAGCGAAATATTTTTCATTTTCTTTAGGAGGTCTTATTTGCCCACTTACAGTATCACCTGTGCGAAGAGAGAATTTTCTAATTTGAGAAGGGGATACATAAATATCATCAGGGGAAGGTAAATAATTATAATTTGTAGAGCGCAAAAAACCAAATCCTTCAGGAAGTATTTCTAAAACTCCTCCGCCAAACATTAAACCTTCTTTTTCAGCCTTTGCTTGTAAAATTTTGAAAATTAGGTCCTGTTTTTTAGCACCACTTACACCATTGATTTGTAGCTCTTTAGCGATCTTATTTAATTCGGAAATTTTCATATTTTTTAATACCCCGATATCCATACTATTATCTGCCATAAACAAACCTCCTTAAAATTTAATTTAACAAATTTTTTCCCACAAATTTTTAGCCTCTTTATATAAATTTTTTATATCTTTGTTATTTTCTATTACAAAATTAGCCTTTTTTATTTTTTCTTCTATTGGAAGAAAAAGTTTTAATCTTCTAATTGCCTCTGCTTTTGAGATTTTATATTTTTTTTGTATGCGATTTAAAAGTATATTCTCATTTACATTTAAAATAATTACGCCATCAAAGCAATTTTCTAATTTTTTTTCAAAAAGAAGTGGCACTTCTGCAACAGCGATTTTATCTGTTTTTTTTGTCTGCGCTATCCACTTTTTTAGGTCTTTCATTATAATTGGATGAACTATTTTTTCCAAAAGCTGTAATTTTTTATTATCGTCTAATACAAGCTTTAATAATTTTTTTCTTACTATGCGGTTATTTACAAAAACTAAAGGAAAATATTTTTTTATTTTTTTATATACAATGCTTTCTTTATCGCTATAGTATTGATGCACTTTTTTGTCCGCATCGAATACTATAGCACCCATTTTTTTTAAGAAAAAAAGTAAACTACTTTTACCACTACAGATATTGCCGGTTATAGCAAAAACAGGCATTTATGTGTATAAAACTTTATTGTACATCTGTATATAACTAGAAGCAGCCGTCTCCCAAGAAAAATTATAATCTGTTACTTTTTTCATCAAAGTCTGCCATCTTTTTTTATCTATAAAAAAATTGTAAGCCCTATCCACTGTTTTTATAAGCTCTTGTTCGCTATACACAGAAAATGCGAATCCTCCGCCGCCATTTTCTACATCCACAACGGTATCTACCAATCCACCTGTATGGTGAACTATAGGTATTGTTGCATACTTATAACTTATCATCTGACTTAAACCGCACGGTTCAAATTTAGAAGGCATCAGAAAACAATCGCAAGAAGCATATATTTTATGTGCTAATGTCTCGTCAAATTTTAAGTTTAATGAAAAACTGCTTTTAAACTTATTAGCTATCTTTTTTAAAATTATATGATATTCCTCCTCGCCAACACCTAAAATAACTACTTGATATTTTTTTAAAAGCGATGGCAAACTTAAAGAAAGAATATCTATTCCTTTCTGTTCTGCAAGGCGACTAACCATCCCTAAAAGAAAACAATCTTTGCTTACTTTTAAGCCTAATTCTTTCTGAAACATTTTTTTATTTATAACTTTTCTATCTAATGTATTTTTTGAATATTTTTTATAGATTAAGTTGTCAGTTGCTGGATTCCAAATTTTATAATCAATAGCATTAAGTATACCGCAGAGGCGTTCCCCCTTTTCTTTTAAAACATCTTGAAGTCCGCAGCCAAATTCCTTTGTTTGAATTTGTTTTGCATATTCTGGACTTACTGTGTTTACCATATCAGAAAAAACTATACCTCCTTTAAGCAGATTAATTTTGTCATAAAATTCTAATTGGTGCATATTAAAGTATTCCCAACCAATGCCAATTATTGGAAATTTTTCTTTCTCAAAAATACCCTGATATGCAAGATTATGTATTGTTAGGATAGATTTCGTATTTTTAAAAAATAAGTCTTCTTTAAACAAAGTTTTAAGGTAAACACAAATTAATGAAGTTTGCCAGTCATTCACATGTATAATATCTGGCTTAAAATTAATTTCTTTCATTATCTTGAAAACTTTTTTGCTAAAAAATGAAAATCTTTCTAAATTATCAGGATAATCACCGCTTATTGTTCCGTATAAACCATCGCGCAAAAAATAATTATCTTCTCTTATAAAGAAAAACTCTACATCTTCGTATTTAGTGACCGCATATTCATTAAAAGTTTTTTGCGGCTTTATATTTTTATAAAGAGGCATAAATACTTTTACATCTACACCTTTTCTTTTTAAAGCCAAAGGCAAAGCCCCACTTACATCAGCCAAACCCCCAGTTTTAGCAAAAGGAAAAACTTCCGATGAGCAAAAAGCAACTTTCATAAACCCTCCTCTCTTTTTATAGATTTTGATTAATCTCTTCTAATTCTGCCCAATTTTTCCCTACTTTTATCGCAACCTTTATAGGTATAGATAAGGGCAAACTTTCCTGCATGTACTTTTTTACAATATCTTTTACTATATTTAGTTCAGAAGCCGGCACATCAAATATAAGTTCATCATGAATTTGAATGATTAATTTTGCCTGTAGTTTTTTTTCTTTAAATTGTTTATATATATTTATCATCGCAACTTTTATTAGGTCAGCACAAGAACCTTGTATTGGTGTATTTATTGCCTGTCTATATGCTGCTTCTTTTAACTGGAAATTGGCACTATTTATATCAGGAAGTTTTCGTTTTCTGCCCAAGATGGTTTTTACAAAACCAAATTGCATAGCTTCTTTATAAACTTTGTTTATATATTCTTTTACACCACTATAACGCAAAAAATAATTATCAATAAAACTTTGAGCTTCTTGAAGCGATATATTAAGTTCCTCTGCCAAACCATAGGCTGTCATACCGTAAATAATAGAAAAATTTATTCTTTTTGCTAAATCCCTCTGTTTTTCATTTATCTGTTTTTGAGGTATTCCAAAAAGTAAAGATGCTGTATATGTATGAATATCTAAATCCTCTTTAAAAGCAGTTATCAAATTTTTATCAGATGAAAAATGAGCCAATATTCGCAGCTCTATTTGAGAATAATCTGCTGAAAGAATATAACCATCCTTAAATGAAGATATAAATACTTTTCTTAAAGATGTAGAAAGTTCATTTTTTGCTGGGATACTTTGTAAGTTTGGATGATGCGATGAGAGTCTACCTGTTTGTGTTGAAGTTTGATTAAATTTTGCATATAATTTACCATCTATCAACATATTTTTTATAGGATTTATATATGTTGTTTTTAATTTATTTAGTTGTCTATATTCTAATATTAATTTTGCGATTTTATATTGCAAAGCTAATTTTTCTAAAACCTCTTCAGATGTGGAATATCCAGTTTTTGTTGTTTTTATAGGTGGTATTTTTAATTCTTTAAAAAGGACAGTGCTAAGTTGTTGTGGTGAATTTAGATTAAATTGTTTATTTGCAATTGAGAAAATCTCTGTTTGTATTTGATTTATTTTATTATCAACCTCTGACAATAAATCTTCTAATTTATCTTTATCTATCATAACGCCAGCTTTTTCCATCTGGTATAGGACTTGAATAAGTGGCATCTCAACATTTAAAAATAAATCCATAAGGTTTTCAGCTTTTAACCTTTCTAAAAGCAAAAGATAAAGTTTATAAATAAAATATGCTTGAACTTGGATAGGTATATCTTGCAAGAATTGACCTAAATAAAAAGAAACCAAATTATTTAAACTGTAATCTAACAAAGTTGGTTCAAGTAAATATGCCGCAACCATAATATCAAAATATATACCTTTTAGAAAAATTTTATCTAAAAGATGCAGTTTTTCTTTAATATCAAAGGATATTTTTTTTATAGTTTCATCTTCTAATATAAAAAGTGCCTCGTTAATTTGGCTTTTGTATATAGAATTTTTATCAAGATTAAAAAGATAAAAATTAGTAGTATCTAAAGTAAAAATACATAAATTATCTTTTATGGCTTCTTTTAACTTATCAGAAGAAACTTCTTTGATATCTATTTGTAAATTAAGTTTAGGCGCAGATAAATCTTTTACGATAGATTTAAATTCCAACTCTTTACATATATTATAAATTTTTTGATAATCTGGTTCTTTTATCTCTAAAGAACCCCAGTCTATTTCTAAATCAACAATTTTAAGTTTTACCAACTCCTTACTTAAAAAAACATTTTCCTTTTCTTTTTTTAATATTTCTTGTAATTTCGGCGATAGACTATCTAAATTTTTGAAAATATTTTCGATAGTTTTAAACTCTTTGATTAGTTTGGCAGCGGTAACCTTTCCTACGCCTTTTGCCCCAGGAACATTATCTACATTATCTCCAACAAGCGCAAGCCAATCAACTATAAGGTTAGAAGAAAACCCAAATTCTTTTAAAAAATCATCTTTTGTTATCAACTTCTCGGTTGAGGGATTATAAATATTTACAAAAGCATCATCGAGCAATTGATAAATATCCTTATCTGAACTAACAATAATTACTGGTAAGTTTTCCCCAATAGCTTTTTTTGTAAGTGAGGCTATTAAGTCATCTGCTTCTAAACCTTCCTTTTCTATTATCTTCATACCAAGGGCTTGTATTATTTCTTTTATAATAGGAATTTGAACTTTTAGCCCATCTGGCGTTGGTGGTCTATTTATTTTGTAATTTACAAACATATCTTGTCTGAAAGTCTTTCTTGAAACATCAAAGCAAATTCCAATATAGTGTGGAGAAAATTTTTTTTGTATTTTTTGTAAAGTTTGTAAAAATCCATATATTGCTCCTGTTGGTAAACCATTAGAGGTTGAAAGTTTAAGTGCAAAAAAGGAACGATAACATAGTGATGTTCCATCTACTAAATATATCTTTTTTGAAAACCTGTACATAAATATTTCATAATAAGTTTTGTCTACGACATTAATTCTGGTAAGCTTAATCGTAGGGAACTTACGATTATATTTGGAAGTTTATTAACTTTCAATTTTTTAAATAATTTGAAAATAACTGGAAAGTAATTATTTTTCTTTCGACAAAGAAAAAACAGCTGAAAGTGCATTTTTAAGTTTTTCTGCGGCTGAAAGAAAATCTTCTTTTTTTATATCTAAAAGTGCGCCTTCAGTTAAAGCTATTGCTTCTTGTTTTGTTTGTACTATATAAATTTTTTTTCTAAATTCTAACATTTTTATTTTTAGTTCTTCGTTTGGTGGATTTAATGATAAGGCTGTCTCAATTTCTTTTAAAGCTTGAGGATAGTCTCCTTTTAAATATAAATTAGAACTAATATCAAAATGTAATTTAGCCTCTTCTAATATTTTTAGTCTTTCCTGTTCTCTTGTATATACAAGTTCTTTTGAAAGTCTTATTGCTTCTTTTTCCTGTAAAGCTTTTTTTATTTGGGGATAAGTTCCTAATCTTAAAAGATGCTGTGCCGCAACCTCACGCCAATATTCACCTTCTTCCCCCAATTCATATCTTTTTGCCCAATAATTTGTTGCATTAAGGATGTCTCCCTTTTTTTCATATAAAAAACCTAAATTTGTATAAACTGGAAGGTAATTGCTATCTATTTCTAAAACTTTTTTATACATTGCCAAAGCACTTTCTAAATCTCCCAAAGCCTCATACGCTACGCCTAAATCATTTATTGCCTCAACATATGTTGGATCAAGTTCTATAGCCTTTTTATAAAAACTCATTGCTTCGTTTATATTTCCTATAGATTGTAATTTGTAACCTTGGGCACGATAGACTCTTGCTTCTTGTTGCTTTTGTTCTTTTAAAGACTCCTCTTTTGGAGTAACAGAAATTGGAATAAAGAGTAATAGAAAAATTAAAAGATATTTCATTTTAAAAAAATTTAGCATAAAGATATGAATATGTCAAGAGATTTCATCTAATTTTTTTAAAATTTTTTTATTCTGTATTTTCTGGCAAAGATTTTGAGGTTTCGTTTTTTTCAACTTTTTCTTCCATAAACTTATATTTTACCATAAGGGATTTGCCTTTTTCTTTAGAAAGATAAGCCAAAGAAATCGTTGTAATAAAAAAAAGTATGGCTAAAGTAACTGTCAATTTTACTAAAAAAGAACTTGTCTTTGTTCCAAAAATAGACTCAACTCCACCCAAGGCTTCAATTAAGCCGCCGCTTCTACCTCTTTGGATAAGGATAATTGCTAATAGAAAAATTACAACAAGTATATGCAAAAACAAAACTAAATTATACATTTTTTATTGCGTTTTTAATTATTTGACTAAAAGAAATCGCATCAATTGAAGCTCCACCAACTAATGCCCCATCTATATCTTCTTCTTTTATTAGTTCTTTTATATTTGTTGGTTTTACACTACCCCCATAAAGGATCCTCAAACTTTCACTAAAGCTAGTGGAAAAATTTTCTTTAAACCAGTTTCTTATAAATTTATGAACCTCCTCTGCTTGTTGAGCAGTAGCATTTTTTCCTGTTCCTATTGCCCAAACAGGTTCATATGCAATTACTAACCCTAAAATATCTTCAACTTTAAAATTAATCAAACATTGCTTAAGTTGTTTATTTATTACCTCTATAGTCTTTCCTGCTTCTCTTTCTTCTAAAGTTTCTCCCACGCAGCATATAGGATTTAAACCAATCTCTAAAGCGGCTTTTATTTTTTTATTTATAGTTTGATCTGTTTCAGAAAAATATTGTCTACGTTCAGAGTGCCCTATTATTACATATTCACAACCGCAATCTTTAAGCATAATAGGGGATATTTCACCTGTATAGGCGCCTTCTTTTTCCCAAAAAACATCTTGTGCTCCTAATTTTATATCACTTTCTTGAATAACATTATAAATATGACTTAAAACAGTAAATGGTGGACAAAGCACTACCTCTACATTTCTAAGATTAGCTACTTCTTTTTTTATATTCGTAGCTAAGGCTATAGCCTCATTTATTGTTTTATGCATTTTCCAATTTCCAGCAATTAATGGTTTTCTCATATAATTTTAAATTTATTTTTTATCAGGTATTATCATTATACCAGGAAGTTCTTTTCCCTCTAAAAACTCTAAAGACGCCCCACCACCTGTTGATACATGGCATAATTTTTTAGCAACACCAAATTTTTTTGCAGCGGCAGCCGAGTCGCCTCCGCCTACAATAGTCATAGCTTTTTTTAGTTTAGCTAAATATAAAGCAATCTCTTTTGTTCCCTTGGCATAAGCATTATTTTCAAAAATTCCTAAAGGTCCGTTCCAAAGGACTGTATTTGCATCTTTTAGAGCTTTTTTAAATAAAGATATTGTTTTTGGTCCAATATCAACACCTATCAAGTTATCATCTATTGATTCATTTTCTGTAATAATTTTTATTTTTGGTTCATCTATATTGTCAACTGCAAGATGATCAACAGGAAGTAAAATTTGGACATTTTTATTTTTAGCTTCTTCTAAAAGTTGTTCTGCTAAAGAAAGTTTATCTTCTTCTATCTTTGATTTACCTACAGTTATGCCTTTTGCTTTTAAAAATGTATATGCCATCGCTCCGCCTATTAAAATTTTATCTGCTTTATTTAGCAGATTTTTTATTAAACCAATTTTGTCTGAAACTTTTGCTCCTCCTAAAATTACCACATAAGGTTTTGTTGGAGCTAAAGCGCAAGAAAGAGAATTTAGTTCTTTTTCCATCAAAAACCCAATACAGGAAGGTAGATATTTTGCAATAATTGTAGTTGACGCATGAGCTCTGTGGGCTGTCCCAAAAGCATCGTTAACATAAACATCTGCTAAAGATGCAAGTTCTTTTGCAAAGTTTTCATCTCCTTTTTCTTCTTGGGGATGAAATCTTAAATTTTCTAAAAGAATTATTTTTTTTGGTGTCTTCTCTATTTTTTTCTTTATATCCTCTCCAACGCAGTCATCTAATTTTTCTACCGGTTTTTTAAGTAATTTTGAAAGTTTTTTTGCAACCTCTGTTAAACGTAAACTCTCAACTATCTTACCATCCGGCCTACCTAAATGGCTCATTAAAATCAACTTTTTTGCATGCTTTAACACATATTTTATTGTTGGTAAAGCCTCTTTTATGCGTGTCTCATCTGTTATCTTACCTCTTTTATCACAAGGCACATTAAAATCAACACGCATAATTACTTTTTTATCTTTTAAATCAATATCTTTTACTGTAAGCTTCGCCATTTTTACCCCCTGTAGATTTTAGTCTATTTACAATCCTTTTTTAATCATATACTCAATTAAATCTACAATTCGGCAAGAATAACCCCATTCGTTGTCATACCAAGCAATTACTTTTACAAAATTTTCTCCAATTACTTTTGTTAATTTTGCATCCAAAGTAGCAGAAGCAGAGGTATGATTAAAATCTACAGAAACAACATCATCTTCTACATAATCTAAAATACCTTTTAATTTTGTTTCTGAAGCCTCCTTGAAAACTTTATTTATTTCTTCTACAGTTACCTTTTTGCTTACTGTGCAAGATAAATCGACTAAAGATACATTAGGCACAGGGACCCTTATCGCAAAACCATCAAGTTTACCAGCTAATTCTGGAATTACACGACCTATTGCTTTTGCTGCTCCTGTTGTGGTTGGTATCATTGAAACTGCAGCAGCCCTGGCTCTACGTAAATCTGAATGTGGGAGATCGTGGACTCTTTGATCATTTGTATAAGCATGTATAGTTGTCATAAGACCTTTCTCTATCGCCCAATTGTCGTTTAAAATTTTTGCAAGTGGCGCAAGACAGTTTGTCGTACAAGAAGCATTTGAAATAACATTATGATTTTTTGGGTCATATTTATCTTCATTTACTCCTAAAACAATAGTAATATCCTCACCTTCTGCCGGAGCAGATATGATGACTTTTTTTGCTCCACCTTTTGTTATATGATTAATTGCGCCTTTTACAACTTTACCTTTTTTATTTACACCATCATTTTTAATGGTAAAAAGTCCTGTTGATTCTACTACAATCTCAACTCCTAAATCTTTCCAAGGAAGTTCTGATGGATCTGCCTTTGATAAAACCTTAATCTCTTTATTTCCAACAACAATTGCACTTTCAGTTGCTTTTACATCTCCAACTGTAAACCTACCATGCACAGAATCGTATTTAAAAAGATAAGCTAATGTCTTTGGATCTGCAATATCGTTTACAGCAACAAGTTCTATGTTCTTTGATTTTCTCTCTAAAATAGCTCTGGCTACCATTCTACCAATTCTACCAAAACCATTAATACCAACTTTTGCTGACATAACTACCCCTCCTTCTTAGATATTTATTTCTTTTAGGTATTTTGCCGCTATCTCTGGTGGAGTAAATACTATATAAAAGCCACTACCCCACTCAAATCCAGCGACTCTAGTTAATTTCGGCATAATCTCTATATGCCAATGGTATGAAAAATGACTATCAATATTTACAGGGGAAGTATGAATTATATAATTATAAGGGTGCTCTCCCAATACATTTTTTAATCTTGTTAAAGTTTCTTTTAAAATTTTTGCTAAATCTTTCAAACTATTGTCATCTATCTCGGCAAAATCTATTTGGTGTTGTTTAGGAACAATCCAGACTTCAAATGAAAATCTACTTGAGAGGGGACAGAAGGAGACAAAACTATTATTTTGAGCAATTATCCTTTCATGTCCATTTTCTTGTTCATACTCAATCATATCACAAAATACACATCTATCATGAAACTCATAATATTGTTTAGCGCCTTTTAACTCTTCTTTTACATTTTTAGGTACCATAGGAAGAGCTATCAACTGAGAATGCCCATGTTCTAAAGAAGCACCCGCATCAAAACCAACATTTTTAAAAATCAAAAGATATTTAAAACGTCTATCTCTTCGTAAATCTAAGGATCTGTTTCTATACATCCTTAATATATATTCTATTTCTACATCAGTTAACTGTGGTATATCTTTAAAGTGATGTGGGCTATCAATTATAACCTCATGCGCACCAATCCCATTTGACATATCATATATTCCAAAAGCTTGCTTATCTAAATTACCTTCTATCCTTAAAGCAGGAAATTTATTTGGAACTACCCTAACTTTCCAACCAGACGTATTTGGTGCTCGTTGAATTTCAGAGATAGCTTCAATTTCAGGAGGAGTGAGATGTTCGTTTCCATAACAAAAAGGACAATTTGATTCACCTTTCCAGGTAAAAGGAGTCAAATTAAAATCTTTTGGCGAAAAAGGCTTTTCTATATTAACTACCACCCAACGCTCAACAATAGGATCTTTTCTTAATTCAGGCATAATAAAAGTTATACATTTTTTTCTCTTAAAAATTTTGCTGTTTCTTCAGGTAAAGCTGGACAAATATAAAATCCACTACCCCACTCAAATCCAGCGACTCTTGTTAAATGTGGAGTAATTTCTATATGCCAATGGTAATCTTCTTCAATAGTTGACCAATATCCTGGATATGGACGCCTGAAAGGCGCAGTGTGTATAATATAATTGTAATGAGGATCATTTAATAAAATCTTCATTTTTAAAAGTGTTTGTTTTAAAATCTTTGCTAATTCTAACACATTTCCATCACAAATTTTGTAAAAATCAGGGGAGTGTTTTTTAGGTAATATCCATACCTCAAATGGAAAACGAGGTGCAAAAGGCACCAGTACAACAAAATTATCATTCTCAAGAACCACTCTGCTACCATCTGATAACTCTTGTTGTATTATATCACAGAAAACACATCTTTCATGGTAATCATAATAAAATTTTGCACCTTCTAATTCTTCTTTTACTCTTTTTAAATTTACTGGGGTTGCAATAAGTTGTGACCTTGCATGTCTTACTGTTCCGCCACCTGCACCCCAGCCATAATTTTTAAATATCAAAACATATTTTATTAAGGGATCTTTTTCTATTTCTCTAAAACGGATGCAATAAGTAGATAAAACATCTTTAATTTGGCTTTCATCTAGGTCAGCAATATTTGCAATATGGTATGGTGTTTCTATGATTATTTCATGACTGCCTACCCCATTTATTAAATCATAAGGGCCTTTACCTTTTTTCCAAAGTTGACCTTCTTTTTGTAAAAATGGTTTTTTTGCCGAAACCACTCTTACTCTCCACTTACCTTGACTATCTTTTATAGAAAAAATTTCACCTGGAGTTAAGTTTTCTCTCCCCTCACAAAAAGGACATTCTTTTTCAGGAGGATTACTAATAGGTTTTGAAAAATCTTCTGGCCTCTTTGCCCTTTCAGTAGAGATTATAACCCATCTTCCTAATATAGGATCTTTTCTTAATTGTGGCATAATTTTAAAAAAATTTATATAAACCGCAATATTATAACAATCAAATTTCTTTTTGCAAGATAATTTTTAAATTTTGATGCGTAACCTCGAAATCGGACATTTGGGAACACAAAATCGGACATTGACAATTATTAATAATGCCTGTATGAGATACCTTCAAAAGGAGGTGTCTCATGACAGAACAATTAGCAAAACGATTAA
>JAMWCT010000151.1 GCA_023819525.1 Candidatus Omnitrophota bacterium
GATAAACTTTTTATGTATGTCCAATCCTACATATCCTTGCATGTTAAATTCACCTCGTTGGTTTATATTTATGTGCTTAAACGCACGTTTCTAAATATAAACTGCGAGGTTTAACATGCAATCATATGTAATATGAGATTAAGCAGATATTTATAAAGATTTTTGTTTATTTGCTCTTATACGTCCAATCTAAATAATCAGTTATTTTTTCTCAGGAACCAAATTGTATAATGTCCCCTAGTTGGTTTTTTTGCTTGATTAAGTTTAAAAAAATAGTTTTTTAGTTGGATCTGAAATCTCTCTTAAATGCCTGATGTCATCGTATATGATAACATTAATACTGAATCTTTTGCAAATTTCAGATTTTGTCGTATTATTTGCTGAGATTACAGAGGGCAAAACAGGCAAAAAAGTTTTATTTGACTTAAGCCATTCATTGAGATAAGGTAAATAATCCGGAGTTTTAACTGTAAACATGTAAAAAACATAATTAATTAAAATTTAATCTTGTTTCATTTTATTACTATCTAAAATAATGCTAACTGTTTATTGCAATATTTTTATTTTTCATAAAGTGACGTTTTTAATCTGGGAGGATTATAACTATATCTTTATTATATCAAATTAGAAAATATTTAAAAAGATTGGAGTTTTTGTTATATTATGTATACCCATTTAGTCGTAACGGTTGATACTGAAGAAGAAGGTATTTGGGACGGCAATTATAAAAGAAGAAATAATTCTGTTAAGCATCTTTATCAATTGAATAGATTGCAGGATTTATTTTATAAATATAAAGTTAAGCCGACCTACCTAGTTGATTATGCGGTTCTTTTAGACAATAAGGCCGTCAATTGTCTAAAAAAGGTGTATAAAAATGGCGCCTCCGAAATAGGCAGTCACTTACATACTTGGTGCACTCCTCCATTTGAAGAAGAACTTAATATCAAAAACACATATGCATGTAATCTTCCAAAAAGTTTAGTTAAAAAAAAATAATTAATTTAACAAATCTTTTCAAGAAAAAGTTTGGTTTTATGCCGTTAAGCTACAAATCCGGCAGATACGGCATCGATATGAATCAAATTAAAATTTTAAGAAGGTTGGATTATAAGGTAGATATTAGCATCACCCCGTTTATCAACCACAGTATGGACGGAGGACCAAATTTCTCTAATATGCCTTATATTCCTTATTTTGTATCTGAACAGGATGCGCATAACAAAACCCAAAAAAGTATTTTAGAGATACCTTTGTCTGTAGGATTTACAAGAATTAATTTTAAAAACAGTGCTAAAATATTTAATTTTATAGAGTCTATATCCCCTAAATTGTTAGGCGTTCTTGCCAAGTTTAATATTCTTGAAAGAATAATATTTTCTCCAGAAAAAGAATCTTTGAAAAAGATGAAAAAACTTATTGACATCTATTTAAAGAAAAAAATTCCTATAATCCATCTACAATTCCATAGCCAGAATATAATCGTGGATGGTACGCCTTACGTAAAAGGAGAAAAAAATCATAAGCGGTTTTTACAGAGACTAGATGGTATATTAGATTATGCAATCAACGAAAAACATTTAAAAAGTGTCAGTTGCAGTGAATTTTATGATATTTTCAAGAATTTACCGAAAGCCTTTTAAAATTGTTCTAATCTTAATGAGTCATGACCAAAGTAGCACATTTTATTAGCGCCTCAGGCTTGTACGGCGCAGAAAGATGGGTCTTAGGCTTATTAAATAATCTTAAAAAGATAGACGCTGTTTTGATTTGTTCTAATCATGACTCTCCTTCGTTATTAAAAGAAGCTAAGAAGTTAGGCATAGCTACAAAATTATTAAAAGTCAGAGGAAACTATTCATTTCTTGATTTTATCTCAAAATTAGCTAAATTGTTGAAAGAAGAAAAAGTAGATGTGCTACACACTCATGGGTATAAATCAGACATCTTAGGTTACTTTGCTGCAAGAAAAGCTGGAATAAAAATAATTAGCACACTTCATGGTTGGAGTCAAAATGCCGGATTAAAGGTTAGGTTATATGAATCTCTTGATAGGATTTTTCTAAGATATTTTGATTTGATTGTTCCATTATCCGATGGACTAAGAAAATCTTTAAGATATGTTAGGAAAGACAAAATCAAAATCATAAATAATTTTGTTGATTTAAGTTCAATTCCTGAACCTGAAAAAGGGGATCCAAAATTAATAACATTTATAGGCCAATTAATTGAAAGAAAAAGAGTCCAAGACTTAATAATTTCTTTAAATTATATTTCAGACAAAAATGTCAAATTGCAGATAATAGGAGACGGTCCAAAAAAGAAAGAACTAATGGATTTAACAAAAAAATTAAATTTACAAGATAAAATTACATTTTATGGATTTAGAAAAGACAGATTGCAACTATTAAATAAATCTGGAATATTTGTTTTGCCTTCCTTGTTAGAAGGAATTCCAAGAGCGATGATGGAGGCAATGGCCATGGAAAAGATAGTGATAGGTACAGACATATCTGGGATTAGAGAATTGATAAAACATAAAGAAAAAGGGTTATTAGTCCCAACAAAAAATCCAAAAAAACTTGCAGAAGCAATTGAATGGGTTCTTGATCATCAAAACGAAACAGAGAAAATCAGAAAAAATGCAAAGATTTTAATAAAAAAAGAGTTTTCTGCTGAAAGAGCTGCAAAGGAATATGAAGAATTATATATTAAAAGATTATCACCCTGCAAATAAAATTATAGGTTTTTAGTTAAAATTGGTCGTCCTACTTTGACGTCAGTAAGCAAGAGCGTGATGCTCTGCTTGTTGCAAAATATGTTTGGTTGTATCGCTAATTTGATTATAACCAACAGTTACTGCGCAGCCGCCTCTACTCCAGAGATGTCCTTGAGAATACCTAATGCGCGCTTTAAGATGGTTGCGAAAGAAAAGGTAAGCTGAGCCTCCTTTCAGGAGCTGCAGAGCCTTTTTCCTCATTCATGCATTTAGGCAAGGTAACAAGGATATGAACATGTTCAGGCATAACTGATAGAACATGTATCTGGAGGTTATGCTTTGTAGCAACTTTGCGAATGCAAGCTTCGCAAAGGCTTTTATACTTAAACTTTGAAAACATCTTGTAGCGGTACTTTGTTA
>JAMWCT010000152.1 GCA_023819525.1 Candidatus Omnitrophota bacterium
TCATCGTGAGTTTTTTCATATACAGAGTATAGATTAATCAACACCTCTCCTTCTAAATCTTCAATTCTATGCATTAATGGTGTTAGGGGGTTTAAGATTTCATGAGCAAGGCCTTTAACTAATAAAGAGACAAATTTTAAGTTTTCTTGTCTGAGGAGTTCTAATTGTGTATGTTTTAGTTCTTCAAGGTGCAAGATATTTTGTAGGGCGAGGGATACTTGACGGGAGATTGCTTCTAATAAAGTGAGATCTTCTTTTGAGTAAGGTTTTCCTGATTTCTTTTCTGCTAAAAGGATTATCCAATGCAGTGTGTCTTTTAGTAATATTGGTAAAGAGAGAGAAGTTTTTTCTTCCTTAAAAGGTGCTTTTAAATAGTTTAGGTCTTTTTTTGTCTTTTTTGAGAGATAATCTATTTCATCTAAAAGCAAAGGTTTTAGATTAGTTTTATGCCAATTGGAGAGTATCTCTATTTTTGTTGGATCTTTTATTATAATTTTTTCTACTCTTATTTTTTCAGTGAAGAAACTTATAAGAAAATCCTTTACTTGTTCTTCAGTTACTTTCCATAATAAATTTTCTGAGGCTTCTTTGATTAGTTCTTCTGGGTTATGTTCTTTCTGAAATAAAAACTTATCCGTTACAGATATAAGCCAAATTTCAATAGGTCTGAGGCTAAAAGTGATAACTAAAGCGCTAACAATTAAAGATAAAATATTGCCACCACCAATTAAATGAGATATAAAAAAGGCAACAACAACTACAACACTAAATATAAACAAAAACATACCTCCAAACACTACTGTTTTCTTTATTATAACTTCAATATCCAGAAGACGGTGTTTAAGTATGGCGTAAGACATAATGAACGAAAAGGCCACCACCATTATTGCATCTATTGGAGGAATTTTTATTTTAAAAGGCAGAAAAAAATAAATTGCTCCTCCTATAGTTAAAATTAAATATGAAAAGAATAAATAAAAAAGTTGGATTCGTTTTTTACCTTTATGTTTTTGTAACTGAGAAAAAATTAAATACAGGCCATAAATACAGATTAATACCCCCAATATTACTAATGCGAACCATAGATAATTTGGAGTTGCAATAAACCGAAAAGGTAAATTTTTTTTTACATCTTGAATAAAGAGAAACCTTAGAGACGGAGTGAAATTAAAAATAAGATAAATAACAGAGAATATAAATATAACTACAAACAATTTTGTTTTTTTATTCTTTTCTAGAATATCAAAAAGAAAGTTTAAGAAAGCGAAAGGGTATAAACAAACACCGATATAAAGTATTTTATCCCAAAATAATGCCTCATTTTTATTGTTAGCTATGCTTTCGCCAAGACATCCTAAAAGCCAAAAATCTAAAACTAAAATTAATAGATAAAAAGATTTATTAACTCGAGATTTACGATTTTTTATATAAACGCTACTTCCTATAATGAAGCTTATGATAAGTGAGAACAAAATAGTTAGTGAATAAAAATCATAAAATTTCATTTTTTATTTTTAAAATTTTATAAATTGTTTGAGATACTCTATAACCGATATAGGCAGTGTGGGGTATACCTGTTTCTCCTACACCGGAGGTAACCCAATGATTTGCTAAAAAAAGATTTTCGATATATGTTTTGTATGGCATTAACAAAAGATCAGTTTGTGATATCAATGGGGCCCACCCCTTGCAGGCCCCTTCACGATTAAAAGTATAGTTATATAAAGTTTTTGGTGTTGCAATTTCTTTTACCTGGATATTCTCATTAGAAAATGACAATACTTTTTGTATTTTTTTTATAGTTTTTTCAGCCAGAAATAATTTATTTTTTTTCCAGAATTCGTCATTAATAAAAGACGTAAGAAATCCAAATGCTATACTTTCAGAATTTTCATTAGCAAATGAGTTATCTATAAAACTAGGAGTATAGCAGTAAATGTTTAAATTAAAATTTTTATTTTTTAATCGCAATTTTTTGCGGGGATTATCTAATTGGGAAGGAATAAACCATATCTGTTGCGTATAATTAAATTTATCTTTCAATTTTCGATTTATGCCTAAATAAACAATAAATGCTGAAACGGAAGGGATTAATTTTTTTAATTTTAAGATAAACTTTTTATTTAAATATTCTTTATTTATTAATTTTAGAAAAGTAAAGGTTGCATCGGCATTAGAAATAATAAAGTTTCCATAGATTCTTTCATTGCCGCTCAAAATTACACCTTTAGCCTTATTATTTTTGATTATGATATTTGTTACTAATGTTGATAGCCTTATATTTCCATTATATTGTTTAAATGTTTCAAGAAATGCATTTGAAAATTTTTGCAATCCACCTTTTGGATAATAACCTCCACCTATAATAAAAGTTTTATAATAAGTTATTACAGATAAGGCTGAAACTTCATTAGGAACAATCCCTATAAATGAAGATAATGCCCGAAATATATTTTTTAAGCCTTCATCTTTAAAGTATCCCCTAAGAAGATATTCAAACGACATTTTTCGATATTTTTTATAAAGCAACAGGATATTATATTCAGAGATTAATTTGTAAAACTTCTCTATTTGTTTTGCTTCTTTAGGATATTTAACTTTTAAATATTCAAATATCTCATTGTCCACGCCTACTTTTATTTTATCGTCATTAGCAAAAAGCAAAATATGTGGGGATGCTCGTTTAATTTCAATTTTTTTATTTATACCTAAATTGTATAGTATTTTTTTAAAAACACTACCATTCCCTAAATCTTCTATAGCGCCGGCTTGAAAAATAAAATTTTTTCTTTCAAATGAGGTACAATATCCACCTACTTTATAATGTTTCTCAACTATCAATACTTTTAAACCTGCTTTAGCTAAATAACAACCACAAACAAGACCTCCAATGCCAGCACCTATGATTATTACATCGTATTCGTCTTTTTTTAAGCCTTTTGGATTGGTGAGAGTGTTTATGTAGAAGTTTTTCATTTGCTATTCTCCCAATAAATCCGATACCTTTATATTTAATGCCTTTGCGATTTTTTGTAATGTGTTAATAGTTGGATTAGTTATTTCAGAGATTTCAATTTTTGCGATTGTATTGTATGCTAAACCAGAGA
>JAMWCT010000153.1 GCA_023819525.1 Candidatus Omnitrophota bacterium
AATATATTTTCTTACAGGTTTAGATGACCCAACATTTAGAGAAAAGGCACTTCAATTAGGCGCTCAAGGTCTTTTGACAAAACCAGTAGTTATGACAGAGATAGCAAAGGCTTTAGAGAATATATAAAAATTATGAATAAAAAAATAATTTTAAGTGGGATGCGGCCTACAGGCAAGCTGCATTTGGGACATTGGGTGGGGGCTCTTTCTAACTGGGTTTCTTTGCAGGAGACCTATCAGTGTTTTTTTATGATTGCTGACTGGCATGCTTTAATGAGTGAATACAAAAATTCTTCTGCTATCAAAGAAAATATATTTGATAATATTTGCGATTGGCTGGCTTATGGAATAGATCCAAAAAAAGCAACAATTTTTATCCAATCAGATGTTACAGAACATTTAGAACTTTATATAATTCTTTCTGCCTTAACACCTTTAGGTTGGTTATACAGATGCCCTACTTTTAAAGAACAAATTAATCAATTAAAAGACAAAGAAATAAATACTTATGCATTTTTAGGTTATCCCATTCTTCAGGCGGCAGATATCTTGCTTTATAAAGCAGATTATGTTCCTGTTGGGGAGGACCAGTTACCTCATTTAGAATTAACGAGAGAAATAGTAAGACGTTTTCACAATATTTATCAAAAAGGAATATTTAAAGAACCTCAACCACTTCTTACACCAATGCCAAGACTAGTAGGTTTAGATGGAAGGAAGATGAGTAAAAGCTACAATAACTATATCGCATTAGACGAAGAAGACAACCAAATAAAAACAAAAATTTTATCGATGTTTACAGACCCTTTAAGAATTAGAATTTCTGATCCGGGGCATCCGCAAGATTGCAATGTCTATAGTTATTATTGCACTTTTTTTGATGAACTTAAAACAGATGTTTATGAAAAATGTATTACAGCCAAAAGGGGTTGTGTAGAGTGTAAAGAAATTTTAGCAAAAAAAATTATAGAGATTATAAGCACTAAAAGAGAAAAAAAGAAAAAATTTTTAAAGAAAAAAGAATTAGTTTATGATATATTAAATGATGGCAGAAAAGAGGCTAAAAGAGTTGCCTCTTTAACTATAAAAGAAGTGAAAGAAATAATAGGTTTTAATTATTTTTAGTTTATATGAAAATACGTTTAGAAATATTTGAAGGACCACTTGACCTCTTACTTTATTTAATAAAAAAAGAGCATCTTAATATTTACGATATCCCAATCGCAAAGGTAGTGGAGCAGTATTTAGAATACTTAGAACTTATGAAAGTGATGGATATAGATATTGCTTCAGAATATTTAGTTATGGCAGCAACCCTTATTAATATTAAATCTAAAATGTTACTGCCTCAACCACCACAACAAGAAGAACAACCACAAGAAGACCCAAGAGAAGAACTTGTTAGAAAACTTCTGGAATACGAAAAGTTTAAAGAAGCTGCAGAATTTCTTAAAGATAAAGAAGCACAAAGGCATAAATACATAACAAGACCCGCTTTACAACTTGACCCAAATGAAATATTATATATTGAAGCCTCAATTTTTGATCTTATAACTGCTTTTAAAAATGCTTTAAAAGAGGTTCCAAGGGATTTATTTTTTGAAATAATAAAGGACGAGTTTACAGTTGAGCAAAAAATACATGATATTTTGCATCTACTTTTAATAAAAGATAAAATTACATTGGACGAACTATTTAGCCAAGCAAAAAGTAAACTTGAAATAGTGGTAATTTTTTTAGCGATATTAGAACTTATAAAAATTAGAGAAATCATTTGCGTTCAAGAAAAACTCTTTGCTCCTATTTTAATTTTGCGACGGGAAAATGTTTTTTTAAAAACATAAATTATGGGAGAAGAAAGATTTGTTGATTATTTTAAAGAAAATGAAGAAGAAAAAATTATAAATCTCTCTTTAAGGCCACAAAATTTAAATGAATTTATTGGCCAAAGAAATATAATTGATTCACTTAGCATTGCTATCTCTGCAGCAAAAAAAAGAAATGAACCTCTTGAACACCTGCTTCTATCAGGTCCGCCTGGTTTGGGTAAAACTTCGTTAGCATATTGTATAGCAAAAGAGATGCAGACAAAACTAACTTCGACAAGCGGCCCTGCTATAGAAAGGGCTGGAGATTTAGTAGGGATTTTAACTAATTTAGAAAAGGGTGATATTTTATTTATTGATGAAATACATAGAATTTCTAAAGTAGTTGAAGAATTTTTATATCCTGCGATGGAAAATTTTCAAATAGATTTTGTTATAGATAAAGGCCCTTATGCAAAAAGTGTTAAATTTAATCTAAAGCCTTTTACTTTAATTGGTGCAACTACAAGAAAAGGGCTTTTAAGTGGTCCTTTGCGTGGTAGGTTTGGACTTTTCTTTGATTTCGATTTTTATCAACCTCAAGATTTAGCTTGTATTATTAAGAGAAGTGCCAAATTGCTTGATGTTGAAATTGATGATGAAAGTGCTGACGAAATTGCTTCTCGTTCAAGAGGAACCCCAAGATTATGCAATAGGCTTTTGCGTAGAGTAAGAGACTATGTTCAAGTTTTAGGTAAAGGTTTTATTGATTTAGAGATTACACATAAAGCCTTAGAACAAGTAAGAATAGATAGCCAAGGTTTAGATGAACTGGATAGAAGATATTTGCGCACAATTATAGACCTTCATCAAGGAGGGCCTGTTGGTATAGAGGCAATTAGCGCTTCTTTGGGCGAAGATAAAGGAACGCTTGAAGATGTTGTTGAACCATATTTGTTAGCAAAAGGTTTTATCATAAGAACTCCAAGAGGTAGGCTTGCTACAGAACTTGCCTATAAACATTTAAATTATACTTATCAAAAAGAAACTGATAAACTTTTTTAAACTTACCTTTTTTATAATTTTGATATAATTTGTAGGTTTAAATAAGGAAAAAAGATAAATAAAAACCTCATTCCACTTCGTAAGTGGAAAATAGGGTTTCTATTATTTACAGACGGTTTCATTATTGGAGTGAAAAAATATTTTTGGGGATATTATCCTATTACAAAAGGTAGTTTATATCACCCAGTATTTTTATTTTTTTATTCGACTTTATGG
>JAMWCT010000154.1 GCA_023819525.1 Candidatus Omnitrophota bacterium
AATATATTTCAGACACCTATTAAACCATTTAATAAAATCAAGCTCACTTTTAATATTTTTAGGCAAGTCTACCGTCATCCCTCTGCCAAAATACTTATACCAATAAAGTTTTACTCCCTTAAATTCAAAATTAGGTTTTTCAGCCTCCTTTTCCTCATCTCCCCAATAATAACTTCTTACTTTCAATTTTCCCCAGTCTAAATCAGAACCAACTTTATATTCGTATTGATTGATGTTCCAAAAAACCCTTTCTATCTCCTTAAAAATATAACTAAATAACGCCTCCATAAAATCATCTACCTGATATTTTCCAATATATTTTTGAAAAGCAATTTGTCCCAACTCTAAATTTTTTAAGGTTGTTTTTTTTCTCATATTTTAAAAAAACATTGAATTTCTAATAAGAAGCCAAGTGATAATTGCTCCTAAAATGAACCAAATTGTTTTTTCAAGAGTAGTCATCCCAAACAATAACTTGATTATCAACTTTTAATTTAGAATGCTCTTTTTTCCCAACTTCTCTACTATCCATAAGATAATATTCTCTTATTTTTGCTTCCCATTTATACGCTTTCCCTCCTCTTTTAATCTTTTTCTTACTCCAGCTGATAAGCCAAGCAAATGCTTCTGTATCAAGCCAAAAAAACAAATTTTTATTCTCTATCATTTTTCTATGATGGATAGCAAAATTATTAGATGAAGTTATTTGGATACCGTAAATTGCGTGATTGAAGATTGCCAGTGTATCAAAAAGATTAAATAAATCAAGTTTTTTACCGCTATACCTATTAAAAAACTCAACATTACCTACTATAGCGTTATATTTTTCCTTCAACCAGTCCCTTGTTTTTTGTTTAAGGTTTGTCATTTATTTTTTATTAACTTTGGATTTATAGCAATCAGCATATATTTATCATCACATTTTACACATTTCACCCTTTCTTCTTTTTCTTTGAAATATACAAATATGCCATTATAGATTTTTAAAGATCCGTAAATTCTTGAATTGCCAAAAATTCTTGCTGTGCCATAAACTTCAGCGTTTTCATAAACCTCAGCGTTCCCACCCACCGTAGCATTTCCATAAACCTTTGCTTTTCCGAAAACTTTAGCATATTCAAGAACCCAGGCGTTATCAAACACTAAACTATCTCCATAAACCCAAGCTTTACTACATATTGAGACGTTTCCACACACTATGCTTTTTTCAAATACCTTTGCTTCATCATATACTCGAGCGTTACCAGATATTAAAGCCTCATCTGATATATGAGCATTACCAAACACTTGAGCATTGTCTCGCACTTCAGCATTATCTAAAACACAAGCATTATCAAATACCCAGCAATTTCCCTCGTGAGATAAATTTTTTTCAGAGGCAATCCACCCTCCCAGATCACCTTTTTTAACATTACCAAAAGTTTTAAGAGCCTTAATTTGATAAAGAGTTTTACCATTTACTCTTTTTTTATTTGTTGTAAGTTTATATTTTTTTCCCATATTGGTAAAATTAATTTTTAATAAATTTTTATTTTTTATTTTTCACTTTATAACTTTGTCTAATAAATGTCGGTATTTCTAAAAAACTCTCTTCATCTACTAAAAAACAATCAACAGTATTTTTTGCCATTTTTCCACCTCTTACTTTATGTAAATAGGTGTATTTTCCTGTTTTTGCTTTTAACCAACCTCTTTTTACCCAATTATAAAGCCTTAATTTAGATGAGAAATTATATTTTTCTTTTAACTGTTTTAGTGTTAAATATGCCATACTTTTTCAACTAAACTTGTAAGATATTGCGTCGTATCTTCATACATCTCATTATTTTTTTTTATCAAACTTTCGTAATAGTCTCTTACAGAAATTAATCTACTATTAAGTTCTGTAATAGAAAAATTAAGTTTATTAATTTCTGCTTCCATATTTTTGATAAAATTAATCATTTTTTCATATTTGTTTTTTTCCTTAAAATCTTTAACTTTAAATTTTTTTTTAAATTTATCAATATATTGACCCATACTATTTTTTTATTGAACTTATAAAATTATGGATTTCTGGCAATAAGCTATCAATTCTGTTTTTCACCTCCTTGATGCTTCTTTTGTTATAGTAAAGAATTGATTTATCATAATCTTTATCCAGATAATTATGTCTATATAAAATTGCTTTCTCAACTGGTAATTTTGCCAACTCTGATAGCAATAGATAAAAATCAAGCTGGTAATCGTTAAGAAAATCACCTGACGTGAACTTACTTGACTTAATCTCATAGATTACGGGTCTATCATAAATATCAAAAACACCAACCAAATCAGCTAATTCGTTATAAGGCACTTCCACCTTTCTTTGAACTTCTGGATTATTTAATTTTAACCCTCCCAGTTCATCTGGTAATCTTTTCTCTTTTTTAACTACATCTTGAACAAGCAAATCAAACTCCTCTCCTCTTGTCATATCTTTTGTTTTCTCAATCTCTTCACCCAAAACCATTTTTGTTAAATCCTCAATTCTTGATTGCTCCCAAAGTTTTAAAATTGTGTAAGATAACCTAATCTTCATTCTCATTTATCAAACTTATAACCACCTGCTCATCTCTTTTGTTTTCAATAATTCCTTCAGGCAAACATCCTTCACTTTCCAGAAAAAGTTCTATCTTCTCATTATCAGGATAAACATATTCCTTCACTTTCCCAAATCCAAGCTGTTTTGCCACTTCAGGCTCAATTACCTTGTATTTACTTCCAAATGCTCTTTTAATAATCTTTACTTTTTCTCCCTCCACTTTTACAATCTTTTCTGCATCCATTTTCTCTTTTATCAACTCTTTCAATTTCTCCTCCGCCTCTTGTATTTTCTTTTTCATTTCCCAAAATTTCAATAACGCTTCCTCCCCTTCTTTTGACACTAAAAACCTATCTCCGTCTTTAATAATCAAGTCTAATTTTTTGGTGTCTAAAGTTAGGGTCATCATAACCAATCAACATGTAATTTATTAACTGAACAAAAGACAGCTTCCCATTTTTTTCCAGATTTGCTTGTCCCACTTTTTTTAACTGCTTTAGCTCCGCATATTTTACA
>JAMWCT010000026.1 GCA_023819525.1 Candidatus Omnitrophota bacterium
AAAGTTTCCTCATCGTAAACTATCTCCATAGCCCTTCCCCGCAAGGCATAACTTGGCCTGACTAAAAAGGGATAACCAATACTTCTTGCTATCTCTTTTGCTTCAGAAAATGTAAAGGCGGTATCACTTGCTGGCTGTAAAAGTTTTAATTTCTCTAATAATTGTTTAAAAAGTTTTCTATCTTCAGCTATATTTATAGCTTCAGCAGTTGTGCCTAAAATATTTACTCCATATTTTTGTAGAGACACAGCTAAATTAAGTGGTGTTTGTCCTCCAAATTGTAAAATCACCCCTATTGGCTTTTCTAACTCAATCACATTTAAAACATCTTCTAAAGTTAAAGGTTCAAAATAAAGTCTACTAGATGTATCATAATCAGTAGAAACAGTTTCAGGATTGCAATTAATCATTACACTTTCAATTCCTTCTTCTTTTAGGGCAAAACTTGCATGACAACAACAATAGTCAAACTCAATTCCCTGACCAATTCTATTTGGCCCCCCTCCTAAAATCACAACTTTTTTATTTTTAGTTAGTTTGGCTTCATTAAAGGTTTCGTAAGTTGAGTAATAATATGGCTTTTGAGCAGTAAATTCTCCTGCTGAAGTATCAACTAATTTATAAACAGGCTTTATATCTACCTCTTTTCTAAATTTTCTTACAATTTCTTCTGTTGAGTTTAATAAATATGCTAATTGAACATCTGAAAACCCATATTTTTTTGCCTCTAATAATAATTCTTTTGGAAGTGTTATCTTTTGATTTTTATCATTATTTCTAAACTTCTTTATTGCTTCTTCTAATTTAACTATCTCCTCCATTTCTTTAATAAACCATTTATCAATTTTGCTGAGTTCATAAATTTTATCAATAGAAAAACCCATCTTTAATGCATATCTTATATAAAACAATCTCTCATCGTTTGGTATTTTAATTTTTTCTTCTATCGTTTCTACAAGCTCTGGATCTTTTTTGTTTTGTAGCATCCTATCTGTAATTTTATCTTTTCCGTCTGCTCCAAAACCAAATCTGCCAATTTCAATGGAACGAATTCCTTTCTGTAATGCTTCTTTAAAAGTCCTTCCTATAGACATAGCTTCACCTACGGCTTTCATAGAAGTGCCAATAATTCTTTCTGCTAAAGGAAACTTTTCAAATGTAAATCTACAAATTTTAAAAACACAGTAATCTACAGTTGGTTCAAAAAAAGAAGTGGTTTTGCCTGTTATTTGATTAATTACCTCTGGTAACGTAAGACCAACAGCTAACTTTGTTGCTATTCTTGCTATAGGAAAACCTGTTGCTTTAGAAGCCAAAGCAGAAGACCGTGATAAACGAGGATTCACCTCAATAATTACTATTTCTCCATTTTCTGGATTTTGAGCAAATTGTATATTTACTCCACCTCCGTTAATTCCTATTCGTCTGATTATTTTTTTACAAAGATTAACAAAATCGGTATACTCTTGGTAAGTTAATGTTTGCGCAGGGGCTACAACCATACTGTCACCTGTATGGACACCCATAGGATCTACATTTTCCATGGAAGTAACTATAATAACATTATCTGCACAATCTCGCATTACCTCAAATTCAATTTCTTTCCACCCTAAAACAGATTGTTCTATTAAAACTTGATTAATAGGGGAAGTTTCTAAACCTTTAATCAAAAATTTTTCTAACTCCTCTCTGTTATATGCAACAGCTCCACCACTTCCACCCAAACAATAAGCAGGCCTTAATATTAAAGGGAAACCTATTCTTAAACCTATTCTTAAACCCTCCTTAAGACTTCTTGCAATGCCGCTTTTTGGAACCTTTATCCCAATTTCTTGCATTGCTTTTTTAAATAATTCTCTATCTTCTGCGCAAGAAATAGCTTCAACCGATGAACCTATTGATTCCACGCCATATTTTTTTAATACCCCTTCCTTCATTAAAAAGAAGGCTAAATTAAGTCCTGTTTGACCACCTAAGGTTGGTAATATTGCATCCGGTCTTTCTTTGGCTATTATTTTTGTAACAAATTCAACCGTTAATGGTTCAATATAAGTAACATCTGCCATCCCAGGATCGGTCATTATAGTTGCTGGATTAGAGTTTACTAAAATAGTAAAATAACTCTCTTCTTTTAATGCTTTGCAGGCTTGAGAACCAGAATAATCAAATTCGCAAGCTTGTCCAATTACTATAGGACCTGAACCAATTATTAAAATTTTTTTAATATCTTTTCTTTTAGGCATTTAAAATTTTGCAAAATTTCAAAAATATTGGATTGATATCTCTAAAGCCACCACTAACCGGATAATATAAAATCCCAAAAAATTTAAATTTTTTACTTTCTATCTCTTCAACAGTGCCATCGTTTAAGTTATAAGCCACGACATCAATTGCTTTTACTTTTCGTAAAGACTTAATATCAATTGTATAAAAATGGTTCTGAACAGTAATTTCTCCTTTATAAGAGAATTTCCCTTTTATTGGATAGTTTAGGCCATTATGTCCAATCTTTAATTTAACTAATTTTGCACCCAAAGATCTCGCCAAAATCTGGCAACCTAAAGAAATTCCTAATATAGGGATTTTACCTATTAACTCTTTAATATTAGAAATTACGCTCTCAATTCCAACATCATCCTCTGGACCACTTGATATGATTAAGCCTTTTGGGTTTAAATTTAAAATTTTTTTTGCTTCTGTATTAAAAGGCAAAATAAAAATAGAAAAATCTAATGCTTCTAATTGGTTAATTATATTTTTGGTTAAACCTAAATCTAAAACTGCAATTTTTTTATTATTTTTTTTACCTATAACTTTAATTTTATTTGTAGAAATTTTAGGCAGTAAACTTTCCTTTTTGCAAGAAGCAGCAATTTTTATTTTTTTAACAAGTTCTTCTTTTTTGAAACACTCTGTAGAGATAATTGCCAACATCTGTCCTTTTTGACGCAAATGAACTGTCAATGAACGTGTATCAACATCCCAAATAGTTAAAAGTTTATGTCTTTTTATAAAATCATCCAAACTCTCTTTGGCTTGCCAATTAGAATAAATACTGGATTTTTGTTTAATCACAAAACCATTTAGCCAAACTCGCTCTGTTTCGTTAAACTTAGACGCCATACCGTAATTTCCTACCAAAGGATATGTATAAACTAAAATTTTATTTGCATATACAGGATTGGTTAAAAGTTCTTGGTAGCCGACAACTGCCGTATTAAAGAATATCTCCCCAACTCTTTCAGCTCTAATAGAAGTATTACCTAAAAAAACTGTGCCATCTTCTAACATTAAAATTGCTTTCATAATTTTTTCTTAATTTTTGTACAAAATGAAATTTTATTATAACAACCTTTTTTTATAAATCAATTTTTTTTGCACAAAATTTATTAATTTATCAACAGCTCTTATTGTGTCAGGATCGTTTTTAAATTTAATAGCATTAACAAATTTTCCCTACATATTGGACATTTGGGTTCTTACAATGATACCATTTATAGAAAATATTTCTTGATTATCTGGCAATTGAAACTGTATCTTGATAGAACTTAACCGTGGAAATTGAAATTTATCAACACTAAAAAGTAACCCTATTTTGCTTACAACTAAAATATAAGAAAGTATACCTTCATACCCAAGGTCAGAGGAGGAACAAATACATTTTATTGGTGGAAATACTTCGTATCTCTTTGCTTTTCGCCTATCAAATATCCTAAATTTATATAAAAAATTCATAATTAAAAATTAAATTGTAATCCAAGACTTATTAGCTTTAAAATTAAAGAAACAACTATGGCAGCCCCTAAAACCCCTAAAAAAATTGCCAAAAAAGCTTTTTTGATCGTAAAATTAAATAATTTTGCAACTAAACAACCTGTCCAAGCACCAGTTCCAGGAAAAGGTATAGCCACAAATACTATTAAACCTAAAAATCCATATAGTTGAACAATTTTAGAACGCTTTTCTGCTATAGAAAACCACCATTTTAAAAATCTACCAATTATTTTTATATTTTCTAACCTATCTACAGCCCAATTTAAAAATATTAAAAATGGTATAACAGGTAACATATTACCAATCAAACACAAAAGGATTGCCTTAAATAGTGGGATATTAAATTTTAAAATTGCCAAAGGAAGTGCTAATCTTAATTCAAAAATCGGTAGAGCCGCAATTAAGATAATTGCAACTTCTTTTGAAAAAAACAATATAAAAAATTCAATTATTTTATTTCTTATATCCATACTTTCCTATTAATGGCACAAATACACATTCACAAATCTGCTTTTGGCTAAACTCAGTCTCAGAAATTTTATCTACAACAACCAACATCTGATACAACCCATACTCAACCGGTAGCACTATCTTTCCACCTATTTTAAGTTGCTGTCGCCAACTATCTAATATAGAAGGGGAAGCGGCAGTGACGATCACCCTATCATATGGTGAATATTGTGGCCACCCTAAACTTCCATCACCCACTGTTATTTCTACATTATTATATCCCAATTGGGTAAGTACTCTCTCTGCTCTCTCTGCTAAAGAAGCAATTCTTTCTATACTATAGACTTTAGTCCCTAAATACGCAAGTATTGCTGCCTGATAACCACTTCCAGTTCCTATCTCCAACACTTTTTGTGACGGTTGCACATCAAGTAACCAGCTCATTAAAGCTACTATGTAAGGTTGTGAGATAGTTTGCCCTTCACCTATAGGGAGCGGAGAATCTATATATGAAAACCTTAGCTGACTTTCAGGAACAAAAAGATGTCGTGGAACATTTCTAAATGCTTCCAATATACGCTTATCCTTGATGCCACGGCAAAAAATTTGCTCTTTTACCATTCTTTCTCTAAGTTTATCAAAATCTTCGTTCATAAATAATTTTTTAAACAGACTTATGCACACTGATAAACTCTTCAAAAATTTTTGGCATAGGAGAAATAAACTCAACAAAATTATCTTTTGTGGGATGGATAAAGCCTAACTTATGTGAGTGCAAAAAAAGATAATCATAGCCATCCTTAATACCATATTTTTTATCCCCAACGATCGGATGTTCTAAAAATTTTAAATGCACCCTTATCTGATGCATTCTACCACTAAGTGGGGCAATTGAAAGAAAAGCAGAATCTTTTAAATTTTCAATTAAATTTATTGTTGTATAAGCCTCTTTTGCATTTACAAACCCAATCTTTATCTTTAATCTATTTTTTTTATCTCTACATAAAGGTAGATTAACTATAACTTTTTCTTTTACAAAATTCCCCCAACAAATTGCTAAATATGTTTTTTTGACTACGCGCCGTTGAAATTGTTTAATTAAATTTAGATGGCTGAAATTGTTTTTTGCTAAAACCATAACCCCTGTTGTATCTTTATCTAATCTGTGAATCACACCTGCCCTCTGTGGGTTTATAGTTGATAGTTTTTTACCCATAAAAAAAAGTGCACTAATTACACTTTGATGTGTATTTTGATTTGGCGGATGTACAGATAATCCAGCGGGTTTATCAACCACAATTATATCCTCATCTTCATAAATAATTTTGATTTCATAATTGAAAGGTTTAAGTTGATATTCTATCTTGATTTGCGGTATTAAAATAGAAATTTTTTCATTAACTTTAAGACGGTATGAAGGTTTTTTAATCTGCTGGTTTATCTTAACTGCGCCCTCGCTAATTAGCTTATGAATCTTTGAGCGCGAAATTGTTCTTATATTTTCACTTAAAAATTTATCCAAACGAACATTTTCCCATTTTTTATCAACAATAAAAAATTTTTCCATAAAATTACGTTTTTAATTTTTTATTTTTTAACGAATCTAAAAATAAAAGCCCCACCCCGATACTTATACACATATCAGAAATATTAAAAACTGGCCAAATTCTAATATCTATATAGTCAATAACACAACCTAAAAATAATCTATCAAATAGATTAGAAATTGCTCCCCCAATAATTAAACCACTTGCGACTAAAACTAACAAAGTTTTTTTTACTCCTTTTATTATAAAAAGAAAAAATAAAATAAAAACAATACAAATATAAACTAACAAGTCATTTTTCCCACGTAACAATCCAAAAGCAACGCCGCTATTACATACTACAGTGATATGTAAAACATTTTTTATAATCGGTAGGGAAGCAGAAGAAAAATTATAAAAGAGAAAATATTTAACTAAAGAATCTATAACAAAAATGCATATCGCTGTTATCCACGCAATTAAACTATGCCAAAATTTTTTCACTATAAAAATTTATTCTTTTTTTGTTTCTATCTTTTCTTGGCATTTTTTACAATACTTTGTATAAGGAACAACATTTAGGCGGCTCTTAGATATAGACTTAGAACACATTTTGCAAAAACCAAAAGTTTTATCTTCTATGCGCTTTAATGCTTCTTCTATTTCTAAAAGTAAACTTCTATCATCTGAAACGATTCCTAAATTAAAATCTCTCTCATAATTATCTGAAGCAACATCAGCTATATGTAAACTATAATTTGAAATATCTCCAGATAAATCTTTCTGAGATTTCATAAGAATATTTTCTGAAATGTCTTTTATCTGTACTAAAATATCATTTTTTAAATTTAACAGTTTTTCCTTATAAAATTTTAGGTCTTTTAAAGAAAATTTTTTCTTCATAATCTAGCCTCCTTTAAGTGCGCTTCCACAACGGTTACAAATAAAGGGATATTCTTCATTACCCCCCACGTCCTCTCGCCAATTCCAACACCTTTGGCATTTTTTACCTTTCGCATGTTCAACGATTATTTTAAAATCTCCTCTCTCAATTGATACTGATGACACAATAAAAATTTCTCTTAAAATATCATCTATCCCTTTAAAAAATTCATATTCATTATCATTAAATTTAAGAATTACTTTTGCCTCTAAAGAACTCCCGATATTTTTTTTCTCTCGCAACTTTTCTATTTCCAATAAAACTAATTGGCGCAATTTCATTATTTTTTCCCATTTTTCTAAAAGAGCATTATTTTCATATTCAGCAGGAAAATTTTTGAAAATTTCTAGAAAAATTGACTCTTTTTTATTTTTATAATTTTTTAAGCAACTATATGCTTCCTCAGCAGTAAAAGAAAGAATAGGCGCTATCAATTTTAAAAGAGTAATTGCAATAGTAAAAAGAACAAATTGAGCCGACCTACGTTCTACTGAATTCGGAGAGAAAGTATATAACCTATCTTTTAAAATGTCAAGATAAAAAGCACTTAACTCTAAATTGCAAAAATTAAAAATTCCTTGGCATACCTTATAAAATTGAAAATTTTGGTATGCAGAAATTATATCTTTATAAAAACAAACTGTCTTTGAAAGCATATATTTATCAACTTCGCAAAGTTGTTGATATGTTAGATTTGCGTGCTCTAAATCAAAATCGTATAGATTACCAAGAATAAAACGAATTGTATTTCTTATTTTTCTATATATATCAACAAGTTGATTAATTATTTCTTCGCAAATCTTGATATCCTCGCCATAATCACTATAAGCAGACCAAAGTCTTAAAATCTCTGCTCCATATTTTTTTATAACACTTTGTGGAGAAATAACATTGCCTAAAGACTTTGACATTTTTCTTCCTTCGCCATCAACAACAAAACCATGTGTTAATATCGTTTTAAAAGGAGAAATATTTTCTTTTGCAACTGAAAGAATCAATGAAACCTGAAACCAACCTCTATGTTGATCACTCCCCTCTAAATACATATCTGCAGGAAAACTTAAATCGTTATTTTCTTTAAGAACAGCAAAAAAACTCGCACCTGATTCAAACCACACATCTAAAATATCTGCTTCTTTTTCAAAATTTTTACTTTTGCATTTATGACAAGAAAAATTTTGGGGAAGAAAATTCTCTACCGGCAAACTGAACCAAACAGAAGAACCTTTTTCTTTAAAAACTTGCGCAGTTTTAGAAATAACTTCTTTATCTAAAATTACTTCATTACACTCCTTACATTTAATCGCAGGGATTGGTACACCCCAAAGCCTTTGTCTTGATAAACACCAATCAGGTCTTTGTAGTAACATCGCTTTAATTCTTTCTTTTCCGCTAGATGGCACCCATAAAACTTTTTCTATCTCTTCTAATAATTTTTGACGCAAACCATTATGTTCAACATTTAAAAACCACTGATATGTAGCTCTAAAAATTATTGGATTTTTACAACGCCAGCAATGTGGATACATATGCTTTGTAATGCCACTATAAATCAGACTTTCAACTTCTTTTAATTTTTTAATAATTTTATCATTTGCATCATAAACAAACAAACCACTAAACTCATCTACTGAATTATCAAACCTTCCTTTATCATCTACAGGCATTAAGATTTCTAAATTGTATTTTTTACCTGTAAAATAGTCCTCTAAACCATGTCCGGGTGCTGTGTGAACACAACCAGTCCCTTCTTCCATAGAAACATAATCTGCTAATACAATCTTTCCTTGCCGGATTCCAAAAGGATGTTCATATAAGGAGTCTTGGAGGTCTTTGCCTTTCAAAGTCCAAATAATCGTAAAGTCTTCTTTGTTTAAATTTACTTCATTTAAAAATTTTTCTACTAATTTAGCTGCAACTATCCAAATTTGGTTATTTTTTTTGGATTTCAAAGCAACATAATCTTCTTGCGGATGCAAAGCAATTGCAACATTTGCAAGCAAGGTCCAAGGTGTAGTTGTCCAAATAACAAAATATATATCTGTTGCTTCTTTTAAATCAGCCAATTTTTTTGCTTTAAACTTGACATAAATTGAAGGGGAAGTGTGCTCTTCGTACTCAACCTCAGCCTCTGCTAAAGCAGTCTCACATATTGGACACCAATTTATTGGCATTCTTTCTCTGTAAATATAACCTTCACCAACCAAATATTCTAAAAGTTTAATAACTTTATATTCATAATTTGGATCTAATGTAAGGTAGACTATCTTCCAGTCGCTTAAAACACCTAATCGCTTAAAATCAGCTGCTTGAAGTTTTACAAACTTTAGAGAAAACTCTTCTGCTTGTCTTCTAAAAACATTAACATCAACGTCATGTTTTGTTAACTTTAATTCTTTAAATAACTGATACTCTACAGGTAGACCATGACAGTCCCACCCAGCTGCAAAAGGACAATCAAAGCCACTTAATATTTTATATTTTATAACGATATCCTTAAGGATTTTATTTAGAGCATGACCTATATGAATTAAACCATTTGCATATGGTGGACCATCATGTAGTATAAATTTTTTATTAGTCTTTCTTGAACGCAAAAGTTGATAGATTTTTATATTATCCCAAAAACCCAATATCCTTGGTTCAAGTTCACCTAAATTGGCTTTCATTGGAAAATCAGTTTTTGGCAAATTTAATGTTTTTTTATAATCTATCATAGTCAAACTTCACTAAATTACAGAATTCTTTTAATCTATTTTTTATGTCATAACGTGTAATTTTTAGCAGTTTTTTCAAACTAAAATCCTCAATTACAAAAGTTGCCATCACAGTACCATATGCAAGAGCCTTTCTCAAAATTTCCTCATTTATCTTTCTTTTCATTGCCAAATAACCCATTAAACCTCCGGCAAAAGTATCACCTGCGCCAGTTGGATCATAGACCTTTTCCAACAAAAACGAAGGTAAGCAAAAAATGGAATCATTAGATACCATCATTGAACCATGTTCACCTTTTTTAATTATTATTCTCTTAGGTCCAAACTTTAATATACTTTTTGCTGCTTTTAATAAATTATTCTCGCCTGTAAGCAGGCGCGCTTCTGTATCATTTAGAAAAAATATATCTACTTTTTTTAAAAAATTAATAAGGTCTTTAGTGTCCTCTTTTATCCAATGACTCATAGTATCAGCAGCTACTAATTGGGGAGATTTAACTTGCGATAGTATATAATCTTGCAATTTGGGGTCAATATTAGCCAAAAATACAAATTTAGCCTTTTTGTATTCATCTAAAATTTTAGGTCTGAAGTCAGAAAAAACATTTAATTGGGTAGAGATTGTGGTTACCTTATTTAGATCATCGCTATACTCAGCCTGCCATCTAAAAGTCTTACCTTCTTTGATAGTTAAACCTTTAAGGTCTATCTTTCTTTTTTTAAAAATTTTTATATATTTAGAAGGAAAATCTGTTCCTACAATTGCAACCAACTTCACAGGGCTAAAAAAACTTGCACTTATAGAAAAATATGTTGCAGAACCACCTAAAATATCTTTTGATAAACCATATGGGGTCTTAACCGTATCTAATGCGATAGAGCCAACTACTAATATACTCATTTTAAATATTCTCCAATTATAATTTTTAATCTCTTTTTTATTTTAGAAGGAATATATTTTTTATCTGTAACAATTGAGTATTTTAATGCTTCTTTGCAACTACAATTTCTTTCTTTTGGAATTTTTAAAATTACTCTTTTTAGTATTTTTTTGGCATTGTTTACATTTTTGGAAAGATTTTCTAAAATCATATCTACGCTAACATGATCATGTTGTGGATGCCAACAATCATAATCTGTCACTGCAGCCAAAGTTGCATAACAAATAGAGGCTTCTTTAGCCAATCTTGCCTCTGTCATATTTGTCATCCCAATAATATCCATATCCCAACTTCTATAAAGATTTGACTCTGCTAAAGTAGAAAATTGTGGGCCTTCCATATTTATATAAGTTTTGCCATAATGTGAAATTAAACCTATCTCTTTTACTGCCATATCTAAAATATTTGCTAAATTCTCACATATTGGTTTACTGAAACCTACATGGACAACTATACCTTCATCAAAAAAAGTTTGGCATCTTGCTTGATTTGTCCTATCTACAAATTGTGTTGGAATAACAAAATCAAGGGGTCTTATTTCTTCTTTTAAAGAACCGCAAGCAGTAACAGAAATTAGCCAACCAACATTTAATTTTTTAAATCCATAAATATTTGCACGATAATTAATTTGCGTAGGACTTAAAGTATGAAACCTACCATGTCGAGGCAAAAAAACAATTTCTCTATCCTCAATTTTAGCCAAAACAAATTTATCTGAAGGCTTGCCAAAAGGGGTATTCAAAACAATTTCTTTTTTATTTTTCAAACCCTCTAATTGATACAAACCGCTACCACCAATTATACCTATTCTTTCCATTTTATCTTGACAGTTGTTTTGCTCTTTCTTGCGCTGCTAAAAATGCTTCTTTTAAACTTCCTCCATTATCTAATACTAACAAACCTGCCTCTGTTGTGCCTCCTTTTGATGCAATCTGTTTCTTTAAATCAGAAGCACTTAATTTTGAATCTAAAAGAAGCTTTAAACTACCTTCTGCTGTTGTCTTTGCAATTATAACTGCCTCCCTTTTGCTAAATCCTAAACTAATTGCGGTATCCTTTGCTTGAGGTATAAAAACTTTTTCTAAATATTGTTTAATTTCTTTTTGAGTTTTATCTTCAGCAAAGTCATAAATAAAACCAGGACCACTACCTCCAATAGCAGTTGCAGCATCCATAAGTTTTTCATCTATAAACAAAACCCTTCCGAATTTTTTAAATAGTTTCTTTACAACTCTTAAATCCTTCTCTTTAACTTCTTTGCTTGTAGCAATAAAAATCATGCCCCTGCTAACCTTAATTGCTAAATTTGGCATAATTCTGATTAGGCGTGCATCTTTTAACTTTTTCTTAATAGTATCCAAACTAATACCTGCTGCTATACTAACTACAAGTTTATCAACGCAACAAGTTGCTATTTCATCTAAAAGGGTATCAAAATCTTGTGGTTTAACTGCAATTATTATCAATTGGCTATTTTCTATAAGTTTAATATTAGAAGTGGCAACAGAAATTTTTTTTGTTGTAGCGTTTTTAAGTTTATCTTTGTCTTTATCAAAAACAATTACTTTATAAAATTTTGATAACTTTTTTGCAATTACTGAACCTATATTTCCATATCCAATAATACCTATCTTCATAATGTTTTTAATTTTGAAATTAAATTATCTGTAGTAATAAATTCTACACCTTTTTTTCTCCAAACAGAAAATAGATCTTTACTTCTTTGTTCTGAAATCTCTTTTATTGCATCAACTACAATCCCAACATTAAATTTTTCTTTTAACAAACCATCAATTGCTTCTCTAACGCAATACTCTGTCACAACACCATAAACATATATTTTATCTGGAAAAATCTCTTCTAAAAGTTTGGTAGTATTTGGATTTGAGAATATATTTAAAACATTTTTTTGCAAAATAATCTGAGGATATTTTTTTATAAAATCGTATAATTGTAACGATTGGTATTGTTTTTTAAAGTCTAAAATAATATATTTTTTTAGCAAGGTTTCTTCTATCTTATTATGCCCCCAACCTCCCTCAATACAATGTGGAGGAAAATTTTTAAATTCAAGATCATCTTTTTGATGAGTATCTTGCGAAGATATTATTGTGATAGAAGTATTTTTCGCATAGTTTGTTAATTTAAAAAGATTTTTAATAATTTTTTCTGAACCCTTAACATACAATGCCCCTTTGGGATTTAAAAAATCATACTGCGTATCTATATCCAAAAATATTATTTTAGGTTTTATTCTTTTTTCAATCTGAATTTTAGTTTTTTTAGTAAGGGTAGATAAATTTTTGCTAATCTTTACAGGATATTTGTATTTTGATTTAAGTTCTTTTAGTTGTGGCGGCAATGTAGTAAGTTTTTTTGCCAAAATATCTCTTTTTTCTCTAAGACTTTTTTCTTTTACCAAAACCACACTCTCCCTCATTAAATTCTTTAAAAGTTTTTCACCTTTTATCTCTTCATTTTCAAGCGCTATTATATCTTCTAACATAACTTCATTTTGAAATTTGCGATATACTTGTTTTCTATAAGGCAATGTAGACTTTGCAGTACTTAATTTCATCGTTGGGATAAAATCTTTGTTGTCTTTTTTTATTTCAACTAATTTATATATCACATCTGTAAATGGCAGGTCTGATGAACAACCCATATTTGTCCCAACACCAAATGCATCAATAGGTGCAAGTTTTTTTGTCATATCTAAAATTTTATATTCATCTAAATTTCCAGAAGCAACTATTAATACATCGACCAAACCCTCTCTATCAAAAAGATAACGTGCATATTTTGCATTCTCTACTAAATCTCCACTATCTAATCTTATACCTAACAGTTCCTGACCTTTCTTTTTTAAATATTTTGCTACACGTAAGGCGTTTTTTATCCCAACTTTTGTATCATAAGTGTCTACTAAAAGAATTGTTTTTTTTCCAAATGTCTTTGCAAATGCAATAAAACTTTCAATTTCTTGTTCAAAACTCATCACATATGAATGCGCCATAGTGCCGACAGCAGGTATATTATATAATTTTGCTGCATAAACATTTGAGGTTCCAGTTGCACCAACCATATAAGAATATTTTGCAGCCGCCAAAGATGCTTCAATGCCTTGGGTTCTACGCAATGAAAAATCATACACAGCTTTTCCTTGTGCGGCCAAAATAACTCTAGCGGCTTTTGTGGCAAGCGTGGTTGCAAGATTTATTTTATTAAGAAGGATACTTTCTACAATTTGAGCTTCTATTAAATTTGCTGTCACCCTTAAAATTGGCTCAGATGCAAATATTATTTCCGGCTCTTCCACGCCCACGATTGTGCCTTTAAACTTAAAAGTTTTCAAATACTCTAAAAAGTCTGGACTAAAGATTTCTAAAGTTTTCAAATAATCTATATCAGTTGATGTAAACTGAAAATTCTGTAAATACAATAAAGCATCATCTATACCACAAGCAACATAAAATGGTCTATTTGATGAGCGAATGAAAAGATCAAATGTAGCTACAGCGGTTCTTTTATATTTAAAATATACTTGCGCCATTGTAAGCTGATATAAGTCTAAAACTAAACCGCTATTCATTGAATATCTCCTCTATCTGTTTTTGATCTAAATAAAAAGTGCGATAAACAATTTTTCCATCTTTTAAAAAAATATAAGTAGGTATACCAATTACATCATACATTTGAGCAATATATCCACTTCTATCAAGAAATATTCTATCTTTTATCTTCTTTGACAAATTTATTGCATTTATATAGGTATTTATTGTCCTTGCATTTTCACCAATATCTATGTAAAAAAATTCAATATTAGTATATTTATCAAACAATAAACTCTTATTTAATCGCTTTATCTCTGTTTGACAATATGGACATCTTGTATTCCAAAAAAATAATATTGTGCGTCTATGTGCGGTAAGAGTATCTAAAGATATGGTTTTTCCTTCAAGTGTATATAAAGTATTAGCCCAAGATTTAAATAAAATAAAAACTAAACAAACTGATATAAAAAAAATTTTTTTCATCTATAAAAAATTAATCTTAACAAAAAATATATCGCTACACAAATTAAAATAATACCAATAATCTTTTTTACTATTATAGACCAAAAACCGTATTTTGGCAATTTTTTCAAAAGAAAAGTAAAAGTTCCTAAAATAATAAAAATAGCCCCATATCCTAAAGAAAAAACAAAAAGAGCTATGCTTGAATATATAATACTTTTTTTAAGTGAAATTAAAGTTAAAATTGCACCCAAAACAGGAACATTACAAGGTATAAATGCAAAGGCACTTATCATACCCAAAATAAAAATAGATACAAAACCTCTCCTTAAACTATCCTTTCCAGAAAAAGAAAAAAATATATTTATTGGTATAACCTCCAAATTTGACAACCCCAGGGTAAAAAAGATGAGAAAAAGAAAAAAATATACAATAGTATTATCAAAAATACTATTAAAAAGAATACCAAATAGCGCACTGACTAAACCTAATATTGTATAAATTGTTGCTATGCCTAATACATAGACTAAGCTTATACTAAAACTCTTAAATTTTGAAGTAGTTGTGGCAGAACCAATTATTGATAAAGCAACAGGAACTAAAGGATAAATGCAAGGAGAAAAGCTGGCTAAAAAACCCGCAATAAAACTTATGCCCAAACCAATAACCTTTGAAGAGATAAATATTTTTTCTAAATTATAAAGTGTCTCAATAAACATACTTATAGAATTTTAACATAAAAAATATCCTTATATTATAATAATTTTAAATTATAACACAACTTTTATTTAATGGTTCGTCAAGTTAAAATGTGTTTTGCATAAGACACTTTTAGAATGAGTAAGTTTTTAGTAATTAGTATAACTTTTTAGGCCTAGTAAAAGTTAAAATTATAGATGTTCTAAAAGTATTAGAGAAATATCATCATGTTGAGATAGATTTTTAGAAAAGTATGACAATTCTTTTAAAATATTAGTATGTATATCTTGGGCAGTAAGATCTTTATATTTGAAAAATAAATCTAAGAGGCGTCTATTGGTAAATTCCTCTCCGTATTTATTTCTAGCCTCTGTTACACCATCTGTATAAAATAAAAGTTTATCACCTTTATTAAACTCTTCAGTAAAAATTTCATATTCTATATCTTCTAATATGCCTATCGGTGGCCCAGAGATAGGGCAAATTTCAAAAACTTTGTTTTCAGTAGCCTTATACATAATAGGAGGTAGATGCCCAGCACAACAGGCAGAAAACTTATTTTTATAAATATCAATTATTACATAAAAAGCTGTGATAAACCTACCTTCTAAAACTTTGCATAATTCTTTATTTAATTTACTTAAAACTTTTTCTGGCTCCTCTATAGAACGGCTAAACACCCTAAACAAAGAAATTGCTTGAGCCATAATTAGCGCAGCAGATACTCCTTTTCCTGAAACATCTCCAATAAAAATGCCTGTTCTTTTTTCATCAAGCACAAATATATCATATAGATCTCCTGCAACAAATTTTGCCGGTTGCATTAGAGCGCAAACAGATAAATTTTGCAATTTTTTTATTTGATGCGGTAAAAAACTTTCTTGTATTTTTCTTGCAATATCTAATTCTCTTTCTAAAATTTTTCTTTTATGTAATTCTTCAAGGAATTTATAAATAACAAAAGACAGATAAGTAATAAATATAATCAATAAAGGCAAAAACAAAACTACCCATATGCCATAAATTACAAATAAACCAGTTGCTATTAAAAAATAAATTATTATAAAAATTATTAAAGCAAATAAAGCTTTTGGGGGTGAGTTTTTTAAGCATATTAAAAAAGAAATTAAAAATATTAAAATATTTAAAAATACATTCAGATGCTTTCCTAAATCAAAAATAAAATTTTTTGTAACAATACTATTAAAAACTGTAGGATGCAATCCTAACATAGGATAAAGATTTTCAAATGGTATTGGCTTTAAATCTGCTGTGCCAGTAGCTGTAAGTCCAACGAAACAAATCTTATCTTTAAGTAAACTTGGATCTATAGATGGCTTTATGCCAGATAAAACATCACTATACATCTTGATTATCTGTAGATATGAAAAGTGCTTAAAGGTGGTCTTCCACTGTCCTGGATAATTAACTATAAATGAACCTTCATCCAAAATTGGTAAAAAAAGTTTTTTATCTATTATTAATTTTTTATCGTTAAATTCTATATTTTTTATATCAATACCCAAAAAATCGCAAGCCGCCTTTAAAGACAGATGTGGTATAAGTTCATTGTTGTACTTTATAAAAAGAGGTATTCTTCTAATTTTTCCATCACTATCTACAAAAGTATTTATATGACCATATCCTTTTATGTGCTTTTTAAAATCGCCAAATATATCCACAGCAATCGCTTTGCTTTCAATTGGTAAATAATCTTTTCTTACATTATCTTGAATATTAAATGCTATAGGTAGATATACAAAGTCGGTGTGCTGAAGAGCCTCTTGAAATAAACTATCCGCTTCATTAATAGTTTCGCTTTTTTCGCTAAATAAAATATCAAATACAACTAATTTTGCTTTAAAAAATTTTAATGCTTCTAGTAAACTTGCGTGATAATCTCTTGGTAGAGGCCAGGTGCCTAATCTTTCTAAAGTATAATCATCTATTTCAATCACCACAATGTCATCAAAAGTTTTTAATTGGGGGCGCAAATTTAAACGCCAATCATAAAAGATAAGTTCAAAATTGTTAAATAATTTTAAATAAGAAATAATTGAAATTAGTAAAATGCTTATAAAAAATATTAATAATTTTGGAGAGATTTTTTTAAAAATTTTAAAAGAGGAAGGAAAATGCATTTATTTATGATATTAAAATTAATATCTTAAAATCTATACTGCCAACCAATACTACTAATATACTCAAAATAATCAGCAATCCAATCGTTAGAATCATTATACCTATAAGTATAATAAGCAGTTAAAGAATTGTTTGTGTTAAGTAAATACGAAATACCAAAACTACCAACATATAAATTATCTTTTTGTTTGTAATCAGCCAAGGTT
>JAMWCT010000155.1 GCA_023819525.1 Candidatus Omnitrophota bacterium
TCTTGTTTTTTTAAAAGGCGAGTGTAGGTTGCTTGTTTATGATTTTGTTCTTTTAAGGGTTTGGCAACGAAATTTTTTGACGCAGTGGGGACCCCTACACCCCTAAAGCGCAAAAAATTTATTGCCTCACCCATAACTAGTTTTTTAAACATTTCAAAAGCTAAATCAGTCAATCTTTTTTCTAAATCCGGCCGCTTGTCATCAGGCAAAATTTCTAGTTTTTCTTGAATGATAATTGGGCCGTGGTCAATTTTTTCATCCATCTGAAAAATTGTTGTTCCAGTTTCTTTTTCTCCATTTATTAAAGCAAAGGCTATTGGTGAAGGCCCACGATATTTGGGAAGAAGCGATGGGTGGATACACCAAAAACCGTATTTAGGAAGTTCAAGGAGTTCTTTAGGGATAATTGAAGCATAAGCATAAACTAAGGCAAAATCAATATTTTTTAAAGCACCAAGATCCAAATCACAAGTTCCAAATAATTTCGAATTTACAAATTCCAAATTTTTAGAATTTGATATTTGAGATTTGGAATTTATTTGTGATTTGTCATTTGTCATTTGTGATTTTACTCTTATTTTGTATTTTTGTGCCACAGCTTTGACAGGAGTTGGGGTTAATATCTGTTTTCTTCCCACCGGTTTATCTTCTTGGGTGATAACAAGTTTTACCTCAATTGGCAAGGTTTTATCAGTTAAAAGTTTTTCCAAAAAATAAGCGGAAAAAGAAGGAGAACCAAAATAAAAAAGTTTTAATTTCTTCATGGTGTAGTTGTTGCTTTAATCGTTATTGTCGGTTTAATTGTTGGTGATGAAGTAGCGGATTTTATTGTTGGGTAAGGAGTGTAGGTAGGATAAGGGGTGATTGAGAGAATATAGTCAATCATTTTATTAGTTTTTTCCACTTTTTGTCCAAGACGAAAGCCAATTAAAAAGAACAAGATAACAACCATTGTTGTTAATAATAAAAAAGATTTTGATTTCATATTTTTATTATATTATAATTTCTCTAAATGAGAAAAATTTTAATAGTTGTTGTTTTTTTAATTTTTTTTAGCTTTTAGTTTTTTTATTTTTGCTGCCGTTGATGTCCGTGATAATAATAGTTATTTGGGTTTAGTTGAACAAGGATGGAATATTTCTTGTTTATCCTCTTCACCAACTGATGCTTATAATACTAATCATGTGCCAGAAAATAATACTGTTCAGATTAAATTAAAAGGAAATTGTCAAGGAAGAGACGGTTGTTATTTAGTAGTTTGCCAAGGAGAAAACGAACAATGGGAAGAAGACAATCAAAGACTCGAAGAATGCAAGAACCATAGTCCATTTGAACGTTTACCTGATTATAATTCTTGGGAAGGAGGAAGAACCTGGGGAGAATGGTGTAGTCATATAGAGGAACAGATGGGAAACACTTTTCAATCATCTCAAGGTTGTCGATCAGGTGTTTCTGAAGTTGATGCTGTATTACCAAACTCCAGTGATCCAAATATTCCTAGATTCGTATTAACAAATAGATTTAATAATTATCATTTTGCCCCAGGCCCAATCGAAACTACAATTACATTAAATAATGCTTATGATCATATTCCTTATCAATTCTATGCTTTTGGAAGAGGAGGACAAAATAATTTAGCAACAGGCCAAATTGAAGGAGAAAGTAGGTCACAACAACAAGGACAATTAACTTTTAATTTTGGAGAAGAAGGAAATGTTAGTAAATGTGTCACTATTACTTGGGATCCCTATGGTCGGGTTTTTGATAGTCAATCGCTTGAGCCAATTGCAAATATTAAAGTAAATTTATTAGATAAAGATAAAAAACCAGTTTCACAGATTACTAAAAATTATGATATTACAGGAAGCAATGGAGTTTTTAATATTCAAGTTGAAAAAGAAGGATTTTATTATATGTCGGTTAATACCCCATCTACTCATGAGTTTGTTTTAAACCCTAAATTAAATCCAAATTATAAATATATTTATTCAGATTTATATTATCCTAATAATAGTTTTTTTGAAAAAGCCGGTATTCCGACCCACCATGATATACCCTTAAATCCTTTAGGACCTCCTTATCGTTCAAGTATTGTTATTTATGAAAAATCATTAAATCAGATGGATATGGGAAATAATGTTAAATTTGAAGGAAAAGTTTCCCATCCATTAGCTCGCATTTGTCTTATTGGAGAAATTTCTAAAAAGGAATATGCCTGTACTCAAGCTGATAAAATAGGACAATTCCAAATTTTTATTAACAAGTCATCTTATCCTCAAGAAGCTTTAATAATAAAAACAGCAAAAGTTAATCCCAATAATATTAACCAATTTGTTTCTCAATCAGTTAATTTAGAAAGTTTATTAACACCAATTCAAATTTTGGCAAACAAGACTACAGCAAGATTTGAACCATTAATAAGATATATTGAAGGCTATGTTTATAATAGTAAAGGTTTACCAGCGACAAATGCTGATGTTTTTATTAGATTAAAAGCTGATAATAAAATTGTTGGTAGATTAAAAACTGATAAAAATGGGTTTATTAAAATAAATTCTTCTCAATTACCGCTTTTTGATTATTATTTAGAATTAAGAAGTGATAATAATGAAATTATTAAAATTAACACTTCTAAATTTATCAGTCAAAATAAAGATTATTTAGAAAAAAATAACATTAACCCGATGATAAATCGACAAGATGATAGTAAAAATATTAATGAAAATAATCAAAATATTTATAAAAACATTACGGAAAATAATAAAAACACATTAGATTCAAAAAATTTAAACAATAATAAAACATTTAATTTTGAGATAAAAGCCTTTCTTTTACTTTTTGTGATTATTATTTTAATAATAATTGCCTTTTTAATTTTTATTTATATTAAGAAAAAAAGCCTATTGACAAACTAATATTTTAGTTATATACTAATTTTAGATCCTCCAAAAGGGGAAGTAATTTTAAAACTTTTTCTCTACGCAATTTAAAAGAAGGTAACTCCCGACTTTGTCGGGACTATTAGATGACTTTCCTTTGTCTTGCTTTGACAAGCA
>JAMWCT010000156.1 GCA_023819525.1 Candidatus Omnitrophota bacterium
AATATTACCTCATTTAAACTTTTAAAAATGGAAAAAGCCAATGAAAACGAATGGACTGATACTAAAGATATTTATAAAGTAGTTTTAGATGTTTGGATGGATCCCAAATCCGCTAACGCGCCCATTCCCTATTATGGCTGGGAAAACGGTCAGAACACCCGCTTTTTAACTTTAGAAAAAGTCGGCAATCTCTGGAAAATTGCCGAAATTGCCACCGGACCATAAAAAATATAAACCCAATCAAGGAAAAATTTTAAGATTATCATAATCTTTACAAATTTATCTCTCTCTAGCTTATCAAACCTCTTTACAAATTTTTTTATAAATTTAATGTATATTGACAAATTTAATGTAATACTATATATTTAATAAATATGCAAAAAATAGTTTCTATCACCAGTCAGGGACAGATTACTCTTCCCGCCTCAATAAGGCGAATAATGGGGCTTGATTTTTATAAAAAAGCTCTGGTTAAAATTGAAAATAAAAAAATCATTGTTGAACCGACTGTTGATTTATTATCTTTGGGGGGACTACTCAAAAATAAAGCAAAGAAAAAGCGAAATATTAATGAAATAATTAAATTAGAAGAAAAAGCAATTGCTAAAATGAGTAAATGAAAAAATATCTTTTAGATACCAATGTTATTCTTCGTTTCCTTCTTCAAGATAATAATAAATATTATCAAATAGCCTTAAATTACTTTAAAAAAGCCCAACAAAAACAAATCGTCTTGGAGATTATCCCTGAAGTTTTGTTTGAGTTAGATTACGTTTTAAGAGGAGTTTATCACCTCTCAAAAAACAAAGTAGTTGATATTCTTTCCAACCTACTAAAAACCCCTTACTTAATGATAGAAAATCGAGAGTTAATGTTAACTGTTGTCGAAAAATATCAAAGAATAAATATTGATCTTTTTGATCTCTATCTTTTTTATATTGCCAAGTATAAAAAATCGGAGGTTCTTTCTTTTGATGAGGATTTTCAAAAACTATAGTTAATCATAAAACCAAAACCAATCAAGGGAAAATTTTAAAGTTATAAAATTTTTATAATCTTGTCCTAATCCAACACCAAATTCATCTTTTAATTCTCATTAAATTTAAATTATTAATTTCTATAACTTTGGAAAAAATTAAATAAATCTTTAAATTCTTCTTGCCTAGATGATAAATATCCTATGACACTTTTTATCCGTCTCTCTTCTCGTTTTCCGAAAAAATAAACCACTAATAAGTCAATTGTCTCTTTAATCTCAAAAACGTCTGGGGTTTTTAAAAAACTCTTTACCTTAATTTTAAATTGTTCAAAATTATCTTTTATATTTATAAACCCACATACTAAACTAAACCAAGAATCATCAACTCTCCTGAACATTTTTCTTACCTCTTCATCAGGATTATTAACATCAATCTGATCGTCTTGATAAAAGCCAACAAAGTTATCAATTGTTGTTTCTGGCAGTTTAATTGATTTAATCTCCTTAAATTTACTAATTATCTGATCAAGTTTATCTTGAGGAATATTTACTTCTTTTTTCAACCCTAAAAATATTGTTGCACCGGCTCTGCCGATTGAAAAAAAAGATAAATTATCTTCACCAATAGCATCTTTTATTGCCCTCCATAATTCTTTAATTAACTTATCGCCATCAGCTAAAGAAAAATAGTCATTAATTTCTTTCAGTTTCACCTCAAAAGCAAACAATTGACTAAATTCCCCTCTTTTTATATGCTCGAACAAATCAAAACGCGATATTACAATTCTATCTAATAAAGGATCAGCTAAAAAATTTTCGATAAATTTAATAACTTTCTCTAATGAAGTTATATTTAAATCTCCATTTTGTTTTCCAGATGATAAATATTGTTCTAAATGCACTAAAGTTAGTTGAGGGTTATCTAATTTTAAAGCTGAAATAATGGGGAAATATAATTCGGGATGATATTTTTTATAGTAATTTATCTTATCCACTAAAGTAGGATTATCTTTACTATAAATATTTGTGGCAATCGAATCATCTATTAATTGTTTTAATTTTTCTATATCTCTACCAACCCTCTCTTTTTCCTTTTCTAACTCCTCTTCATTTAAAATAATTCCCCGATTAAGGTAAGCTAAAAATATCTTTCTCTCCGTTTCATCCTCAGGTAAAGTAATTTTATCAATCTGTCCGTTTTTTATAGGAATCTCATTTTCTTGACACTGATTTTTTTCTTTAAATTTTTGTTGAAGTGTTTCTTGTAATCTATTAGCTTGAGTTATAAAAACCCCGGTATCAACCCCCTGAAGGCCAACCAAACCAACAACAAACTCATCACCACCATAACGACCACTATATAATTTATAACCCGTTGGCAACCTTAATTGCTTATATAAATCATTTAAAATTCGCGCCGCATCATTTATTCTTTTATCTCCCTCTTTTTCTTCTAAATCTCCTATTCCTGCTAAATCAAATTTAAAAATAACAAAATTGCGATTGCTTAAAGAAAAATCTCCCTCTTTGACATCAGGAGCTAGCAATCCTATTGCTTTCTTTAAAAAGGAAATAAAACCTTGACGATTTAAAAATGGGACTCCTTTTTGACCACCTTTAATATCCCTTTTTAAACCCGGATCTAAAGCTAATGAAAATAATCTTTCAAAAGTGTTTAAAGTTAAACCATCTAATCCACCATTGTCTTTAAATAGTCTATTAATAAAATCTCTAAAAGGTTTATATCCTCTCGTCATCTCCCAAAAAGAATGAGGTGATTCTTTTATTTTTCTTACGTCATTTAAAGAGAATAAAAAATTCGCTTCGCTGTCTAACATATTTAATATTTAAATATAATAAATATAATAAATTTTTTAATTAATCTCCCCCTCCAGCACCAAATCCATCTCTTTTAATCCCTGTTTTTATAAAAAAATTAGACAACGTCCATCTCCAGCTCAACTTCATCACAAATAGGAATACCATTTTCTCCAAACAAAGGAATCTCTGGTTTAATTTTTCTTGATTTTTCAACGGCGCTTTTCCAAA
>JAMWCT010000027.1 GCA_023819525.1 Candidatus Omnitrophota bacterium
GTGCGTCCTTTTTAAAAAACAAACCCTTAAAAACTTTAAAAACTTAAACTCTTCTTTACTTAAATAAATTAAAGGCTTGAGGTGGATACCATGTGCCTGTATAGTTCTTGTTTTTAGAATGTTGTTGCAGGATAAAAAGTCAAGATTTTTGCAAAATAGAAATGTCACCTTCTAAAAGAAAATCTTCTAAAGAATTTTTCCACTTCGTAAGTATATTTTCGTTGCAAATCTTTTTGCAGCTTCTAAATCTTTACAAGAAGGTCTTCCTTTATATGTTTTATATTTAATATGAAAACCAGGACATATAAAACTTTTAATGAATTTAGACCCTTTTGCCTCAAACAATTTTCTCATTTTCCTTAAACAAAAGATTGAAGAAATCTGTCCCCATATAGGCATCCCAAAAGTGACAAATAAACTAAAATATTTTGGCACAGTTAAATTATTAATATAATTGATAATCTTATCTGAAGGATGCGCTCTGATATTTAAGGTTCCTAAAATTAAAATATCATAATTTTTTAAATCCAATGGCGCTTCATCTACTTTCTTAATGTCACAATTATATACAGAGGCAATTGCCTCAGCAATCTTTTTTGTATTACCTGAAAATGAATCGTAAACAACTATAGATCTTATTTTACACACCTTAAAGTGTAATAGTACCCCCATTTATCAGTTTTGTACTCTATATCTTTAAATCCTGTTTCTTCTAACCACTTCTTCATTTGCTCAACACTTCTTAATTTCATTTTTAACGGCTCTTTTTTAAAATCAATAAAAAATTTTGAGACTAATTCCAAATCTGGATGCTTTGCTTGACCTGTAAGAATAAAACTTCCACCTCTAACTAAAATTTCATAGACTAATTTTATTGACCTCATAACTGCCTCGTCGTCTGTTATCCAGTCATAAAACCCAGAAGAGATTATTAGATTAGGAGAAGGCAAATTAAAGATGAAATCTTTATCAAATGCGCTTTTATTCTCATATCTAATATCTATTCCATGCTTAGAAAAAATTTCTGTTACTATTTGAGGGTACTTAGGATTTGTATCTAAGCAAATAATATTTACTTTTTCTTTGCCAATTTCTTTTAAGGATTCCAAAATGTATTTTGCATATCCAGCCGCGATATCCAAAATAAAAGTTACACAATTTTTCATTCTATTTTTAAGCACAACCTCTATTATATAATTTTTAACATTATCCTTTCTTTCCCTTACTGCTTGCTAATCCGGATGTCCAAGATAAATTTTATTAATCAATTTGCCTATTAAAAATCTTCCACTTGGTTTATTTTCGTAAATATAATCTAACATTTTGCCGGAAGTAAGACCGAATTTTAAACAAATATTTATACCATCACTTAATCTTCCAATACTTTTTATTAGAAAAATATAGAAATAAATTTTTATTCGTTTAAACATTTTTTATCTTAACCAATGCATTAAATAATAGACTATTGGTAAAGAAAAAATCCAACTATCAAATCTATCTAACATTCCTCCATGACCTAAAAGAAGTTTGCCAGTATCTTTAACCCCTATATCGCGCTTTATTACCGATAAGACTAAATCTCCAATTTGGCCCATTATGCTAATAACCAAACCTAAAAATATGCAATCTAAATAAGAATAATTTGGTAATGCATACTTTAGTAATAAAGAAAATATAATTGTAACAATAACTCCTCCTAAAGAACCTTCTATCGTCTTATTGGGGCTTATCTGTGGAATTAACTTTTTTCGTCCAATAAATTTACCAATCCAAAAAGCTGCTATATCATCTATCGTAATCAAAAAACAAACAAAAACTATACCTCCGAAACCAAAACTCTCTCTTAAAAATATAGCGTAACTAAACATCCAACCAAAATAAAGAATACCAACAATAGTTATTGCGGTCTGCCTAACTGCATCCTGTATCTGTCTTAATAAAACCGGTGTTGCTAAAATACACGAAATAACTAATATTGGAATACGAAAAAAAAGAAACTTATCTTCAAGGAAGGTTCCAAAAAGAATAAAAAGTGTAAATATTCTACCTTCCCATCTATAAACTTTATGTTGCCATAATGCTGTTAAATTAAAAAATTCCCTTAAGTATAAAGCAGCCATTCCCATTATTAGGAAATTAAAAATTGGTCGTCCAAAATATGCAGGAATCAAAAAAGCTGGTGTAATAAATACGAAACTAATATATCTTAACCAAAATTCTCCTAAACCTTTAATTTTCTGCATGCGGCGTTTTCGAAAATCTAAAATTATTGTTAGTATAAGAACCAATATAAACAAAAATCCTAAGATTATTAAAGTATTTTTTAGAATATAATCATTAAGCACTTTCTTTCTCCTTAATTTCCTTTATCATACCTTTTAGACGATTTAAAATAGTTATCTGTGAACCGAAAATAAACCACAAAGAGAGCCAATCAAAAACACTCATCTTTAAATTAAAAATTTTAATAGAATTAAAACCTTTTATTAAAAAATAATACTGCAATATAATTGCTATTAAAAGCGCAAACAATCTATCTACTTTGCCTGCCGGTCCTTGATGCTGCCAACTTACACCAACTGCCTTACCTAACATCCCTGTATAGCTTACTAATAATATAGAAATAACTGCTATCATACCTAATATCTTATTTGTCAATGGACAAAAAGCTACCCCTAACATAGTAAAAATATCTGCATATCTATCTGGTAAAGCATTAACTATTTCACCGATAGCGGTCTTTTTTCTCTGAGCTATAGCAATCATTCCGTCAAGAGTATTTAGTACCATACGAAGGATAATAAATGCAAAAGAAAATAACAACAATTGGGCATTGTATGCACTATAATAAATACACACGCCGGTAAACAAGGCTACACCAATAGCAGAATAACTTAAAATATCAGGATTAAGCCAAATAAAATATTTTGTTAAATTTTTAAATTTATTGCGAAACCAAAATTTCGTTTGATATAAACCCATGCCTCTTTAAGTTAAACCTTTTCTTTTAATTTTATCACCTCATCTCTCAAATCCTGCGTTATTTTTTCATATATTTGATAATTTAACATTTTATCTTCTAACTGCTTATATTTATCAATATATATAGGTTTTCCAAAATAGACCTTTATTTTATAAGGTCTTGGAAATATTCTTCCTTTAGGCAAGGCTTTATAGGCGCCTTCTATATATACAGGCACGATTGGAATATTTAAGTCAAACGCTAAAGAACCAACGCCGGGTTTAAAACCTTGTAAAACTCCTTTTATAGACCTTGTGCCTTCAGGAAATAAAATTATAGATTTTTCCTTCTCTAAAAGTTTAGCACAAATCTTTAACCCCCTTAAGAAATTCCCCATCCTTTCAAAAGGAAAGGAGTTAAAGGCTAATTCTACAAAAATTCTTCGTAAAGGTTTTGTATAAAAGTAATCTTTTGCAGCCAGAGCAATGACATCTTTTGTTTTTTTATAAGGTAGGCTACAAAAGATAATTGGAAAATCCAAAAGACTTGTATGATTTGAAGCGATGATAAAAGATTTCTCTTTAGGTAAAAATTCTTTCCCGCAAGTTTTAACTCTAAAATAAAACATATGTAACATTTTGAAGAAACAGTAGAAGATAAATCTTGTTATCTTTAAAAACTTATTCTCTTTAAGTAGATACAAAATTTCACTATCTTTAATCTCAATTAAATCAGATCTACCTTGGTTATATTCATCTATGAACCTGAAAATATCTGAAACCGTGCCAATCTCATAAGCAATTTCATCGGGAATTTTGAAACCAAACTTTCTTTCTATAGCATAAAGTAACTCAACCTTCATCAAAGAATCAATACCTAAATCATTGTAAAGGTTGGAGTATAAGTTTATCCTTTCTTTTGCTAAACCCGTCAATTCAGAAATTATACCTTGTAGTTCATAAAATAGACTATCCTGCTTTGCCTCAAAGGCTTCAATAAATGTTTCTTCTTTGAATACCTTCTTGTTAATTCTATCTATAAGTAGCTTGCGCTTTATCTTTCTGGTAGAAGTCTTTGGTAATTCCTCTAACGATATCTCAAAATCCATAATCCTTTTATATTCAGCTAAATCTTTACTTAATCTTTCTATCTCGTAAGAAATTTTTTCTTTAATAAATTCTAAATTTTTTCTTTTATCAACATCAAATTGTTCCAAATTTGGCACAACTACTGCATATACCTCCTCACACCCCTTTCGCAAGCCCCTCTTTGCAACCCTTCCTAAAACACATATCTCTTTTATGTATGGGGTTTTTGAAATCACTTCTTCTACTTCTTCAGGATGAACTTTTTTACCTGCCCCTAAGACAATTAAGTTTTTTATTCTTCCTGTAATATATAAAAATCCATCTTTATCTAAATAACCCAAATCTCCTGTATAAAACCAACCATCTCTTATCGCCTCCTCTGTTTTTTGTGAATTTTTGAAATACCCTTTCATCACATTTAAACCGTGCACCAAAATTTCTCCTTCTTTTGTGCCTGTCTCATTATTAGTCAATATTTTTACTTCTACGCCTTTTAAAGGTTTGCCAACTGAACCATATTTTCTTTCTCTAAATGTGTTAACTGATACTACAGGTGAGGTCTCAGTAAGACCATAACCTTGTAGGATATTAAATCCAAAAGCATTAAAATTCATTTCAACTTCTCTATCAAGTGGGGCGCCCCCTGAAACAAAACAACGTAAATGTCCTCCAAATTGTTTATGTAGGGAAGGGAAAAATAATTTGCCACAACGAATATTTGATTTCAGTAAAAATCTTGATAAATTAAGTAGAAATATTGTAAAGTAATATTTAAATTTAGGTAGGTTCTTTATTTTCTTCATTATACTATCGTGAAACATCTTTAAGACAAGTGGCACGCAAAGCATTACTGTAGTCTTTGTCTCTTGCATTAAAGAAATAATATGAGTTGGTTTTAAACTTTCGCAATAAGTAATGGTTGCGCCAACATAAAGTGGACCTAAAAAACCTCCGGTTATCTCAAGCATATGGTTAAGTGGCAGGATGGAAAGGAAGTTATCATCTTTATTAAACTGGATAAAGTCATGTAAAGAAACTACTTCAAAAAGTAAATTTTTATAGGTTAACTCTACTCCTTTAGCTGTTCCAGTAGTTCCTGAGGTATAAACTATCAAAGCGGTCTCTTCTGGAAAAACCTCCCGATGAGCAATTTCTGTTGGTGGAACCTTAAACTCTTTAAGCAATAAAATATCTTTATTTTCTACCTCATCTAATGAAATAATATATTTTAAATATTTTAATTTTGGTTTTAGATCGCCGATACGTCTAATAAATTGTTTAGAAACAAAAATAACTTTTGCCTCGCAATGGTTAAGAATAAACTCTATTTCTGCGTCACTTAATTTTATATCTAAAGGAACAACTATTCCAGCACAAGAAACAATCCCAAAAAAAGCAATTGCCCATTCTGGTTTACTTTCAGATAAAATCGCTACTCGATCTCCACGTTCAACCCCTAATCCTTTTAGATGATAGGCAACATCTGAAGTTCTTCTGCCCAACTCAATATAAGAAATTGACCTAAATTTGCCATCTTCTTTTATTTGCAATGCTACTTTCTCAGAATAGCGCCTATTAATCGCTACTAAAAGCTCAATAATAGTTACATTTTTAAGACTAATTTTGCGCATAATTATTATCTTCTTTATGTTGAACTTTTACCGGCTGCGCCGGCACGCCATACCAAACTGAACGTGGTTCTACTTTGGTATTTTTAAGTAAAACCGCACCTGCTCCAATAATGGCATTATCACCTATTTCGCATCCAGGGGGAACAATAGCATTTGAGCCAATAGTCACATTTTTACCTATTTTTACTTTTCGCAATTTTAAAAGTCCTCTTTCTACTTGATGCCCAATAATAACTGCCCCTCCACCAATAACTGTATTATCTCCGATCTCCAAAAGTGTGTGATCAAAGATAAACTTTGAATTTATCTGCACATTCTTCCCTAATTTTGCACCCAACATCCTAAAAAGTAAATTCACAAAGGGCGTAAGTAAAATAAAATAAATAAAAGTAAAGTTAACCATCAAATAAAGACTACTTATAAAAGCCCATTTTGCGGCTTGAAATGAAATTATCTTATAGCTACCTTCCTTAAGTCTTAAGCGCAACAGATACCGACTGCCACCCACTAAAAAAATAAGCACTAATCCAAATAAAAAATAACCTGCCGCTATAGTTAGCCCCAAGGCTGTGCAACGCAAAATCAAAGGTAAAGAAAAAGTAGCCTCAAAAATTTTTAAAAAAAGATAAATACTTGGAGTTAAAGCTAAACCAAAATAAATTATACCTAAAGCATACATAATTAAAGAAAATAAAAGTTGACCTAATGTAATAAAAAAACTTCTCATCTATCCTCCAATTTTAAATTCTCTTTAAACCAATCATTAATTATATTAATCATTTCTTTTGCATGTTCTTTTAATAAATACTCTGCATGTGGGCCTTCTTTGATAAGCACTAATTTTTTCTTTGTCTTTGTTCTATCATAAAGTAGTTGTGAATGCCACGGTTTAATTACCCAATCTTTTTGGCCGTGAATATAAAGCACAGGAACTTCTAAATTGCCAACATTTTGGATAGGATTTTGTTTCTTTAACCAGAAAGGTCCTGTCCTTACACCTTTGCCTTTTCTACCATCAGAACTTATTAAGGTATAAAATAGATCATCTTTAGGATTTAATTTCCAAAATTGATAGTCTATTTTTTTAAATTCTGAAGGAGCACTTACACAGATTAATGCATCAGCTCTTTTTTCTTTAGATAAAACATTAAGACAAATACTAGCACCTAAAGAAAAAGCAATTATTCCTATTCTTTTATATTTTCCCTTTAGGTAATCTAAAACTGCGATAAGGTCTTTATCCTCATGGCTAGTCCAGGTAAAAAATCCACCACTTTTGCCATGACCACGAAGATCAAACATAAAAACATCGTAGGTGGTAAGCAACTCATCTTTTAAATTTTGCAGAAGCACTGCTTGCTTGCTATTATAAAATCCATGCACAATAATTACTAACTTTTGGTGCCCATTTAGATAATGTTCATAAGCTATCTTCTGATTATCGCTGGTAACCAATACACCACTTAGAGTTAGTGGTAGAGCTGCCATAATAGAAAAATATTTTCTCCACATTGATTATCCTATTTTAATTAAATGTCTTACAATCTCGTCTGGTTCAACCCTTAAATAACCATCTCGCTCTAAAGATAATTTTATCTTTGCAATCTCTTGCATAACCTCCCCAGCAAGTGCTTCTTGGGTGGGATAATCTTTAACTTCTAAAGGTTTTCCAAATCTTAATTCTATAGGAAAACGCCGAGGAAATTTTTTTGGTAATGGCCAGGCTTCATATGCACCTTCAATCGCAAAAGGAATAATGCAAGCCCCACTTAATTTTGCAATTAAAGCTACCCCTTCTTTACCGCTCGTTAACCTACCATCTTCTGTGATTCTACCTTCAGGGAATATACCAATTGAATATCCAGCTTCTAAAATTTCAACTGCTCTACGAATGGCTTCTTTATTTAAACCACCTCTTTTTACAGGAATATAACCTAAACGCCTAGCACACAAACCAAAAAATCCTGTTCTAAATAAAGATTCTGCGGCTAAAAAATAAAGTCTTTCGGGATACGCACACATTAAAGCTACCCCATCAATTACACTGGTATGATTTCCGGCTAAAATAACCCTTTTTTTCTTTGGAATATTTTCTATACCTGAAACTTCAAAATTAAATAAAAGTCGCATTAATAATTTTAAAAAACAACGCAAAAGTTGATATCCCAAAAATCTTTCATAAAGAAAAATACACAAAGAAATTAACAACGCTAAAATTCCTACAAAGCCAAAAAGTTTAGTAACGGAAAAAAATCGTACTAATAATCCTGCTAACAATAAAGATATTAAAAATATGCTATTGGTCAATACCCCTCTTGTAGAAAAAATTTTACCTTTTATTTCTTGAGGAATCAAACGCTGAAAAATTGTATCTATTACAATATTAAAAATAGCCGCACCTAAACCGACAATAAAAAGTAAAAACAGGCTGTATGCCAATGAAGGACGAAAAATAAAACTAAAAATAGAAATCCCCATTAACAGATAAGAGAGATATAAAGTGCGTTTATAATTTATTTTATCTTTTCTATACATCAAAAATAAACCACCTAACACCATACCTAAACCTGAAGAAGAAAGAATTAAACCTATACCAAATGAGCTTTCTTTTAAAATATTTGCGCCATAATTTAAAATAAAAATATAAACTAAACCACTAAGTAAAGCAAATGCACTACTTAGACCAATTAAGCTAATAAGTAGACTGTGTCTTAAAATATAATTTAGACCCGCTTTAATATCTTTAATTAATGATAGATATCTAGATTCAGAAACTTTAGGTGCAAGTGCTCTTTTTTCGTAAATGATTCTTAATATACAGAAGCTAGAAATTATATAGGTTAATGAGTTTAGATAAAAAGCTGACCTTATACCAGTTATTTTTATCAAGAAACCTGCAATTACTGTTCCAAGTAGAGTCGTAAAAAGGCTAGTGATAGAAATAATGGAATTTGCGCGCACTAAATTCTTTTTCTCCACTAGTTCAGAAATAATACTTAATTTTGCCGGCAAAAATAAAGCACCCAAAGAACCTAAGAGAAAAAACCAAATTAATATAAAAAATAAGGAATGAGAAGTTTTTTCCACTTCGTAAGTGGAAGGAGGTTTTTTTATTTTGACTTATTAAAAATTTAACTACCTACGCAGAAAGAGAAAAAGATTTTTTTAAGAAGATATTTAACGGAGAGTATTGCTAAATTAGAGGTTTTAGGGTTTATTTTCGAAGGAATATTTTCAACAGAGACGGTTAATCTTGTAGTATCTGACTGGACAGTGATAAAATGAATGTTTCTTTTTATTTTAGGATTTATTTTGATATAAACATCTATATTCGAATATAAAGAGGCTAAAGATAGAGTTGCTGCGACATTTATATTTTGTGGGAAACATTTGATTGCTTGCTTTACATTTCCTTTAAAAATTGTAGTTTCTTTTTTTATGTTTGTTACATCTATATTATTTTTTTCTAAATATTTATTTTGCGCAAAACCTGTAGGTGGTTTTGAACTAACTAAAGTTATCTTTTTTATCTTACCTAAACTCAAAGCGCCAATTCCATCAACTCCACAAATTGCACCAGATGGCACATAAATTTTGACATTATATTTTTCTATCTTTTCTAAAATTTTTTTTGCACCGATTAATGCCCCGACACTTAAAATAATCAAATCTTTTTTAAAAATTAGGGTTCGTGTTAAAAGATAATTTGCTGCTTCAATTGAGGCGCATTCTATAATTAAATCCACATTTTTTAACAAACCATCAATCTCGCAAATTCTTGGAGGAGTTTTTAGTCTTGACACTAAATTTTCTGCCTTCTTGATATCTTTATCACAAACACCCCATAATATTGCTTTATCTTTTAATTCTTTTTCAATAAAAATAGAAACCTCACTACCTATAGCACCACATCCGACTATTCCAATTTTTATTTTATTATTCATACAATTATATTATCAATTAATCTAGTTTTACCTATAAATACAGCTAAAGCAACTACTACCTTTTTTTCGATTTTTTCAACATCCCTTAAAGTTTTTGGGTCTACTATTTTTATATAATCAATTTTTGCGAAATCTTGCGAAAGTATAAGTTTTTTCATTTTTTTGATAATTATATTTGAATCCTTTATACCCCCTTTAATTAATTGTTTTGCTAAAGTAAGAGCTTTAAATAAAATTGTTGCTTGCTTACGCTCAATTTTATCTAAATACATATTTCGCGAACTAAAAGCCAAGCCATCCGGTTCTCTGATTATTGGCAAAACTTTTACCTTTATTCCAAAATTTAAATCAGCCACCATTCTTTTTATGATCTGTGCCTGCTGATAATCCTTCTGCCCAAAATATGCAATATCTGGTTTAACTATATTAAAAAGTTTACTAACAACAGTGCAAACACCTTTAAAATGTCCGGGCCTTGAATCTCCGCATAAAACATTGCTTAAAAAAACCTCTTGGACATATGTAGAAAAATCTTTTGGATACATTGTTTTTACTGTTGGATAAAAAACTAAATCAACACCTTCTCTTTCTAAAAGTTTTTTATCTTTTTTAAAAGTCCTTGGATATTTTTTATAATCCTCTTTTGGGCCAAATTGTGTAGGGTTAACAAAAATACTTACAACAACAAAATCACAATCTTTTTTGGCAGTTTTAACTAAAGATAAATGCCCTTTGTGTAATGCACCCATAGTAGGGACAAAGCCCACTATCTTTTTTTTGCTTTTTACTTTTTTTATTATATTGACTACATTTTTAATATTCCTTGAAATTATCATAAGCCTTCATTAATCTTGAAAGAGTTTTATGGATATTTGGCTCTATCTGAAAAAGCGGTTTTAATACAAATTCTCTATTAAACATTCTTGGATGCGGAATTTCTAAATTTTTCTTTCTTATTATTTTATTGCTATATAAAAGTATATCAAGGTCAATTGTTCGTGGAGCATTTTTTTCTAATCTTACTCTCCCTAACTTAGTTTCAATAAGTTGTAAAATCTCTAAAAGTTTTGTTGCAGAAAGTGAAGTTTTTATCTTTAAAACAGCATTAAGATATTTTGGTTGTGCTAAATTACCTTCTGGTTCAGTCTCTATAATTGTGGAAACTTTTTCTACTTTTATTTTTTTGTTTTTCTTTAACTCTTCTATGGCATCATTTATATTTTTTAACCTATCACCTAAATTTGAACCAACACCAATATAAACTGCAACCATTATAAAATCAAAAGTGCTTTTTTTAAAACTTCTACCTCAACTGTTAAAGCAAATCTTACAAAACCTTCACCATATTTCCCAAAACCTATACCGGCAGTTGCAATAATTCTTTTTTCTTGCATCAATTTTTTGACAAATTCAATTGAAGATCTAATTTTAGGCGGCAATTTAACCCAAACATAAAAAGTGGCTTGTGCGATTGCGTCATTAAATCCTTTATTATGCAAACCCTCTATAAAAACATCTCTTCTTTCCTTAAATACTTTTCTTAAATTTTCTACATATTTTTTTTCCTTCTCTAATGCTAAAGTTGCTGCATCTTGGATTGCCCCAAAAATACCAGAATCAATATTAGTCTTTACTTTTAATAATCCTTTTATTAAATTTTGATTACCCGCTGCCCAACCAATCCGAAAACCTGTCATACAAAAAGTTTTCGAAAAAGAATGGAATTCAATAGCGATTTCTCTTGCACCATCCACCTCTAAAACACTGTGAGGTTTTTCCTCAAAATAAATCTCTGAATAAGCATTATCATAAACAAGGATAATGCCGTATTTTGTGCAAAACTTTACCAAATTTTCTAAAAAATCGAAAGGCGCCACAACAGTAGTTGGGTTATTTGGATAGTTTATGTAAATAATCTTTGCCTTATTTCGTATAGAAAGAGGAATTTTATCAAGCTCTGGTAAAAAATGATTTTTTTTAAAAAGTGGTAGCTCATAAATTTTTGCTCCACTAAATATTGCTGCACCTCGATAACCTGGATAAGAAGGATTAGGAATAATTATGTATTCATTATTATTTACAAATGCTAGTGGAAAATGCACCAGACCTTCTTTTGAGCCAATTAAAGGAAGAATTTCTTTATCCTCATCTAAATTTACATTAAATCTTTCATAAAACCAATTCTTAATTGCCCTACGTAAACTTTCTTTCCCTTGATCAAGACTATATTTTTGATTTTCTTTTATTTTTGCGCAGTTATATAAACCCCTGACTACACTTTGCGGAGCTAAAATATCCGGATCGCCAATGCTTAAATCAATAAAATCTATCCCTTTCTCTTTTAATTCTTTTTTCTGCCTATCAATCTCGGCAAATAAATAAGGTGGTAATTTTTGTAGTCTTTTTGACAATTTAAATTTTTTCATATTTTTAAATTTAATACATCCTCCATAGTATATAAACCTGCTTTTCTATCAATAATCCACCTTGCTGCTAAAAGAGCGCCTTTTGCAAAAATATCTCTACTTTTCGCAGAATGAAATAACTCTAATTTGTCCACATCGCTTTCAAATACTACTTTGTGGTCGCCAACTATTTCATCTTCTCTTATAGCCTTAATATCTTCTATTTTTATATTAAAACCAAAAGAATTAATAATTTGGAGTATCTTCTTTGCGGTTCCAGAAGGAGAGTCTTTTTTGTGAATATGGTGCGCTTCTTGGATATAGACATTATAATTATTTAAAATTTTTGAACAAATCTCTACTAATTTAAATAACACATTAACCCCTACACTCATATTTGGAGAAAAAACTATTGGAATTTTAGAAGATGCTTCTTTTATTTTTTCTTGTTGGATAAAACTAAAACCTGTTGTTCCAATAACGGCACATTTTTTATATTTTAAAACATAACGCAAATTTTCTATTGTAGCTTCGGGTGTTGTAAAATCAATAAAACAATCACAATTGCCTATTATTTGTGGGTCTGAAACCACCTCTATACCATTAATATTTTTGTTAACGTCTGGGTGGTCTTCTCTTTCTAAACCAAAAATTACCTTAAAATCTTTATCAATTTTTGCTAAACTAAAAATCCTCTGCCCCATCTTTCCAAAAAAACCAGAAATTCCAAGTTTAATCATTTAACCAATTCCTCTTTTAACAATCCATATTCTATTAAAGCTTTTTTTAATTTTTTCAAATTCTCTTCACTCATAGAACACAACGGAAGTCTCACTTCAGGACTACACAAACCTAAAAGCCCCATAGCTTCTTTTAGAGGTATTGGATTTGTCTCTAAAAATAAAGCTTTTATAAGTGGTAGCAACTTATAATAAATTTGTTGTGCTTTTTTTATTTCGCAGTTATAAAAAGCATTTATCATACAAGAAACATCTTTTGGAACAATATTTGCAACAACTGAAATAACACCATCTCCACCTATACTTAAAACTGGTAAAGTTAGTGCATCATCTCCAGAAAATAATAAAAATTTCTCTCCACATAAAAGTTTTATACGCGCCATCTGTTCTAAGTTACCAGAAGCCTCCTTTATCCCGATAATATTTTTACACCTGCTGGCTAATTTAGCAACGGTTTCAGGTTCAATGTTAACTCCTGTTCTTGAAGGTATGTTATAAAGAATTACAGGTAAATCTACAGTCTCTGAAATTGCTTTAAAATGTTCATATAGACCTTTTTGGGTAGGTCTATTATAATATGGAGCCACCTGCAAAGTTGCATCAGCACCAACTTCTGCAGCATGTTTGGTTAACGTTATGGCTTCTTGCGTAGAGTTTGAACCTGTCCCTGCAATTACGCTAACTCTACCTTTTGCGTATTCAACTGTCATCTGCACAACTCTATCGTGTTCTTCATATGATAACGTTGCAGACTCACCTGTTGTTCCACAAGGAACAATGCCAGAACTTTCACCTTCTATACAGAAATCAATAAGTTTTTTATAAGTTTTTTCATCGATTTCGCCATCTTTAAAAGGAGTAACAATTGCTACAATACAACCCTTAAACATAAAAACCCCCTTCACAAATAACCTTTACAGATCCTTCTAACCATACATCATAAATCCTATCCTCTTCTTTTTTAAAATATACTTTTAAAATCTCACCACCTTTAGTTAAGACTTTAAAATATTTTACGTTTTTACCTAATTTATAACTTGTAATTATACTGGCTGCCACTGCGCCTGTCCCGCAAGCTAAAGTTTCATCTTCAACGCCACGCTCATAAGTCCTTAAATTTATAAAATTATCCCACAGAACCTCTACAAAATCAACATTTGTGCCTTCCGGCTTAAAATACCTATGATGACGTATTAATCTACCTAAATTAAAAACATCAATTTTTTCTAAGCCCTCTACAAAAATCACTGTATGTGGAACACCTGTGTTTATAAAATTCACTTTCAATAGACGATTATTTACTCTAATGGGTATATCTAAATTTAACTCCTTTGGCTGTGTTAGTTTTAGCCTTACTTTATTTTTATTTACAGATGCAGAAATAATTCCCGCAGCTGTTTTTATTTTTAAATTTTTTATTTTCAATTTTTTACTTAAAAAATACGCTGCACATCTAGCTCCATTCCCACACATTTGGGCTTCTGAACCATCAGAATTAAATATACGCATTCTTAAACTATTTTTTTCAGTTCCAATCACCAGTAACCCATCGGCTCCTATACCAAACTTTCTTTCACAAATTTTTTTTGCTAAATTTGCGAAATCGTATCTTTTAACATCAGATTCTAAAACAATTATAAAATCATTCCCTGACGCAACTATTTTTCTAAATTTAACAATTTTTTTCATTTATATTTGTTCTCTAATTAAATCAAAATAATTTTGTCGGCGCCTTATTAATTTAGCCACCTTTCCTTTTACCAAAACCTCTGGAGGTTTTAATCGCCCATTATAATTGCTAGACATACTAAAACCATAAGCACCAGCACCAAAAATAGCTAAATATTCACCTTCTTCTAATTGTGGCAGCAATCTATCTTTAGCAAAAAAATCTGCACTCTCACATATAGGTCCAACTACATCTACTTTTTGCAATGGGCCTTTCTTATTTTTTTTGTTCAAAGGTGAAATTTGATGGTATGCACCATACAAGGCGGGTCTAATTAAATCGTTCATTCCAGCATCAACTATTATAAATTTTTTTAAGGGGGTAGTTTTTATATATAAAATTTTTGTTACCAAAATACCTGCATTCCCCACTATAAATCTTCCTGGTTCTAAAATGAGCTTGCCGTCAAAATTTTTAAGTAAAGGTAAAATACTTAAAGCAAAGCTTTTTGCTGTCTGTGGTTTTTCTTTATTATAAATTATTCCTAAACCACCACCTATATTTAAATATTCTATTCTTATATTATTTTTTTTCAAAAACTCTATATAGTTAGAAATTTTTTTTAATGCACAGACGAAAGGTCTGCTATCAATAATTTGTGAACCGATATGAATATGTATCCCACAAATATTTAAGTTAGGGAATTTAGATCTTTGAAGAAAAATTTTACTTGCTGTATCAAAGTCTATGCCAAATTTATTTGTGAGCTTTCCTGTTGTAATGTATTTATGTGTCATTGGTTCAATATCTGGATTTATCCTTATAGCGATATTGACAATTTTTTTAAGTTTTTTTGCTATTCTTTGGATACTCTGTAGTTCGGGAAGTGATTCAACATTAAAAAACAATATCTTTCTTTTAATTGCCTCTTCTATTTCTTTTTCTGTTTTTCCTACTGAAGCATAAACAATTCTATCTGGTGGACAATTTGCTTTTAGAGCATAAAAAAGTTCTCCACCTGAAACAATATCTAAACCAGCACCCTTATCAACGACTGCTTTCAAAATAGCTAAATTAGAATTTGCTTTAACTGAATAGCAAATAAGCGGTTCTATTTCTCCAAAGGCGATTTTTAGTTTAAGAAAGTGGTCAATTAAGGTATTGTAACTGTAAACATAAAGGGGGCTACCAAAACGATTGACTAAATCTTGAATTTTTATTCCTTCACAATAAAGCTGATTATCTTTATACTTAAAATCATGCATTATTATAAACAAAAACAATAAACCTATTTAGATATCAATTTTAACTTTTTGCTCCATTTATTAAGTTGTCTTGCTACTAATTTCGGGTTAGTTGAACCATAGGATTTTTTAAGATTTACCGAAACGTAAGCATCTAAAATATTTTTTACATCAGATTTTAATTTAGGTGAGTATTTTTTTAGTTGAATATCAGTTAAACTGGAAATTTTTTTGCCTTTATCAAGACAATCTTTTATTATCTTCCCAACAATATCGTGTGCCTCCCTATAAGATAACCCCCTTTTAATTAGATATTCTACAATATCAACAGAAAATAATGATTCATCGTTTAGTTTTAAAGAGATTGCATCTTTTCTGACAGTAATCTTTTTAAATAAGGGTATAAATATCTCTAAAATATTTTTTGTTGTATCTATCGCATCAAATAATGGTGGCTTATCTAATTGTAAATCTCTATTATAAGAGTAAGGAAGTCCTTTCATTACAACTGAAACAGAATAAAAGGCTGAGTAAATTTTGCCTGTTGAAGCCCTTATTAACTCTAGAACATCAGGATTCTTTTTATGAGGCATGATACTTGAGCCAGTACAAAATGAAAAATCAATATTGATGAAATTAAATTCTTTTGTGTACCATAAAATTAAATCTTCTGCCATGCGTGAGAAATGCATAGCTATTATAGACAGGTCCGCTAATACTTCTAAGATATAATCCCTGTCAGAAACAGCATCTATACTGTTTTCATTTAAATTTTTAAAATGTAACATTTTTCTTACATAATCTCTATCGATATTAAGTCCCGTACCAGAAAGTGCACATGCACCTAAAGGCATCTCATCTAACCTATTCTTTGCATCAAGAAATCTTTTTTTATCTCTCTCTAAACTTTCAATATAAGCAAGCAAATGATGCGCTAACAACACATATTGTGCGGGTTGTAAATGGGTATAACACGGAATAATAACCTGTAAGTTTTTTTGAGCAAATATGAGAATTGCTTTTTGCAGTAATTTTATAAGTTTAACTATTTCAGATAATTGGTCTTTTAAATACATCTTTATATCTAAAGCTATCTGGTCATTTCTTGAACGGGCAGTATGTAATTTATGAGCAACATCTCCAATTTTTTTTAATAATGCATTCTGAATGTTAGAATGTATATCTTCAGCATTTGGGTCAAATTTAAACTTACCAGTATTTATCTCCTTTAAAATGATCTTTAAACCTTTAATAATAGAATTAGCCTCTTTTATAGATATAATTTTTTGTTTACCAAGCATCTTGGCATGAGCCCCAAAAGCGGTAACCATTGGTGAGACTATCTGGTAGACAAGTTTATATGTCTTGGCTGGTTGTGCCGGAGGCGGTGCTGGCGCTGGTGCTGGCGCCGGTGCTGGCGCTGGTGCTGGTGCCGGTGCTGGCGCCGGTGCCGGCGCTGGTGCTGGTGCC
>JAMWCT010000157.1 GCA_023819525.1 Candidatus Omnitrophota bacterium
TACGGGATAAAGGAAGTTTTGCAGTTGGTATCTTAAAATCTCATCTTGAACTTGTTTGAAGATCTTTGGTTGAGATGTCCAAGTAAATTCGCTCTGACAAACCTTGCGAATAATTCTATCTAAAAACGCCAGTCTAAAGCCGCCGCCAAAATTATGGTGAAAAAAATGAAGAGCCAGGTAAAGGATTAAGTATTTAGTATTCAGTATCCAGAAGAATTCATTATTTATCTTTACCTGCCTTTTTGTTTTTAAAAATTCACCAGTTAACCGATCGATCAATTTTTGGGGGTAAAGAGCTTCAAGGCGACCAAGCTGAGTCATCATAAAGACAACTTCCAAATGAAGATCAAAAACAACCGAGAAACCATTGATAATTTTATAATAAGCATTTTCGATCTGTTTATCCTTTAATTTTTCATGCTGCGGGGTTAATTCTGTTTGGGCTTTTTTATAGCCCAATTGAAAAAGGATTTTTTGGGCTTTGTCAAAGTCGCGGGGGGCAACTAACACATCGCAGTCAAGATAAATTCTTTTTGGATGAGTTTTTTCAAAATATAAATGAAGGGGCAAGCCTTTCAAAAAGACATAATTTATATTTTGGCGATCAAATTCGTTTTTAATTTTGACAATTTCCTCAAAATAATGCGTTGATTGAAAAAGATATAAAGATTCGGGATTAAATATTTGTCCATTTCTTTTGACCTGATAAATTTTCCCCAAAATTTGCCCGGGTGTAATTTTTCCATCAGATGATAAAGAGTTGTCGCCTTTGGTAATTAAAAAATTTTTATTTTTGAAAACCACCCGGTGGCTTATCAGCTTACTTTTTTTGCGAAAAACAATTAAGTCGTTAATTTTTAACTGTGGATATGATACTTTTTTAAAGTAAATAACATCATTTGAAGCAAGTAAAGGCACCATGCTTTGGCCTTGTGATTTGAGAGAAAAGGTTTTTTGGTTTAAAATAGTTTTAATGACCTTTTGCATATGTAATTATTTTACTCTCTTGACTTGCCAAAAAATTTTCTTATATAATTAAAATAATGAGCAATAAATTGAGTAATAAATTTTTAGAAGCAACATTTTCTCTTCTTGTCTTAATAATAATTGGAGAATTAGTATATCTTCTATTTTACCACTCAAAAGGAAGTCCTCCTTCTTCTTATTCTCAACTCAATGTTAATAGGACACAAAAAAATAATAATTTAATAAAAGATTCGATTGATTCGAACTCAATTGTTATAAATCTTCCTAATGATGCACTTCTTTCGAAGAGTAATTTACTTGCTTTGGCTAATTTAACTAAAAGAGCAAATCTTTTTTTAAGAGTAGAGTTTTCCGGTATTATTGGAGGACTGGAAGACGCAGGGGATAACGAAAGATTAATCGTAAAAATTGTTGATGAGCAGGGCAACAAAATTGTAAATTATATATGGAGCAAACAGAAAGCAGATGATCTCAATATTTACAGAATGGAAGGGGATAAAAAAATACCAATTACAATAAATGATTTAAAAATAAATGATAAAATATTAGTAATTGATGAACACGATTTTAAGGATAATAAAATTTCTCTTAATGTATTCATCACAAAATAAATAAGATGAAAAAAAGAACATCATTTTATCAAAAACCAAGATTAAGGTCGAAGAAGATTAAATTAAATATGTTTTATAAAAAAATTCCTTTTAGTATCGAAGAAAATTTTTATTTAGCAAGCTGTTGGTATCCCTCATGTCCTAGGTTTAGGTGTGGCAGTGATTGCTGGCTTTAGTAATATTTTAGCTTCTATACCTATTACGAGGCTTAAAAATGAGAGAAATTAATCTATTAGTTTATTATTTGAAATTTAAAGACTTTCAGGCTAATTAAAAGTTGGATTAAAGATTTTTTTCTTCGGATGAAAGGAGTTTTATAAGTTTTTCTTTATCTTTATTAAAATAAAAAAAATAGAAATTATTAAATTTGGCAACAAACTGCGTCAGATAATGAAGTTGTTTTTTGCCATATTGATCTATCGTCCAAAATTGTTTTAGTAGACGATTTAAAATATAATCTTTATCAACTATCTTCTCTAACTTAAAAAATTTTGCCTTTCGCAAAAAAAACACCTTTTTCAAAAGATATTTTCCAGAAGCTTTCTCTATCCAATCCTCTTTTTCAATAAATGGCGTTTGATAAAAAAAATATTGGTTAGCTTGCTTTCTGATAATAACCGTATCATCGGCTAAAGCTTTATATTGAGGATGTAAGAGCTTAATCATCGTCGACTTCCCACTTGAATTTTTTCCAGTAAAAATCAAAGCCTTATTTCTATCAGCTATGGAAGAGGCGTGAAGAATAAATCCTCCCTGTTGAGCCAAAAGTTCTCCTATTATATCTCGCAAAATAAGTTGAAACTGAATTAGGCTTATTTGGTAAAAAGAAATGATTAACTTCCCCCCCTTTTTTTCATAAATATTTATAAATCTTTTTTTTTCTTTTAAAAGAACTTCAAATAATTTCTTTTCAATAATTTTTATCGTATAATTAACTAATTTAGTTTTATCAGTAATAAAACCTTGATAACAATTTAAAATATCCTCTTTTAATTTTTTATAGGCGAACCCTAACTCAGTTTTATTAAAATTTATTTGGATGTTAAAACCGCCAATATTTAAAATTAAAGTTGATGATGGGGTAGACATTTTCATAAAATTCGTTGTCCCAACTGCTTCTTTTAACGCAAAATTTGGAATGTTTCACCTGATTATGGTATAATACCATAGTCAGTATGATAACTCATAGTAACGCTAAAACCAATTTGCACATCAGATAACTGATTAAAAGCAGTAAGGAAAGTATAGCAGTTTTATCCACTCGTTTCAATCTCAATCCCAAGAAAGTAATGAAGTGGAGGAAGAGAGAAGATTTAGCTGACCGTTCTTGTCGCCCTCACACCTTACACCGCACCTTTACCAAGGAGGAAGAAAGAGTAAT
>JAMWCT010000158.1 GCA_023819525.1 Candidatus Omnitrophota bacterium
TTGAGAAATCCAGTCGAGGTATCGCATATTTATTGAAATTCCTGGGCTTCTTTTAAAAATTCATTTTTTATGTTTACCATAACTCCAACTCCTACCGCTGGCTGAGGATTTTTAAACTCTCTTTTCTCAAGCCACCATTTAGCCGTTTCTAAATCTTTATCCTCAATTATAGCTTTAGTCACAATGTTTTTTGCCGCTATATCGCTATAATATTTGGCCGCCTCCATTTTCGTCAAAAAATCTGCATTTTCCTCGATCCAGTTATAATAAGTTTCTTTTGAAATATTGGCATAGGCACAAGCTTGTTCAACTGTCCCGCCTATCTTAAAAATACTTTCTAATTTTTTGACCACCTCCTCACTAAACTTAGTTGGTCTTCCAGCCTTTTTTTTCATAATCTTGGTGTTATTTTTTCCCATATTTCTTCCTTCCCAATAAATTTAGCATAACGTTTTCTAATAACATCGCAATAATAGGGGTCAATTTCCATCATATAACATATGCGATTTGTTTGCTCACAGGCTATGAGAGTAGAACCTGAACCACCAAAAATGTCTAAAACTATGTTATTCTCTAAAGTAGAATCTTTTATTAATTTAGATAAAAGACCAACAGGTTTCATGGTTGGATGTAAATCATTAATTGTTGGCTTATTAAATTCAATTACGCTTGTTTGAAAACCTCCAAAAAACTTGTGTGTATCTTGCCAACCATAAACTATACTTTCATGCTTCGGGGCATAGTCCATTCTACCTAACACATGATTGTTTTTAACCCATACTATATCTTGAGCATAATGGTAGCCACAATTTTTTATCGCCTCAATTAAATTACATATTTCTTTCCCATTTATAAAAATATAAAAACTATTATCAAATAAACCTTTTAAGTTCATTAAAAAATCAGTAAAAAACTTTTTATAATCTTCTATATTGTCGTTTTTAATAGGATCTTGTATGCGATTGCCCCGGGCAATCGCATTTAAATAGGTATTTTTTTCAGAATAATCTACGCCATAAGGGGGGTCTGTTATTAAAACATTAGCCCTCTTCCCATCCATCAACCTCTCAACATCTTCCTTTTTCGTCGAGTCCCCACACATAAGTCTATGACGCCCCAATTGATACACTTCACCTCTTTTGCTTTTAACATTGCTTTTATCAACCTCTGGCACCTCGTCCTCCTCAACCTCTTTAAATTGATCTAAAAACAACTTTATTGGCTCTGGTTCTTTGAAATGAACGGAGTAGTTTTCAAGGCTAATGTCAGGATATTGGCTTAAAAGTTCGGCTAACTGGTCTTTTTCGGTTTTCCCCACCTGATCGTTATCTGATAAAGCATACTTGATTTTTTCTTCTTCTGTTTCTGCGTCAACCACAGACACCCACACCTCCTTAAATCCTAACTCCTGATATGCTTTTAACCTCATATTGCCACCGATAACTGTTCCGTCTTTTGTGATAATAAGGGGCTTGTATTCGCCTAATTCTTTAATTTGATTTTTCAAGCGATTAAAGTCTTTTTTGGTTATGGTACGAGGATTGTTTTCCCAGTTTTTTAATTTTTCAATTGGCCATTTTTCTTTTTTATCGATGTCCATACCATTTTTAGCTAAAATATGTATATTTATGTATATTATAACAAAATCCTAAATAAAAAATACCTCTTGACAAATGAAAAAGTATATGCTATACTAAAATTAGTTATAAATTAAATACAATACAAAACTATGGAAATCACTCAAGAAATCTTAAAGATGGTTGAAGAATTAGAATAACAGGTTATTTTTTATTTGTCAAGAGATTTTTTCTACTGGTTTTAAAGATCTTGACTTTATTTAAAAATGTGGTATAATAAATTAATTAAAACAATATGAAAACAAAATTGGAAATAATCCTTGAAAAAAGGGATCTGCTTCAGAAACTTTCTAATCTTTCTTTTGAGTATAACATTATAAACAGGCAATATCCTCTCACTAAATTAAATGAAGGAAATTATGATTTGGTAATAAGACTATATGATAGAATTTTAAATTCTGTTATAAATTTAGCAAAAACAATACAAACAAAACATGAAAACAAGGATTTTTAAGACAAAATTTTGGCTGGACAGCAAGGTTAGAAGCCTAACTCCAAATTCCCGTTTGCTTTTCATTTATCTTCTTACCAACCCCTTTGTATCCCTAACTTCTTATTATGAGATTGATAATGGACAAATAAGATTGGATTTAGGATTAAATGAGAGAGAACTAAAAAAATCAAAAGAAGAGTTAGAAAAAAATAACAGAGTGTTTTTTTATAACAATTGGGTTTTTATTCCTAATCTTGATAAACATAATCCTTATTGGAAATCACCTAAGACAAAAAAGGCGTATGAGGAAGAATTGAAAAATATCCCTAAAGAGATTTTGGATTATTTTAAAAGGAAAATCGATAGTACTATATATAGTACCCCTAAAACAGAAATAATAAATAATAAAATAAAAATAATAAATAATAATAATATAAATAATAATATATTCTCTGAGAGTAACTCTCAGAGTAATACTAGTATACATAGTAAGGATAACTCTCAAAGAAATAAAAATAATTTAAATATTTTATCTAAAGATAAAATAGAGACTTCGTCTCAAAAAAAAGAATTTGGAAATAAATTGGTTAATTTCGTTTTAGAAGAATTTAAAAAAAGAAGAGGATTTTATCCAACAGACGAAAAACCTCGCCAGCGGGCTTGGAATTTAGTTCAAAGAGTAAAAACCTTCATCAAACTTCATCCAAATATACCAGAGTTAATTAACACACCTGAAAAATTAATTGAGAGATATTTTATCTTTTTATCAAAAAGAGATTATTTTGGAAATATAGAAAATTTATATACCGTTGTTAGAAAATTAGAAATTTATTTTGGTTTAATTGAAAAAAAAATAAAAGAAGAAGAGATTTTAAAAAGACAAG
>JAMWCT010000159.1 GCA_023819525.1 Candidatus Omnitrophota bacterium
TAACGGGCTCGGCGGGCGGAATTTCCCCCGAACCCCCTTTCCGCCCGCCTCGCCCGAAAGCGGAAGCGAAAAGGCAAACCGCCAAAGAACCTGAAAAAATGTCGGCTCGAACTTTATTTTGGCCAGAAGCGGGCCTTTATTTTTCTTGCTTGTTTTTATTTTATTTGGTATCATTATATTGAAAGCAGATGCTGTTAATGTTACAATAACATACTATCAAATTATTGAAAATATGGCAAGAGAAAATAATATAGGCGAAAATATTAAAAAATATCGGACAAAACAAGGTTTATCACAGGAAGATTTTGCGAAGAAATCAGGCGTTAAATATACTACTTTAACTAAAATTGAAAGCGGTGTTATTAAAAAGCCTTCTGTTTTGGTAATGGCTAAAATTGCCAAGGCATTAGGAGTTAGTATAGAAGAGTTAATAAAATTATGAAACCTAAAATAACCAATAATATTTTGAATGCAATCGCTAATATCATATCCTTTGGGTCATTCGATTTGAAAAATTATGCGTCCACTTATCTTATAAGGATAAATGCGGTTGGCGAACAGTTGGAATTTTATATAAAAGACGCTATTGCGGACTCTTTAAATCTACCCCACAGCAAAAAAGAACATTCTTACTCAAAAGTATTTTCCTATTTAGGAAACCAAAACAATCCGCCGGATATGATTATTAAAGATGGCGATGCTTTTGAAATAAAAAAGATTGAAAGCCCAAAATCCTCATTAGCATTAAATAGTTCCCCACCAAAAGACCGATTGTTGTCTAGCGATAAAAGGATAACCAATGCTTGTAGAAAGTGCGAAGCAAATAATTGGGAAGAAAAAGACCTATTTTATGTAATCGGGCATGTTAAGGGCGGGAAAATAAAATACCTATTTTTTATACAAGGGACATGCTATGCGGCAGATCACAGCGTTTATGATAAAGTTCATGACCCAATTAAGAAAGAAGTTGATTCTGTTATAGATTCTCTTGGTTTAGAAAAAGGAGAAACAGTTGAGATTGGGAAAGTTAAAAGGGTTGACCCATTAGGAATCACGGAGTTGAGAATTAGGGGAATGTGGCAAATCCAAAATCCGTTAATAGTATATGGAAATTTTTGTAAAATAGAAGATGAAGAAAAGTTTCATTTATTTGCGCTGATGAGAAAAGACAAATATGATTTGTTCCCCGAACAAGATAGAAAAAAACTTGAGGGCATTTCCAATGCTAACTTTATTATAAACGACATAAAAATTAAGTCGCCAAATAATCCGGCAAAGCTATTAGATGCAAAGCTTATTAAATTCAGCAAATAATATGAAATTAGTATCTTTATTTACAGGCGCGGGAGGTTTAGATTTAGGCTTTGAAAAAGCCGGTTTTGAGATTATTTGGGCAAATGAATTTGACAAGACAATTTGGTCAACATTTGAGCATAATTTTCCAAAATCAAAATTAGATAAAAGAAGTATTGTTGATATTCCTTCAACTGAAATACCATATGGGGTTGGAATTATTGGCGGTCCTCCTTGCCAAAGCTGGAGCGAGGCCGGCGCCGGACGAGGAATAAAAGATAAGCGTGGGCAACTTTTTTATGAATACATAAGGGTTTTGAAAGATAAAGAACCTTTATTTTTTCTTGCTGAAAATGTGCCAGGAATGCTCTTGCCTCGTCATAGGGAAGCATTCCAAGAAATTATGGGTCAATTCAAAAGCCTAAATTATAATGTTAATTATGCTTTGTTAAACGCCCATGATTACGATGTGCCTCAAGATAGAAAAAGAGTAATTATTGTTGGGTACCATAAAAAATTAGGAAAAATTTTCCAATTTCCCCCCAAATCCCTAAAACGCCCGGTGCTTAAAGATGCTATTTTGGATTTATGGAAAGAGAAACCAGCAAAACCGGCAAGAGATTACAATAAAACAAATGGAAATGATAGCTTGTGGGTGCCAAACCATGAATATATGAACGGGGGATTTTCAACAATTTACATGTCCCGAAACCGCGTACGAAGTTGGAACGAGCCATCATTTACAATTCAAGCTGGTGGGCGGCATGCGCCAATACATCCGCAAGCCCCTAAGATGAAATTTATCGAACAAAATAAAAGAATTTTCATCCCGGGGAAAGAACATTTATATCGCCGGCTTTCCGTGCGAGAATGTGCAAGAATACAAACATTTCCTGATGATTTTATATTTATATACGAAAATATTGCTGATGGATATAAAATGGTTGGCAATGCCGTTCCGGTTGAGTTTGCGCGCCATCTCGCAGTAAAGATCAAGCATGACTTACAAGAATTTTTGAATGCCATAAAACAAGGTTCTTTGTATGGACAAAGTCACAAAAAAGAAGCGGAGCGAGATTATGTCAAAAATCCGCTCGCAAAATACTAAAGCAGAAAGTTTGGTTTTTAGAGAGTTAAGAAAAAGGGGAGTTTATTTCCAAAAACATTACAAAAAAGCGATTGGAAATCCAGATATAGCGTTGCCAAGCAAAAGAAAGGCGATTTTTATTGACGGAGATTTTTGGCATGGATACCAGTTTTCGAAATTAAAACAACGCCTTCCTCGAAAATACTGGCTAGCGAAAATTGAGAGAAATATCAAAAGAGATAAAATTTATAGAACGGAATTAAAAAATAAGGGTTGGGAAATTTTAAGAGTTTGGGAGCATGAGTTGTTAGAAAAGCCGGATAAGGCAATGGATAAGATAATTGCTTTTCTTGTAGGAAAGCGTAAGAATTAGATTATAAAAGAATTTGCCGCCAAAGAGGAAAATCATTTATGATTTTCCTTGCTGGTTATCGCCCGCTAAAAACTTGAAATCGCCCTTTTCGCTTCCGCTTTCGGGCGAGGCGGGCGGAAAGGGGGTTCGGGGGGAATTCCGCCCGCCGAGCCCGTTAATGAAATCGGTTCGGATTTTTTCAAATACA
>JAMWCT010000160.1 GCA_023819525.1 Candidatus Omnitrophota bacterium
AGTAGATGAGGGCGTGCTTAATCTGCCGCCAATAAGACTTGAAATACTGCTTAAAGAATGCTATAAAGAAGAAGACAAAGGTGGATACGATGTACCTATATCAGTCCAACAAATTATAAAAAACTCTTGACAAAAAAAATTTTTATAATATACTTGATGACGTTTCAAATCATCACATAAAATGCAAATTTACCCACGAAGTACACGGCAAAGAGTGTACTTTTGCCTGGATAGCTCAGATGGTAGAGCACATCCTTGGTAAGGATGAGGTGATGGGTTCAATTCCCATTCCAGGCTAAGACAAAAGGATAGAAAAAATAGGGGTGGGTAATAATTAAAGATTGCAGAAAGCAAAAGGAAAGGATTTTTGTTTTTATTTTAATTGATTAAAAAATTTTAAAAGATGAGAGAATTAATTTCATTAGAGTGTAGTATTTGTAAAAGAAGAAATTATTATACTACAAAAAATAAACGCAAACACTCTGAAAAATTTGTAAGAAATAAATTTTGTAAGTTCTGTAGAAAACATACTGAACATAAAGAGGCAAAGGCTTAAAAATAAAATTTTAGGCGAGTAGCTCAATTGGCTAGAGCATCGGTCTCCAAAACCGGGGGTTGCAGGTTCAACTCCTGCCTCGCCTGTAGTGATTGCTTATTTGAAAAGTTTAACATCATAAGATTAGTTTACAATAGTTTGGCAAGCAGTGTTGGAACAAATTTTATGTCCTTCGGACAGCTCCGACTTCGTCGGAGATTTGTTTCAACTCCTGCCTCGCCTGTAGTGATTGCTTATTTGGCAAATAAAAAAATATGAAAATATTTAAAAAAATTTCAAAATTTTTCAAGGAAGTTAAAGAAGAAGCAAAAAAAATAAGTTGGCCAACACGCAATGAACTTAAGGGTTCAGCAGCTGTTGTAATAATTGTCTTAATATTTTTAACAATTTATATTTTTTTTATTGATTTAACATTGTCAAAATTTGTTGAAATATTTTTAGGATAACATTCTATGAAAAATCTTATAAATATAATTTCTGTTGTTCTATGAAACATTGGTATATTTTGCATACTTTAAGCGGTGCAGAAGAAAAAGTAAAATCTAATTTAGAAGCGCGTATAAAAGCTAATAACTATGAAGAATATATTGACAAGATCGTTATTCCAAAAGAACAAATTACAGAGGTAAGGCTTGGTAGAAAAAGAGTCCTTGAACGTAAATTTTTTCCTGGCTACATTTTGATTCATATGGAGATGACAGACGAAACTTGGCTTTTTGTAAAAAATACCCCAGGGATTACTACTTTTATTGGTTCTAAAAAAAGGCCGTCTCCTTTACCCCAAGAAGAAGTGGATAAAATTTTTAAGAAGGTTGAAGAAAGCGAAGCAAAACCTTTACCAAAGGTATCTTTTGAAAAAGGCGAAAGCATACGTGTTATAGAAGGTCCATTTGTGAATTTTAATGGTGTTGTTGAAGAGGTTTATGCAGATAAAGGTAAATTAAAGGTAAGTATTTCAATTTTTGGTAGAACTACACCTGTTGAATTAGAATTTTGGCAGGTAGAAAAATTATAACTATGGCAAAGAAAAAAGGCAAGATTATAACACAAATAAAATTGCAGATTCCGGCTGGTGGTGCAAATCCAGCTCCACCTATAGGTCCAGCTTTGGGCCAACACGGAGTAAATATTATGCAATTTTGTAAGGCTTTCAATGATATGACAAAAAATAAAGAAGGAATAATTTTACCTGTTGTTATAAATGTTTATGAAGATAAGTCTTTTGATTTTATAATAAAAAATCCACCAGCATCGGTTCTATTAAAACGTGCAGCGAATTTAGCAAAAGCAAGTGGTCAAGCTGGAAAAGAAGTTATCGGAGAAGTGACTAAAGAACAAGTTTTAAATATTGTAAAGGAAAAGATGGCGGATCTAAACACCCAAGATATAGAAAAGGCTTATAAAATAATTGCAGGAACAGCACGCAGTTGTGGTATAAAAATCAAAGAATAGTAAAGATATGAAACGTAGAAGTAAACGATATAAAGAGACATTGAGTCTTATAGAAAAAAATAAAACTTATTCGATAGAAGATGCAATTGAGATATTAAAGAAAATCCCTCATGCAAAGTTTGATGAAACAGTAGAGGTATCATGTAAATTAGGTGTAGATACTCAAAGAACCGACCAGATAGTTCGGGGTTCAGTAACTTTACCAGCCGGTGTCGGCAAGACCATAAGGGTTTTAGTTTTTTGTGAACCAGAAAAAGAAAAGGAGGCAAAAGAAGCAGGGGCTGATATAATTGGGACTCAAGAGGTAGTAGATGAAATTGCTAAGACAGGAAAAATAAATTTTGATTATTGCATTTCAACTCCTGCTATGATGAAATTTGTAAGTAAGTTAGGCAAAATTTTAGGTCCACGTGGTCTTATGCCTTCACCAAAAACCGCGACCGTAACAGATAACATTGCATATGCAGTAAAAGAGGCTAAAAAAGGTAAGATTGATTTTCGGATGGATAAATTTGGTACTGTTGCTGTTGGAGTAGGAAAAATTTCATTTTCAAAAGAAGCATTGGTCGAAAATCTAAAAGCTTTTATTGAGGCTCTAATTAATGCTAAACCACAAAGTGTAAAAGGAGATTACATAAAGTCTTTTTTTATTTCTACAACGATGAGTCCATCATTAAGGATTGCACTATGAAAAAGATTAGTTTAATTGCAAAAGAAAAGATTATTGATGAAATAGTTTCACGGCAAAAAAATTTTGAGTTGTGTGTTTTTGTGCAACTTGATCGTATTAAAGCCTTTTCTTTAAATATTTTTCGAAATAATTTAAGCAAAATAGACGCTGTTCTTTTAGTCGCAAAAAATAGTTTAATCGAGAGAGCTTTCAGTTTTTTTAATAA
>JAMWCT010000028.1 GCA_023819525.1 Candidatus Omnitrophota bacterium
TCGCCCTTATAAATCCAAACCTTTATACCAATAGTTCCATAAATAGTCTTTGCAACAGAAAATCCATAATCTATATCTGCACTGTAAGTTTGTAGTGGAACTTTGCCATATTTATAAATTTCACTTCTTGCAATTTCAGCGCCTTCAAGTCTTCCTGAACAACGTATCCTCATGCCTTCACAACCAAGAGTTTCGGCTTGTTGTAAAGCCTTTTTTATTGCTCTACGGTAATTTACGCGCTTTGTAATCTGAAAAGCAATCAATTCTGCAACCAATTGAGCCTCCAACGCTGGTTCAACTACTTCTTGTGGCTCTATATTTACATCTCGCCCACTTATATCTCTAATTGCTCCTTTTATTTTCTCAATTTCTTCACCACGTCGGCCAATAATTACACCTGGTCTTGAGGTTCTTATTTTGATTTTTATAAAATTTGTAGAAATTCTTTCAATAATAATGGCTGAAATCGAACCTGTTGGATAATGAGATTTTATCAGTTGCCTGATTTTAAAATCTTCTTCTAGAAATTTTGCATATTCTCGCTTTTTTGTTGTAAACCAACGTGACAGCCAATCTTTTCCAAAACCTATCCGCAATATATAAGGATGTACTTTTTGTCCCATATTTAACTTTTAATACTTTTCTTTGTTGTATCTAATTCGATTAAAATATGTGAAGTTCTTCTACGTATTAGATTTGCTCTACCAAATGTTGCTGCTTTGTAACGCTTATACATCGGACCTGGGTTTGCTAATATTTTTGAAATATAAAGTTCATCTTCCTTGTAATTTTTATTTTTTGCATTAGAGACAGCTGAGTTTAAAGCCTTCTCTAATAAAAATGCTCCCTTTTTTGGCAAAGCCTTTAAGATAAAAAAAGCTTTGGTTACAGGTAAACCTTTTATTAACCTAATAACAGCTCGTATTTTAAAAGGGGAAATCCTAACATATTTTATATAAGCTCTTGCTACCATTTTTATGTCTTTTCTAAAGCTTTTTTAACTTTTATACCACCGTGTTGCTTAAAAAACCTGGTTGGAGCAAATTCACCCAAACGATGTCCAACCATCGCCTCAGTGACAAATACAGGAACATGTTTTCTTCCATCATGAACTGCGAAAGTTAAACCTACAAATTCTGGTATAATTACTGAATCTCGTGACCAAGTTTTAATTGGTTTTCTTTCAGAAGATTTTTTCATTGCCTCAACTTTTTTAAGTAGCTTTAAATCTACATAAGGTCCTTTTTTTAGTGAACGTCCCATTTATTTTCTCCTTTTAATAATAAATCTATTTGAATATTTTTTCGGTTTTCTCGTTTTTCCACCTTTTGTTGGCTTGCCCCATGGTGTTACCGGATGGGGATTACCTTGACCTGCTTTACCTTCACCGCCTCCATGTGGATGATCTATTGGGTTCATTGCCGCCCCTCTCACTTTTGGTCGTCTCCCTAACCATCGGGTTCTACCTGCTTTGCCTGATATAAATGAAGAATGTTCGATTACGCCAACCTGTCCTATTGTTGCACGACAATCTAATTTTACTAATCTTATTTCTCCGGAAGGCATGCGCAGTTGTGCGAAACCACCTTCTTTTGCCATAACTTGAGCCCAACTGCCCGCGCTTCTTGCAATAACCCCACCCTTGCCCGGCTCAAGTTCAACATTGTGAATAATTGTTCCTAATGGAATATAATTAAGTTTCATGCAATTTCCAGGTTTTATATCTGTTTGAGTATCGGAAGTACTTATAACTTTATCACCTACATTAAGTTTATCAGGCCAAATGATATAGCGCCTTTCTTTGTCAGGATATTCAACTAAAGCTATACGAGTAGTTCTGTTTGGATCATATTCAACGGCAATAACTGTTCCTTCTACATCAAATTTATCTCGCTTAAAATCTATTAACCTATATCTCCTTTTATGCCCCCCACCACGTCTGCGTACAGTAATGCGGCCAAAATTATTTCTACCACCTGTCTTTTTTAAACTGACAGTTAAAGATTTTTCCGGCTTATCTTTCGTTATTTCCGCAAAATCTGAATTAACTTTAAATCGTGATGATGGCGTTATTGGAATAAATGTTTTAATGCCCATAGGTTTTTAACTAAATTTTATCTCTCCTTCTTTTAAAGTAATTATAGCTTTTTTAAAAGGGGTAGTTTTACCAGCTTTAAATCTAACACGTTTTGTTTTTCCTTTTTTTATTAATGTATGAACACTTTTGACTTTAACATTATAAAGTTTCTCTATTGCATTTCGTATTTGGATTTTATTGGCAAATCTATCTACTAAAAATACATATTTACCCTGAGATTGTAATTTTGTGTTTTTTTCAGTAACCAAAGGCATTTTTATTATCGAATAAATACTCTTTTTCATATTTTATTTAAGAAAGATATTTTAAAATTCGATTTTCAACTATTGTCAATGCTTCTTTTGTAAAAATTATCTTTTTGCAATTCAACGCATCATATGCATTTAAATTTTGTGCTAATAATATTTCTGTTTTTGGAATATTTCTAGCTGCTAATCCTAAATTTAAATTAAGCTCTGCTACTATAAATTTTAATGATAAATTTGTTAATTTTAAATTCTTAATGATCTTAAAAAATTCTTTTGTTTTTGGAAGATTAAGTGACAAGTTGTCTAAAATCAATATTTCGTTATCCTTTAATTTTGCATTCAAAGCACTTTTTAATGCACCAATCTTCATTTTCTGTGGTAATTTCTTTTTAAAAGAGCGCGGTTTTGGTCCAAATACAATTCCTCCTTTTTTCCATAACGGTGAACGAATACTACCAATTCGTGCTCGCCCAGTTCCTTTTTGTCGCCAAGGTTTTCTGCCGCTACCCTTCACCTCACCCCTTGTCTTTGTAGAAGCTGTACCGGCCCTTTTGTTTGCTAAATATGAAACCACAGCTTGGTGTAGGAGAGCAACATTTACTTTTCCATCAAATATTTCTTTATTTAAAGTTAACGTACCCACCTCTTTTCCTTCTATATTTAATATTGGTAATTCTAAATCTTGTAGTTTGTGCATAGCTTAGCTTACCTTTTTTATACTCAAAAGAGATCCTCTATGCCCAGGGAGAGCCCCTTTAATAAAAAGAAGACCCTTATCTTTATCAATTTTTACTATTTTTAAATTTTTTATTGTGCGATATTGATTCCCATAGTGACCCGGCATACGATGGCCTCGTAGAACTCTACCTGGATCGGTATTTGAACCATTTGAGCCTATCCTTCTATGTGACATTGAACCATGTGAACTCGGACCTCCATGCCAATTGTGTCTCTTTATGCCTCCAGCAAAGCCTCTTCCTTTTGTCCTTCCACGCACATCAACAATATCACCCTCATTGAAAATTTCAATACCTATTTCTTTTTTTAATTCAATTTCTTTTTCTGCCATAACTTCTCTAACAAGTTTATAGAAGGCAACTTCATTTTTTTTAAAATATCCAGCAAGTGGTTTACTTATTTTATCTGTTTTGTTTTCTGGCACTTTAAAACAACCTATTTTTGCAAAAACCCCCTTGCCTGGATATTCTTTTTTTTCAATGATAAATACAGGTTCAATTTCTATGGCTGTAACAGGTATTAAATTACCCTCGTTATCAAATATTTGTGTCATCCCTAATTTTTTTGCAAAAATTTCCTTCAACATACACTGCTTAAAAACTAAAATTTAAATGGAGGCAGGCTAGACTTCTTGTTTTATTTCTACCTCTACGCCTGCTGGTAAATTTAATTTTCTTAAAGCATCTATTGTTTTTGGAGTTGGATTATCTAAATCAATTATTCGTTTATGAATAGCCAACATAAACTGTTCCCTTGATTTTTTATCTATGTTAGTAGACCTATTAACAGTGTATATTCTCTTTTTTGTTGGAAGCGGTATTGGCCCATTTACTTTAGCACCTGTACGTAGTGCTGCTTCAACAATTTCTTTCGCTGAGCGATCAAGTATTCTACAGTCAAAAGCTTTCAATCTTATTCGCAGTTTAAGCATAAATTAAAATGCCATTCCTTTTTAAATTACAAAAAATTATGTAAAAATAGAAATTATGCAATTATTTGAGTAACAACACCAGCTCCTACTGTTTTTCCTCCTTCACGAATAGCAAATCTAGATTCTTTCTCCAAAGCAACTGGCTGAATAAGTTCTACCTCTAATTCAACATTATCTCCTGGCATAACCATTTCAACTTTTTCAGGAAGTTTAACAGAACCAGTCACATCTGTTGTGCGAAAATAAAATTGAGGTCTATAACCCTCAAAAAATGGGGTATGTCTTCCACCTTCTTCTTTTTTAAGAGCGTAAATTTGAGCTTTAAATTTTGTATGTGGTGTTATTGTGCCAGGTGCCGCTACGACCATGCCTCTTTCAACATCATTCTTTTCAATTCCACGCAAAAGCAATCCAACATTGTCTCCAGCAAATCCTTCATCAAGTATTTTTCGAAACATTTCAACACTGGTTACAACACTTTTCTTTGTTTGCGGCTTCAAACCAACCAACTCAACTTCATCGCCTGCCTTAACCTTACCTCTTTCTATTCTACCTGTCACAACTGTACCTCTACCAGAGATTGAAAAAACATCTTCTATTGCCATAAGTAATGGTTTATCAACCTCTCTTTTTGGTGTAGGTATGAACTCATCTACTTTTTGCATTAATTCTAAAATCGGTTTACAATTTGGACAATCATCCTTTCCACAACCGCAGCTTAAAGCTTTTGCCGCAGAACCTCTAATTATTGGGGTATCTTTTCCTGGGAAATCATATTTAGATAATAAATCTCTAATTTCAATTTCAACCAAATCAACCAATTCTTTTTCTTCTGCTAAATCTACTTTGTTTATAAACACAACTATCGCAGGAACATTTACTTGTCTTGCCAAAAGGATATGTTCTCTAGTTTGAGGCATCGCACCCTCTACGGCTGAAACAACTAAAATCGCTCCATCCATCTGCGCAGCGCCTGTTATCATATTTTTAATATAATCGTGATGTCCAGGGCAATCTATATGTGCATAATGGCGATTTTGAGTTTCATATTCAACATGCGATATCGCTATAGTTAAAATTTTTGTCTCATCTCTTCTACCTTGAGATATTGAAGCTTTTGCTATTTGATCGTAAGTTATAAAAGTAGCCAAACCTTTTGCAGCTAATACCTTCGTAATTGCCGAAGTAAGGGTAGTTTTTCCATGGTCTACATGACCAATGGTTCCTATATTTACATGTGTTTTAGCCCTTACAAATTTTTCCTTTGCCATATCTACACCTCCTTTATCTTTCTACCGTGCTCCTAAAATTTTTACAACTAATTCTTCTGGAACTTTTTCATAATATAAAGGTTCTATTGTATACGAACCTCGCCCTTGTGTCAAGTTTCTTATTATATCAGCATAATTAAAAACTTCTACTAAAGGGACAGAGGCTGTAATTAATTTTAATTTTTTCCTATCTGAAATTGAATTAATTTTTGCACGTCTACTATTTAAATCACCTATCACAGAACTTATTTGTTCAACAGGAACCATTATTTCTATTTTCATAATTGGCTCTAAAATAATTGAATTACCTTTCATTAAACCTTCCCTAAAAGCAGTCTGGGCTGCAATTTCAAATGCTAACTCTGAAGAGTCTACTTCATGGTATGAACCGTCTATTAACGTAACCTTTATGTCAACAACAGGATATCCACCTAAAACGCCGCTTACTGACGCCTTCATCACACCGTCTTTTATCGCAGGAATAAACTCTTTTGGAATAATTCCACCTTTTATCTTGTTTTCAAAAACAATACCTTTTCCTTTTTGTATAGGTTCCATTATAAAAACAACATGACCATATTGTCCACGTCCACCGGTTTGCTGTATAAATTTACCTGTTGCCTCAACATGCTTTGTGATTGTCTCTTTATATGCAACTTGAGGTTTACCTGTTTTAGCTGATACATTAAATTCACGCAACAACCTATCAACCATTATTTCAAGATGGAGTTGCCCCATTCCTGAAATTATATTTTGGCCTGTCTCGCGATTATACAATACTTTAAAAGAAGGATCTTCTTCTTCCAATTTTTTTAATGCTGAAAATAATTTATCTTGGTCAGCTTTAGTTTTTGGTTCAACCGCAACAGAAACAACAGGTTCTGGAAATTGCATTTTTTCTAAAACTATAGGGTGGTTTTCATCACAAAGAGTATCGCCTGTTGTTGTATTTTTTAACCCTATAAAACAAACTATATCGCCTGCTTTTGCTTCATTTATAATTTCTTGTTTATTTGCGTGCATCCTTACGATTTTACTTATTCTTTCAGTTTCCTGTTTTGTTGAATTATAAACCGTAGCAGAATTCTCTACTTTTCCACAATAAACTCTACAATAAAAAAGTTTACCCACAAATGGATCTGTAAATACCTTAAAGCATAAAGCGCAAAAAGGACTAAGAATTGAGACCTCTCTTGTCTGAATCTCTTCTGTCTCTTTGTAAAAACCTCTTATCGGACCCACATCGGATGGTGATGGCAAAAATGAACAAATCGCATCTAAAAGAGTTTGAATCCCTTTATTTTTTAAGGCAGAACCGCATAGAACAGGAACCAGAGTATTAGAAATTACAAATTTTCGTATAGTTGCGATTATCTCATCTTCTTTTATTATTTGGCCGTTAACGAATTTATTCATAATAGTATCGTCTAGTGTTGCAAGTTTCTCAATCATATCATCATAGTACTTTAATGTGAGATGTTTTAAATCATTGGGTACTTGGACCTCTAAAACATTTGCCCCATAATCGCCTTCAAAATAAATAGCCTTTTGCGTAATTATATTCACCACCCCAACAAGTTCTGTTTCTTTATATATAGGTAATTGTATTGGCAAAATTATAGTGTTTAGTTTTCTCTTCATCTCCTCAATAACTGCAAAAAAATCAGCGCCTTGTCTATCTAACTTATTAACAAACGCAATTCTTGGAACTTGATACTTATCAGCTTGATGCCAAACTGTTTCTGTTTGGGGCTCAACCCCACCCACCCCACATAAAATCACAACAACTCCATCTAAAACTTTTAAAGATCTTTCAACTTCAACGGTAAAATCAATATGCCCTGGAGTATCTATAATATTTATATTAAACTCTCTCCATTTGCAATAAGTAGCTGCGCTTGTTATAGTTATACCTCGTTCTCTCTCTTGAATCATCCAATCTGTAACAGTATTACCATCATCTACTTCACCCATTTTGTATATTTTGCCTGTATGAAATAATATTCTTTCAGTAGTTGTAGTTTTACCTGCATCAATATGTGCGACAAAACCAATATTTCTAATTAAACTTAAGTCATCTACCATTTTTGCTTTATAAGAATTTTTATTTTTTAAATTTTCAAAGTTTGTCAAAACTTCTGTATATCTCTGCATCTATATACTACCATTTAAAATGAGCAAAAGCTTTATTTGCTTCAGCCATTTTGTGCGTATCTTCTTTTTTCTTTATTACAGAACCCTCATTTTTATAAGCAGAAATTATTTCATCTGCCAATTTTTCGCTCATTGGTTTACCTTTTTTTGCCCTTGCCACATCTCTTATCCATCGCAAAGCTATCGACATACCTCGTTGGGGTGTTACCTCCATAGGAACTTGATAAGTTGCTCCACCTATTCGGCGGGGACGAACTTCAAGCTTTGGACGTGCATTTTCTAAACATGTAGTAAAAATCTTCATTGGATCTTCATTTAATTTTTTAGCAATTTTATCAAAAGTCTCATAAACAATCGACTGTGCTAAACTTTTTTCTCCATCGCGCATAATAAGATTTATAAAATGTCCTACTATCTCTGAATTGTATTTAGGATCTGACTTTAGTTCTCTTTTTGGTGCTCGTCTTCTTCGCATCTATGCTCCCTTTTTATTTTTTTGGTTTTTTAGCGCCGTATTTTGAACGCGAACGCTTTCTATTTTGTACTCCTTGACAATCGTATTTGCCTCTTATAATGTGATAGCGCACACCCGGTAAATCTTTTACTCTTCCACCCCTTACTAAAACAATAGAATGTTCTTGCAAATTATGCCCTTCTCCAGGAATATACGCAATTACTTCTTCGGAGTTTGTCAATCTAACTTTAGCAATCTTTCTTAAAGCAGAATTTGGTTTTTTAGGTGTCATAGTCCTTACTTGTATGCAAACACCTCTTCTTTGTGGTGCACCCCATAAAGCTGGAGATTTCGAACGCACACGTTTTTTAACCCGTGGTATCCGCAATAATTGAGTTATTGTTGGCATAATTAAACCTTTTCTATTTCTATTTCCCTATATTTTTTTAAACCTGTTCCAGCAGGAATTAAATGTCCCACAATAACATTTTCTTTAAGCCCATATAAATTATCAACTTTACCAGATGTTGCTGCTTCAGTTAATACCCGTGTTGTTTCCTGAAAACTTGCTGCTGAAATAAAACTTTTTGTATTTAAAGATGCTTTAGTAATGCCTAAAAGTAAAGGCGATGCAGTAGCAGGTTTTCCACCTTTTTTGATTACACGATTATTTTCATTTCTAAAATCCCATTTATCAACTGCCTCGCCAGGTAAAAAATCTGTATCACCAGGATCTATAATTTTAACTTTCTTAAGCATTTCTCTAATTATAACTTCTATATGTTTATCATTTATTCTTACGCCTTGCAACCTATAAACCTCTTGTATTTCATTAACCAAATATTCTTGCAAAACCTTATCACCACAGACGCGTAATATATCTTGCAAAACAGTAGGGCCTTCAGTTAATTGTTGTCCTGCAACTACTCTATCTCCACTATAAACTATCGGATGTCTACCTACAGGTATATTGTATTCTCTTTTCATACCAGTTGGGCTACGAACGATAATTTTCCTTTCGCCTTTATCTTCTTTAAATTCAACAAAACCATCTATCTCACTTATAACAGCTGGGTTTTTTGGGCGTCTTGCTTCAAAAAGTTCAGCAACTCTTGGAAGACCACCAGTAATATCTTTTGTTTTCGCTACAAGCCTTGGGGTCTTTGCGATAACATCACCTGCTTCAACATAAGTGGCCTCTTCTACCATAATATGTGCACCTGTTGGGAGCAAATAAATACCCAAAACTTCATCTTTATCTGAAAGAATTAAAATCTGTGGATGATAATCTCCTTTAAATTCTATCACAACACGTTCTTTTCTGCCGGTGGATAAGTTCATTTCTTCTTGAATAGTGATCTTATCAATTATATCTTCGTATTTCACTTTGCCGCTTACTTCAGTAAGAATAGGAAATGAATATGGATCCCACCTAACAAAAATCTTATCTTTTTCAACTTTTTGATTTTCTGCCATTAAAAGATAAGCCCCTTGTGGGATAGGATTTCTTTGTAATTCAATACCTCTCCCATCCACAATGCTAACCATACCATTCCTATTTAAAACAACAAATTGACCTTTTTTTTCTACAACTTTCAAATTATGATATTTTAAAAAGCCGGTTTCTTTTGCTTTAACGAATGAACGTTCTGCAACGCCAGAAGCAGTTCCTCCAATATGAAAAGTTCTCATAGTAAGTTGAGTGCCGGGTTCACCGATTGATTGAGCAGCAATAATACCAACCGCTTCGCCTACCTCAACCAATTTACCTGTGGCTAAATTTCTACCATAACATTTTGTGCAAACCCCTCGTTCAGATTCGCATGTCAATACACTGCGTATCCTTATTTTTTCTAAACCTAATCTTTCAATTTTATCTGCCTTTTCTTCTGTAATTTCCTCACCTTGCTTTACAATAACTTCATCACTTATTATATCTACAATGTTATCTAAAGCGATTCTACCAACTATTCTTTCTTTTAGTGGCACAACCACTTCATCACCTTCTACGATTTCAGATACAGTTATTCCATTTACTGTACCACAGTCCTCTTCTACTACTATAACCTCTTGTGCTACATCTACAAGACGCCTCGTTAAATAACCGGCATCTGCAGTTTTGAGCGCTGTATCAGCTAAACCTTTTCTTGCTCCATGCGTTGAAATAAAGTATTCCAAAACAGTCAAACCTTCTCTAAAATTTGAAACTATAGGAGTTTCAATAATTTCTCCTGATGGTTTTGCCATTAAACCCCTCATGCCGGCTAATTGTCCTACTTGTAATTTTGAACCTCTTGCACCAGAATCTGCCATCATAAAAATTGGATTAAAATTATCTAAATTTTTAAAAACTAAATCACAAATTTTGTCTGTGGTGCGCCTCCAAACATCAATGATTCTATTGTGCCTTTCACGTTCCGTAATAATTCCTCGTCTGTATTGTTCATCTATTTTAGACAACTCCTGATTTGCTTCTTCAATACAATCTTTTTTTTGTGAAGGAATTTTTAAATCGTTCACCGAAATGCTAACACCACTAATTGTAGCGTACTCAAAGCCAAGGTCTTTTATTTTATCTAAGAGTTCTATAGTGGCACTGTGTCCAAATTTTTTATAACAAGTACTTATAATATCTGAAACTTCTTTTTTACCAAGTAACCGATTTACATATGGAAAACCTTTTGGTAATATATTGTTAAATAAAGCCCTACCTACAGTTGTATCAATTATTTTTTTCTTTCCATCTTCCTCAATTTGCAATTTAATCTTTGCATGTAATTCAACTTCTTCATCTTGATACGCAGTAATAATTTCATCTATGGAAGAAAATAAAGTTCCTTCACCACGTCCTCCATCCTTTTCCAAAGTTAAATATCGACACCCAATAATTATATCTTGGCTAGGTGTAACAATAGGTCTACCGTCAGCTGTAGAAAAAATATTATTTACTGAAAGTAAAAGTAACTTTGCCTCTGCTTGCGCTTCTATAGAAAGTGGTACATGTACTGCCATTTGATCTCCATCAAAATCAGCATTGAATGGGGCGCATACCAACGGATGCAATTTAATGGCTTTTCCATCTATAAGTATAGGGTAAAACGCCTGAATACTTAACCGATGCAGAGTAGGAGCTCTATTTAAGAGCACAGGGTGCCCTTTTATTACCTCTTCTAATATGTCCCATACCTCAACTCTTGCCCTTTCCACCATTCTACGCGCTCCCCTAATAGTGTGAACAAAACCTTTTTCACGCAATTTTTTTATAATAAATGGTTCAAATAACTCTAATGCCATCTGTTGTGGCAAACCACATTGATGAAGCTTCAACTCAGGACCAACTACAATAACACTTCTCCCAGAATAATCTACACGTTTACCTAAAAGATTCTGACGAAATCTACCTTGTTTGCCTTTAAGCATATCAGATAAACTTTTTAAAGGTCTATTTTGTGGTCCTGTAACAGGCCTACCGTGTCTTCCATTTTCTAAAAGTGCATCTACAGCTTCTTGAAGCATACGTTTTTCATTGCGAATAATGATATCAGGTGCGCCCAAAGCAATTAATTTCTTCAGCCGATTGTTTCTATTTATTACACGTCTATAAAGATCGTTTAAATCTGAAGAAGCAAATCTTCCACCTTCTAAAGGCACTAAAGGTCTTAAATCAGGTGGTATAACAGGAAGAACTTCTAACACCATCCATTCAGGTCTGTTTTGCGAACGTCTAAAATCTTCAATTATTTGAAGGCGCTTAAATAATCTTTTATTTAAATTTTTATTCTCCTCAATTTGCTTGCGAATACTTTTGCTTAATTTTTCTAAATCAACTTCTTTTAACAAATCTCGTATAGCCTCTGCACCTATTTTTGCAACAAAATTATTTTTATATTCTTTTAAAGCATTATTATATTCTTCTTCTGTTAAGAGTTGTCCTTTCTTAAAATTTGTCTTACCTGGATCAATCACTATATATTCTTCATAATAAATAACTTTTTCTAATTCCCGTATACTTAAATCTAAAATAGTTCCAATCCTGGAAGGAATCACTTTAAAAAACCATATATGTGTAACAGGTGTTGCTAGTTCGATATGTCCCATACGTTGTCTACGCACAGAAGAATGAAGAATTTCAACCCCACAACGATCGCACCTTAGTCCTTTAAATTTTATTCCTTTTAATTTGCCACAATGGCACTCCCAATCCCTGACAGGACCAAAAATTTTTTCGCAAAATAAACCATCCTTTTCTGGCTTTAAAGTACGGTAGTTTAAAGTTTCAGCTTTTTTTACTTCACCACTAGACCAACTTTTAATTATTTGTGGAGAAGCCAAGCTTATAGATATTCTGTCAAAAAAGGAAGCTTCTTCAATCATACTTATTTACCTTATTGTTTATCTTCTTGAAATTTTGGTATTTTTTCTGCCTTTATATTTAAACACAAACCTTGTAATTCTTTTACCAAAACATTAAACGACTCTGGAACTGATGGATGAAATCTTTGCTCACCGCGTACAATTGCCTCGTAAATCCTATTTCTTCCTTCAACATCATCACTTTTTACAGTAAGTATTTCTTGCAAAGTAAAAGCTGCTCCATAAGCCTCTAAAGCCCAAACCTCCATTTCACCAAAACGTTGTCCTCCAAATTGTGCTTTTCCTCCTAAAGGTTGTTGAGTTATAAGAGAATAAGGCCCTATGGCTCTTGCATGAATTTTGTCATCAACCATATGAATAAGCTTCATTAAATACATATAACCCACAGCAACCTTTTGCTCAAAAGGTTTACCGCTCAGACCATCATATAAAGTCACTTTTCCATCTTCTGGTAAGCCGACTTTTTGAAGTAAATCTCTTATCTCTTGTTCGCTAGCTCCATCAAAAACTGGTGAAATTACACGCAACCCTAATTTTTTTGCAGCCCAACCTAAATGCATCTCTAAAAGTTGACCTACATTCATTCTGGAAGGAACCCCTAAGGGATTAAGAACAACATCTACCGGCGTGCCATCTTCCAAAAATGGCATATCTTCCTCCGGCAGTATTCTTGCAACAACCCCTTTATTACCATGTCTACCTGAAATCTTATCTCCAACAGAAATTTTCCTTTTCATTGCAACATAAACAACAACTCTTTTAAGCACCCCTGTTGGAAGTTCATCGCCTTTTTTTATTTTAGCAATTTCCATTTCTTTTTCTGCTGCAAGCTCATGTAGTCTTTCATTATAAATATTTATAATAGCCTGCACTTCTTCATTTTCTTCTAGATCGGATAGTTTTATTTTGTTTTCGTCTTTTCCTAACAAGATGCTTAACCGTTTAAGTTTTTCGCGCTCTAAAAGTTGGCGTTCTTCAGCATAGTATCTTTCTATATCTTTTAGTCGCTTAAGTTCTTCTGTCTTTTCTTTTTTTGAACGCCTACCTCTATCTTTTCTTTGAAATACCTCAACATTTATAACTACACCATACACACCTGGTGGAACACGTAAAGAAGTATCTTTTACATCAGCAGCCTTTTCACCAAAAATTGCACGCAGAAGCCTTTCCTCTGGAGAAAGTTCTTTTTCGGTTTTTGGAGTAACTCTTCCGACAAGAATATCGTCAGGCATAACTTCAGCGCCAACACGCACAATCCCATTTTCATCTAAATTTTTTAAAGCTTCTTCACTAACATGGGGTATATCTCTGGTAATTTCTTCATTGCCAAGACGTGTTTCTCTCGCTTCCAACTCAAATCTCTCAATATGTACAGAAGTAAGTATATCTTCTTTTACTAACCTTTCATTAAGAACTATTGCATCTTCAAAATTATATCCTCGCCAAGGCATAAAAGCCACCAAAAGATTTCTCCCTAAAGCCAACTCACCACCGGATGTAGCCATTCCATCTGCAATAACTTGATTTTTTTTAACCTCTTCATTTTTTCTAACTAAAGGTCTTTGATTTATACAGGTATCGGCATTAGAGCGTTGGAATTTTTTAAGTTTGTAAACAAAATTTCCTATTTTTATAAAACTTGCACTTAACTCTTCAACTTTGCCTGCCTCTTTAGCTACAACAACAGCGCCACTTTCTTTTGCTATTTTTCCTTCAATTCCGGTTCCAACAAGTGGAGCTTCTGGAAATAAAAGTGGAACAGCTTGGCGTTGCATATTAGATCCCATTAAAGCTCTATTAGCATCATCGTGCTCTAAAAAAGGAATTAGTGCCGCTGAAAATGAAATAATCTGTTGCTTTGATATATCCATGTACTCTACTTCGGTAGGTTTTACCTTGGGAAATTTGCCTTTGTAACGTGCGTAGATTTCTTTATCTTTTATATATCCATCTTCATCGATATTGGATGTTACCTGAGCAATCATTTTGCCTTCTTCCTCATCAGATGTTAGATATTCAATTTTATCGAGCAATCTACCTTTTTCTACTTTCCTATACGGTGTAGTTAAAAATCCCAAAGAATTTATTTTTGCATAAGAAGTTAACGAAGAAAGAAGACCTATATTCGCTCCTTCAGGTGTTTCTATAGGACAAATTCTTCCATAATGTGTGGGGTGAACATCTCTAACCTCAAATCCGGCTCTTTCTCTTGATAACCCTCCAGGTCCCATAGCTGAAAGTCTTCTTTTGTGAGTAACTTCTGCGACAGGGTTTGTTTGATCCATAAATTGTGAAAGTGGCGAACGTCCAAAAAAATCTTGAAGCTGCGAAGAAAAGGCTTTAGAATTTATCAAATGTTGAATAGGAAAATCATTTCCTGAAATCAAAGTGCACCTTTCAATAAAGGTGCGTTCAACTTTTAAAAGCCCTACTCTAACCTGATGTTGTAATAATTCACCTACTAATTTTACACGCCGATTTCCTAAGTGGTCAATATCATCCACTTCTTTTTTTCCATTTTTAACCATCAATAGATGTTTCAAAATCTCTATAATCGTATTTAAATCTAAAACTCGTTTCTCTAATGAAACATCTAAACCTACCTTTTTATTAATAAGATAACGTCCAACTTTACCCAAATCATAGCGTTTAATATCTAAAAACATTCGTCTGAAAACCTCTTTAGCTGCTTCTAAAGTTATTGGTTCTGTTGGTCGCATTTTTTTATAAAAATCTAATAAAGCATCTTCTGTGGATGTAAATGGATCTTTTTTAACGGTATTTACTATTTCTGGATACGGCTGATCAGAAAAATTTTTATAAATATCTTCATTGCTTGAAAGACCCATTATGCGCAATATTTGAGTAGCCGGAAAAGTTTTTCGCCTATCCACTATTGCAGTTATTGTATCGTTTATATCTGTCCTAAATTCCAACCAATAACCTCTATAAGGAATGATACGCGCAAAATATAACCGTTTACCCATTGGGTGCATCTCTTCTTCAAAAAATACTCCAGGGGAACGTTGTAGTTGGCTTACAACTGCTCTTTCGTCACCATTTATTATAAAAGAAGCAATAGGAGTCATTAAAGGAATATCTCCAAGATACACCTCCTGCTCTTTTATTCCATTAGAAGGCGTAACCAACCTAAGACGTACCCGTAGGGCTGCTGCATAAGTTTGAGCTCTACGTTTACACTCCTCAATATTATAACGTGGTCTGCTTAAACTATAAGAAATAAATTCCAACCTATATTGCTTATCCGGACTTTCAAGAGGAAATACTTCTTCAAAAACTTCTTGTAAACCAATTCTTTTTCTCTTTTCTGGAATAACATCTATTTGTAAAAATTCTTCAAAAGACTGAAGTTGATGTTCTAACAAATGTGGCATTGGATATGTTTTTGTTATTTTTGAAAATGAAAGTATATTTTCCCTTTTCATAATTATTTTAGCTCAACAGTAGCCCCTACTGTTTCAAGTTTTTTCTTAATACTCTCAGCTTCTTCTTTTGAAACATTTTCTTTAACTGGTTTTGGTGCATTATCAACCAATTCTTTTGCTTCTTTTAAACCAAGTTCTGTAATTGCACGTATTTCTTTTATTACAGCAATTTTATTAGCACCGGCATTAGCAAGAATAACTGTAAATGTCGTTTTTTCTTCTTCTTTCGCTGCCTCTGTTGAAGCCTGCGTTGGGACACCAACTGCAACAGCAGCCGAAGCCTTTACGCCAAATTTTTCTTCACATGCTTTTATAAGTTCTGATAATTCCAAAACAGTCATCTCCTCTACTATCTTTAATACATCTTCAACTTTAGACATATAGACCTCCTTTAAACTCCTTATTTAGAATTTTTCTTATTTTTTATTTGTTCAAGAACCAACAAAAAGTTTGCGATTATACTATTAAGTAAATTAACAAAATTTGTCAAAGGACTAGCCAAAGCCGATACTGCCATACCCAATAAAATCTCTTTAGAAGGTAATTTTGCTAAACTTTCTATCTCTTCAAGCGAAAGTTCCTTATTTTTATATAAAGCTCCGTTTACTTTAAAAAACTCTACTTCTTTTTTAAAATCTACTAGCACTTTACAAGTTTCAACAATAGCATCTTCTTTTGCGAAAACTAAACCACTCTCGCCTTTTAAAAAATCTTTTATTTTATTGTTATTAAAAAAACTGAAAGCTCTCTCGATTAAACTATTTTTTGCGACTAAAAGAACAGCGTCTATTTTGCTTAAATTATTTCGAAAAATATTTAAAGAAAAGGCTTTAATACGATCAAGTTGCACAAAAACACACAACTCAAAATTTTTTTGCTGTGAAACTATTTCATCAATAATCTTTTCTTTTGCAATTAAACTAATCTTTTTCATAGTGCAATCCTTAATGATGGACTCATCGTTGTAGAAATAAAAAA
>JAMWCT010000161.1 GCA_023819525.1 Candidatus Omnitrophota bacterium
GGCTACCCCGTCCGCCAAAAGGCGGGCGGGGCTTTTCTTTTCAGACAAATTTTCCGAATAAAATAAGGTAATTTTTATATTTTCTTTTGAGTAGATTATTTGTTTTGTTCTCTTTGTTTCATTTCCTTGTATAATTCCTCAATTTCAATATATAAATCTTCCTTTTTTTCTTTTTCTCTCAATTCCCGAATAATTTCTTTTAACTCAAAATCATTCGCCTCATAAACTGAAATTAAATAATCACTAAATAAATCATATACCATTTCTTTATCAATCAATTTTCTTCTCTTCAAAGCGTATATTGTAACAAAATATCCTAAAAAATCATCAAACTCCCATTTTTCAAAATTGGATTTTAATTTTTCATTTAATTTTAAAATCCAATTCCTACATTCTTTATTTTTTTCTAACCACTTTATTAAATCCTTATAAACTTTATAAGTAAAATCTGCTTTGTTTTGGACATTCATTCTATTTAACTGCCAATATGCTATACCTACTCCTACCGCTATAATAATTGTTTGAAGCCACGAATTGGTATTCATGTTTTAATTAAATCTTCCAAAGAAACTTTTAATGCTTTCGCGATTTTTATTAAGGTCTCTAATTTTGGATTCTTAATATAGCCTCGTTCAATTTTAATTAAAGTTTGATAGGATATACCGGCTTCGTGAGCCAATTTTTCTTGGGACCAGCCCTTTTGTTGTCTTAATTTTTTAAGATTTTTTAAATACCCACTTGACATAGTTATCTATAATTGAGTATAATGTATTATAATATAGGTATGTTATTTGCCAATTATCTTAATAAAGAATATCAAAATTATGAGCAAAAATCAAGTTAAAAATTGTGCCATTTACACTAGAGTTTCCACTGATAACCAAGCGGAAAAAGAATTTTCTTCTTGTTTAGCTCAAGAAGAAAAGGTTAAAGCCTTTGTCAAAAGCCAAGAAGGATGGAAAACTTTTAAAGTTTATTCTGATGAAGGTCATAGTGGGGCTACTTTAAATAGGCCTGCTTTACAAGAACTGTTAAATGATATTCAAGAAAAGAAGATTGATATTGTTTTGGTTTATAAAATTGATCGCCTTACTCGTTCGCCAAAAGATTTTTATCAATTGATTGAATTATTTGAGAGAGAGGACGTTAGTTTTATTTCAATTACCGAAAGATTTGACACTTCAACGCCTGCCGGAAGACTTTTAAGAAATATAATGTTAACTTTCGCCCAATTTGAAAGAGAATTGGCTTCAGAAAGAACCAAAGATAAAATGATTGAAAGAGCTAAAAAAGGAATGTGGAATGGTGGGATTGTGCCTTATGGGTATTTAAAAGAAAATAAAAAATTATTTATAAATCCAAAAGAGGCTGAGATTGTAAAATTGATTTATGAAATTTATATTACTACCGGTTCGCTTTCTAAAGTTTACGAAGAATTAAAAATAAAAGGAATCAAAAATAGAGAAAATAAAATTTTTACTAAAAGCCATTTAGAAAATATTTTGAGAAATATTGTGTATACCGGAAAAGTCAAATACTCGGGCCAAATCTATCAAGGAATTCATGAACCAATAATCTCAGAAGAAATTTTTAATTTGGCTCAACAAATTCATAAAAAGAAAGTTAGAAAGTTAAGAGTTTATAAAGATTTTCTCTTTGGTGGTCTTATTGTTTGTGCCAAATGTAAATCCAAAATGACGCCTTGTTTCACCAACAAAAGAAAAGGAGGAAAACTTAAACGATATTACTATTATCGCTGTACTTCTACTTTAAAGAGAGATTGGCATGCTTGCTCTATTAAACAAGTTTCAACTGAAAGATTAGAAAATTATATTTTAGAAAGTTTAGAAAGAATTTCTTTAGATAAAAATTATATTGAAAACCTTGTTTTTAGATTGAATCATGACTCAGAAATACCCGCCCAATCAGGATACGAACTAACCCAATCATGCTCAAAATTTGAACTGGAAATCATTAATTCAATTTTAAAATCAATCATCTTTATTTTAAAAATTAAAAATCCTCTGGAAAGAAATCTCTCACTTAAAAACTTCCTTAAACAAATAATCTACTCAAAAGAAAATATAAAAATTACCTTATTTTATTCGGAAAATTTGTCTGAAAAGAAAAGCCCCGCCCGCCTTTTGGCGGACGGGGTAGCCGCTCCCTGTGAAGTATCCAAAAATTTAGTGTCCTCTAATAATGAGTTCGTATCTCAATCTATGGCTCCGCGGGCAGGATTCGAACCTGCGACCCACTGGTTAACAGCCAGTCGCTCTACCGCTGAGCTACCGCGGAATATATCTTAATTATAAGAAATTGTAAAGATTGGGTCAATAAATTGTACAAACCCACATCATCTTGTAAAAAATTCAAAGGTATTAATGATGTATTTTAATGGTGATTGTTGTTTAATGTATAATGGGGTCTTTTGGCGTTGGAGAAAAACAGCCAGTCCATTAGTTTTCTGTTCTTATATTTATTATATCATTTTAAAAAAAAGAGGGCGGATAAAGATTTTTATCTCTTTTCCGCCCTAAATGAGATGAGGTTTAGAAGAGTTCTCTCATTTTCTCAAGAATTTCTTCTTTTGAAAGTGTGAGTTTCCTCACAGCCTCTTCTCTTAAGGAGTCAACATACTCAATGATATAACGCAAGTCATCATTGGTAGGTTTTTGCTCCAGGAGTTTCTGCCACAACTCTCTTATCTTTTTTATCTTTGCTTTCATGTTTCCTTTCCTTTCTTTTTTGTTAAGGTTCTTAACTAACTATAAATATTATAATCATTTTTATGAATTCTGTCAATAGTTCGTATTAACGGATGTAAAATGTAAGTGAAATGGTATTGGTTAACGGATTTAAAAAGTAAGTGAAATTAATTAGGTAAAATGAG
>JAMWCT010000162.1 GCA_023819525.1 Candidatus Omnitrophota bacterium
CTTTTTTAATACCATAAACACCTCCTTTTAACTCTTAAGTAATTACACTCCAAAAAGTTATAGAAGACCACTAATGGTTATTACATTAACACAAATAATTTTAAAGTCAAGAATTTTTATTTAAAATCTAAAAGCAAATTAAAAATGTCTTAAAACTTTTAGCAAAATATAAATGTCCTATTTTTAAAAATTGCGCATCTTTAATTTTTTTTCTTTTTTAAAGTTTAAGGAGCTAGATAACTTTAATCTCCTTTTGCTTTATAATGCTCTCCTTCTTCCTTGAGAGTATTATTGTTTTTCACTTGTTTTCCACTTCGTAAGTGGAAAGAGGTTTTAGCTACTCAAAAATTACATTCCTAAAAACCCTTATATTTATTAGCCATTTTTTTCCAACTTGTAGTGTTGGGAATAGACGTAGTGTGATTGGAAATTAGCATAAAATATTGGAAGGTGGGTATAAAAAATTAACAGCTAATTTTTTTAATAATCTAAATTTACAAAGATGGATACGATGTTCTTTTAGTATATATCGTTTTAGTCGCAAGAAATCGTAAAGTATAATTAAAATTAAGAGTTTATATCTGAAAAATTGTTTTAAAATTCTTTATAGACTTTAAGTCTGCGCTAAACTAAAAAAGATTATTTAAAATTACACATCAACCTTTCGGTTAGCGTAGTAACATAGAAAGATATCTATTAAGTCTTTTGCGCTTTTTAGCTTAAAAGCTTCATTAGAATAAACTTGGCTGCCTTTTTAGCCATACCCATTGCTTCAATTACCGTCCCTTCCCCTCCAACTATATCTCCTCCTGCAAAAACATTTTTTATTGAAGTTTCCATAGTAGAAGGGTCAATTATAATATTTTTATATTTATCAGTTTTTAAGGCAGGTGTAACAGAGGTTAAGGTTTGATTTGCTGTCAACCCAATAGCAACAATAACTAAATCGCAATCTATCTCAAAATCACTTCCTTCTATTTTGATAGGCCTTCTTCTCCCAGAATAATCCGGTTTACCCAGTTCACATTTTAGACATATAATTTTTTTTACAAACCCATCTTTATCGCCTATAAATTCTTTTGGTTGCACTAAAAATTTAAAATTTACGCCTTCCTCTTTTGCATGTTCAATCTCAAGTCTTCTTGCTGGCATCTCTAGTTCTGTTCTACGATAAAGAACAGTTACGTTAGGCTTAAAATTATTTATACTTTGAAGTCTTATAGCTGTTCTTGCTGTATCTATAGCGGTATTGCCACCACCAATAACAATTATATTCTTGCCGATATTTATTGGTGTATGAAATTGTGGAAATTTATATGCTTGCATTAAGTTTATACGTGTCAAAAACTCATTAGCAGAATATATATTACAAAGATTTTCACCCGCTATTCCTAAAAAAGAAGGGGTACCTGCTCCTAAACCTAAAAATACTGCAGCAAAACCTTCACTAAATAGGTCATCTAAACTTTTTGTCTTTCCAATTAAGCAGTTTTTGATGAAACTAACATTTAATTTATTTAAATACTCTATTTCTTTATCTAAAATATCTGTAGGCAACCTAAAAGCTGGAATCCCATACCTTAAAACTCCTCCATATGCATGCAACCCTTCAAAAACTACCACCTTTATCCCAACTTTAGCTAACTCTCCTGCACAACATAAACCAGCAGGACCTGAACCAACAACTGCGATTTTAAATTTAGAAAGTTTTTCATTTTTTTCTTGCACTATTTCTAAATTATTTTTTAATCCCCAATCGCCAATAAATCTTTCTAAAAAATGAATATTTATAGTATTTGCATTTGCAAAAGATGCACCTTTTTTAGTTAAAACGCAAGATTTTCTGCATTGATACTCAGCTGGGCAAACTCTTCCGCAAATAGAAGGAAAATTATTTTTCTCTCTAATGGTAAAATATGCGCTTTTAAAATCTTTTTTAGTAATTTGAAAAATAAATTTCTTTATATCAATACCCACAGGACAACCAGAAATACAAGTTGGATTTTTACATTGCAAGCAACGGCCAGCCTCTAAAAGTGCCTCTTCTTCACTATACCCTAAAACTACTTCATCAAAATTATTTATTCTTATTTGCGGAGATAATTCTTTTATTTTTATAGCTTCTTCTTTCATTTTTCTAATTTAAGCAAAAGTTTGCAGATGTGATTTTCTTTATCCCAATAAACATTATTTCTTTTGGCCAGCTCTTCCCAATCTATTAGATGCGCATCAAATTCTGGTCCATCTACACAACTAAATTTTGTTTCGCCTCCAACAGTAACACGACAACAACCGCACATTCCTGTAGCATCAACCATTAATGCATTTAAAGAAACTATTGTTTTTATATTATATGGTTTTGTCAGGGTAGCAATATTTTTCATCATAGGTATCGGACCAACTGCATAAATTAATTGATATTCAGTAGTTGAAAAATTTTTGTTTAATAAATCTTTCAATATATCTGTAACATAACCTTTTTGCCCATAACTACCATCATCTGTAGCAACATAAAACTCATCAGAAAGGTTTTTTATCTCTTTTTCTAAAATTAATAAATCTTTTGTCCTTGCACCTAAAATACTTATGATATAATTGTCTTCATTTTTTAATGCTTTTATAACAGGATAAATTTCTGCAATGCCAACACCTCCACCAACTATAATTACTTTTCCATATTTATAAATTTCTGTAGGCTTTCCTAAAGGTCCAACTAAAGCATAAAGCAGATCACCTTTATCTAATCTCCCCAAAAGTGTCGTAGTTAAACCTACTTCCTGAAAAATCAAAGTAATAGTATTTTCTTGTTTATCAACATCTGCTATGGTTAAAGGTATTCGCTCCCCCTCTTCAGTTACCATAAGCACAATAAAT
>JAMWCT010000163.1 GCA_023819525.1 Candidatus Omnitrophota bacterium
TTGGGAGCTTCTACTTTGCCCTGAAGTTGATTTTGAATCATACTTCAGGGTTTTTAATGACTCTTTTTTCTTCAATTTTTTTTGGTTTAGCTTTATCCTCTAAAATCTCAGCTTTATACATTTTGCCTTTAAATTTTGGGATTATTCTTTTGTTTTTTTTAAAAGAACAAAGTAGTTTACTAAAAAGAATTATCAAATATTTACTATTTGCTATTTACTATTTACTATTTGTTTATTTATCTCTTCGTTTTGCTAATCCTTATTATTTTCAAAACAGCAATTTTTTTGATCTAAGATTAAGTGAAAGTTTTGTCTCAAGTATCAATAACTTAAAACTTTTTACCACAAAAGAGGCTTGGTATCCACCAGGGGTTCAGTGGATTAATAAACCGGTTTGGGCACTTTTGTCAACAACTTTTTTTGCAGGATTGGGGCCGATAAATTTTATGGTTATGATAATAGGATTATTTTTTATTGTAAATAGTAAATTTAAAATAGTAAATAGAAGAAAATCAATTTTCAATTTTAAATTTAATATTTTCAGTTTAATATTTTTTTGGGTTGTTGGTTACTTTATCTATCAGTCATTACAGTTTGCCAAATCAATTCGCTACACCATCTATCTTTATCCCTTTTTTGCTATTTTTGGAGGAGTGGGAATAAGCGTTATTAGTTATTGGTTATTGGTTATTGGGAAAAAATTTTTAAAAAGAAAATTTTTGTTATACGTTCTACGTTCTACGTTATACGTTATACTTTTAATCTGGCCAGTTCTGTTTTCAACCATTTATTTTCACAAAAACACTCGGGTTGAGGCTTCAGAGTGGATTTACAAAAATTTACCCACGAACTTAGTCATTTTAGGAGAGCATTGGGACGATCCTTTGCCGCTTTATGTTGAAGATAATTATGGAAAGAATTTTCAGGTTGAGTCATTACCGGTTTTTGATCCGGATACGCCGGAAAAATGGCAAAAGATGAGGGAGTTTTTAAAAAAAGCTGATTATTATGTTTTGTCTTCAAATCGGGGATGGGGGAGCATTCCAACAGTGCCGGAGCGATATCCTAAAATGAGTCAGTTTTATCAAGCTTTATTAACCAATAATTGCCAAAAACAAAAAGAATTGACTGGTGTTTGTTATAAAAAAATTAAAGAATTTTTGCCGTATTATTATAAATTTATTCATTATCCTGATAGTTGGATAGAGGAAACATTTACCGTTTATGATCACCAGACGGTTTTGGTGTATGAGAGGATTAGATAAGAAACTATTAGATTTTATAAAAAAAGAAAAGATGGTATTTTTCTTAATTTTATTATTTTCTTTCTTAATTAGAATTTTTAAATTAAATGAAATTCCAGCTGAGCTGTGGGGAGATGTTAATGAACACATAATCTATGCTAAAAATATTTTAAAGAGTAATTTTTATTGGGGTTTTTTTGGAGGGGATGGCCCGCTTTTTGATTATTTAGTTGCTTTATTTTTTTTATTTTTCGGAAAAAATTTTTTAATAATAAAAATATCAACAGTTTTTGTAGGAATTTTAGTCATATATTTTGCTTATCTTATTGCAAAAAAAATCAATAATAATAATAAATTAACTATTTATTTGGTCCCTTTTTTAATGTCAACTTCATTTTGGCTTATTTCTTTTTCACGTCAAGCAAAACCATATATTTTAGTGCTTTTATTTGTTGAATTATTTATCTACTCTTATTTAAATAAAAGATTTTTTTTATCGGGATTAATTTTAGGACTGGGACTTTTTGTTCAATCATCATTTTGGGGAATGACTATTTTTAGTTTACTTCATTGGAAAATTTTTTTACCATTTTTACCATTTTTTATTTTAATTTTTAGAAATCAAATTTATCCAGATATTTTACTATCAGAAAGTTCTTATTTAGGAGAAAAAATTGGACACAATTTATCTTTTTTGGATAAAACTAAAAATTTTTTTGGTAATGTTTTTGATAATTTTCAATCAATTTTTTTAAAAGGAGATATTGTATTTCGGCATAATATTCCGGGAAGACCAATATTAGATATTGTTTCATCAATTTTTTTTATTATTGGTTTAATTTTCTTTTTTAAAGAAACATTAACAAATAAAAAGAAATTAAAAATAAATTTATTTTTATTCTTAGTTTTTATTTGTTCCCAATTTTCTTCATTTTTAGATATAGCCAATTCCCAAAATTCACCATCGTTTGGAAGAATGATCGGAGCAGCATTTTTTATTTATTATCTTTGTAGTTTAGGAATGTTTTATTTTTATAAAAAAATTAGTTTTGTTTTAAAAGATAGTTTTTTTTCTAAATTATTTTTATTTTCTTTATTATTTTTTATTTTTTTTAAAAATTTTTATGATTACTTTTACATTTATCCTGAAAATTTGCCTAATAAGAATATTCCTTTTGGAAAAATTATAACTGATGATATTAAAAAAGAACTTAATTTTGATAAAAATAAAAATATCATAATTTACGGTTGTTGTTGGGGAGAATGGGGGCAACCTGAACCAAAAAGTATTTCTAATTATTTAGAAGATAAAGTTATTATTAATTATTTTGATTTTTTTGATCAAGACAAATTATGTAATTTTATAAAAAATAAAAGAGAAACAATTTTAATTTATACTTCAAATAAGGCAACTATTTATTGCCTCAAGGATCATAATATTAATTTTTTAAAAAATAATTTTTATCAAAAAATCTTTATTAATTAAAAAAATTATATTTTAAAATTTCAAAAAACGCCTTTACTCCATCAACCCAATTTATTTTTTTCCCTTCTTGATAAGTTCTTCCCATATATGATATTCCAACCTCATATATTTTTATATTTTTAATTTTTGCAAT
>JAMWCT010000164.1 GCA_023819525.1 Candidatus Omnitrophota bacterium
TCAAGCAGAGCGAAAATAAAAAGTATCAATAGTTAAGGTACTACCAACCCCTGCGTCAACATAGATATCTTTATTACAATGCATTCTTCCTGATAATAACATATTTGGACCTGGTAAAATTTCTAAATCATCATTATAAAAAACTATATGTTGAAAAGTAGGTATACGTCTACGATTTATGATTTGATTTAATGTAACAGAAATTGTAGGGTATTGTGGGTGAACTGCTGTTGTTTTTACTTTGTAATTACAAGTAAGTATTTTTGCGTTTTCTTCAACTACTAATATATCATTTTCATCAAGTCTAGTTATAGTTACATTAACTTTAGGATTACCAGGAAATGTAGTAAAGTTAGCGGTTGTATTGTAGCAATCTATATCAGGAGGTATTTGATAGTTTGCAATTGCACTAGCAAAAGAAGAAATAGCATATTCTATAGCCCCTTCTGCTAAATAAAAAACTTCTGTTTCTAATCTATTTCTTTTGGCTAAATTTGTTTCGTTTATAACACTTGATAATAAAGAAGTAGATATAATAGCAAAAACCGTAATTATTGTATAGACTAAAATTAAAACTGCTGCTTTTTTAAATTTTAAAATTTTATTCATTTTAATTTCTTAAATTTACTATTCCTGTTAAAGTAAGCTCAACATTTCTATTTTTTTTTGTTTCTTTACTTAAAGTAAGTATTATTTTTACTTCATTAAGTGCTAAACTACTTTCTATATTATGGTCGATAAATTGAACGTCAGTAACATAATTTGCTAAAATTTTTTGATTTCCTTTTTCAAGCCTTCGTAAAATTTTTTGTCCCGGTATATACTCGTACTTAATTTGATTGTCACTATCCCACTCAATATTGTTGTCATCAGTAAGATTTATATCACCTTTGCTATCTTTTTTTGGAAGATAAAAATGTACACTTTTATTATTGGGTTTAGAAGGTATAACCAAATTAGGTGATGGATTTTGCGTTGAGGTTCTTGTTGTATTTTTTAATTCATTTATCATAAACTGCATTGCATATCTTGCTTTTGCTTGCAGTTCAGTTTTTATCTTTGTTGTTTCTGTTAGGTTAGTTGTAGAAAAATACCAGTTATAGACAAGAAAAAATATTGTTATAATAATACCACTTGATATAACTACTTCAATAAGGCTTAATGAGTTTTTTTTAAAAAATCTTTTCATATTTATCTTGTTTTAAAAGTTGCTATACTTATATTATGTAGACGGCCCCTTTTATCTTGCCAATCTGCTGTTACACATATCTCTAAGGGGTCAGTAGTGTTATTAGCATAAATTACCGTTATATGTTCATTTTCAATAGAATAGCCGCCAATCATTACAGGATACCTAAGATTTCCATTTATAAAATCTCTATCTAAAATACAACTCCCATCTATCAAACCCCCATCTATAGTATTATTACGAAAACAAGTCGTTACATCAGCAAAAGACGTAGAGCGAATTTTTTCTAAAATACTGCGCAAATCAGAAACAATAGCAGTTGTATCAGAAGCTGTGTCGATAAGATAGAAAATATTTGCTAAACTAGTTAATAGGGAAGATGCAGCAATAATAAAGACAAAAGTGCCTATCAATATTTCCACTAAAGTTATAGCATTACGCATTTTTATAACCCCCTATATTTATTATAACATATTATTTAAAATTTTTAAAATTTTAAGGTATTGTAATTTCCACTTACGAAGTGGAAATGGGTTATTTATCATCCTTTAATTTTAAGAGTAAAAATAAATTTGGAATCTAGATTTTGAGTTTTTGGATGAAGAAATTTAAAATTGATTTTGTAATAAAGTTTTATAAAATTATATCAAGTTGCCCCGTAGTATAATGGTAATACGCTTGGCTCTGAACCAAGTATTCGTGGTTCGAATCCACGCGGGGCAGCCAATTTAAAGAACTTATCCTTTTTGCAAGCAATATAACAGGATAAAGATTTATATTATCAATGTGCATTTTAAATGCAAAAGGTAGAATTTATCGAGTTATGCATAACACGATAATTGAAAAATTTCCAACCAACCTGATTGAAAGCAAATTTGGTAAGGAATGAAAAACATTAGATAAGTACCCATAATTCCCCTTTTTGCAAAAAATTCACAATCTCTTAAAACCATTGTCACTTTGTTAATTTATATTCTTACCGCAAAATAAAAACAATATTACAAAATAAGAAGAAACCAAAACTGAATACCATCTGTCTCGTCTGTTCAACAAATTATAAAAAATACTTGATTTTTTTTAAAAGTACATATAAAATTTATAAGTGGGTAGTAGTTTATTAGAAATATTAACCAAAAAATTAAAGGAAGCGATGGAAAAAAAATATTTTAACGTTTGTTTGTTTTTTATTTTAATAATTTTAATTTCCTGCCAAAAACCCACTTCAATCTCAAAGACAGCTAAAATAACAGAAGAAGAGATTAATGGTCCACTTTTAGCTCAAGTAGATGACTGGAAGTTTGGTTTAGAGGATTTTAATAAGAGTTTAAAAGCATTAGAGCCTTTGCTGAAAGAGCAAAATATAACTATAGATTATAATTTTAAAGCAAAAATGCTTGATGAGTTAGTACGTAATGCTATCTTATCTCAAGAAGCAAAACGAAGAGGCTTAGAAGAGGACAAAGATATAATAAAAGCTTTAAAAAACTATAAACACACACTGTTAGCTGAGAAGCTTAAGGAGGAAATAACCAAAGATATATATATCACAGATAGCGAAGTAGAGGAGTTTTATAATAAAAATAAACAAAGTTTTAAATCTCCACCACAGTTTAAAGTTAGAGAAATTGTTATTGATAGTGAAGA
>JAMWCT010000165.1 GCA_023819525.1 Candidatus Omnitrophota bacterium
TAGAAAAGATTTTTAAAACTCTACGTTGGGCCGCTTATGTTGCGCCAAAAAGGAATCCCCCACCCACTCAAAGACCAACACTTTATATAATTATTCTTATCAATAAAGAAAGAGCAATTCAGCCAAGTTTAAGAGACATTGGTGCTGCTGCTGAAAATATTTTACTTTCATTAGTAAGTTTTAAATTAGGTGGTTGTTGGCTACTAAATATTGACAGGGAAAAGTTAAAAAATATATTAAAAATATCGGATAAATACGAGATTGATTCTGTTATAGCAGCCGGCTATCCTAACGAAGCACCAATATTAGAGACAAAAGAAGAAGATTTTAAATACTGGCTTGATGAAAAAGGCTATTTACATGTTCCAAAAAGACCACTGAAAAATATTTTTCATTATAATGAAAGAGTTTGATAATTTAGTTAAAATAGTAACGGTATTGCGCAGTAAATGCGGTTGTCCATGGGATAGAGCTCAAAGATTAGATAGCTACAAAAAGTATCTTCTTGAAGAAACCTACGAACTTATTGATGGATTGGCAAAAAAGAAACTTGCTATTGTTAGAGAGGAGCTTGGAGATATTTTTTTGATTTTAGTTGCAATCTCTCATATACTTAATAAAAAAAATAAATTCAATTTAAGAGACGTTTTTGATACGATTACAAAAAAATTAATAAAACGCCACCCACATGTTTTTGGTTTGAAAAAATTAAATACAAAAGAAGAGGTTTATAAATATTGGGTGCGCCATAAAGCAAAGAGCAAAAGACGAAAAACTCTATTGGAGCGACTTCCTAAAACCGCACCAAGTTTACTTTTAGCGGAAATTTTTATTAAAGAATTTAATATCCTAAATAGGGAAAAAATGCCACAAGATTTAGTTTTAAAACTTAAACAAAAAATTGAGACCTTAAAAAATGTAAAGAAAGGCTCTGTTTTTTATGAGATCTTATTCGATTTATGTAAACTTGCTTATATTAATAATGTTGATTTAGAATTGGGCTTGCGAGATTTTATAATAAAAAAAGCCTCAAAAGTGCATTATTGATTTTTAAATCTTTTTATGGAAAACAGAAGAAAATTAATTAGGGTTGAAGTTAGTGATTTTTTAGAAATACGTCCATTGCAAGAAGTAGGTAAAAAAATTTTTACCTACAGTAAAAATATAACACCTTTAGGGATATGTTTTACTTCTGAAATTGAGTGGCGTAAAGGAACAGTTTTATTTATAGATTATTTTTTATCCGATGAGTTTGATTCTGTGAAATTAAAGACTACTGTTGTTTGGTCAGAATTTATAGATAACAAACAAGGATATTTTTGTGGAGCTCAAATTATTGAAATAGAAAAAGAAAAGGAAGGAAAGTTTTTAAAATACTATCAGCAAAAATTAGATGAAATTTATTAAAATATGGCGGATGTTTTTTTAAAAAGAATAACTTATGATGAACTTCTGCGAGAACCAAAAATTATTGCTGATTGTTTAGAGGTTTCTAAAGTTACAAAAAACCTTAAAGATAAAGTTGCTTTAAAAATCCATTTTGGCGAAAAAGGAAATACCTCATATATAAATCCAAATTTTTTATTCCCGATAGTTAATTTTTTAAAGAAAAACAATCTAAAACCATTTTTATTTGAAACAAATACACTTTATCGCGGCAGTCGCACAAACGCCATAGATCATATTAATTTGGCTTTTGGTCATGGTTTTGGTAAACTTAATATTCCAATTATTATAGGCGATGGAATAAGCGGGAATGATAGTTTCCAAGTGGTAATAAATAAAAAACATTTTAAAACTTGTTATATAGCAGAAGCATTAAAGGATATAGACTCTATGCTTGTTCTTTCTCATTTTACAGGACATATGTTGACTGGTTTTGGGGCGGCAATTAAAAATTTAGGTATGGGGTGTGCTTCAAGGAAAGGTAAATTGGCACAACATTGTGATGTAAGTCCACGCATAGATGAGAAAAAATGTAAAGGTTGCTTTATATGCATAAAGATTTGCCCAGCGCAGGCTATAGAAAAAAGGGCTGATAAAAGTTTTATAATAAATGAAAAATGTATTGGTTGCGCTCAATGTATAAGTATGTGTCCGCAAGGTGCAATTGATATTGTATGGTCTTATGAATATAACATAATTAGCGAAAGAATAGCTGAATATGCTTTTGCGGCTACAAAAGATAGAAATTGCGCATATATAAATTTTTGCATTTTTATGACAAAAGAATGTGATTGTATGAATAAAGAAAAGAAGCCTTATATTAAAGATTTAGGAATTTTATTTAGTTTAGATCCTGTCAGTATAGACAAAGCAAGCATTGATTTGATAATTGCTCTAGAAGCAAATGATCCAATAAAAGAAGCCCACCCTCAAATTGACTATCTTTGTCAGTTAAATTACGCTCAAGCAATTGGATTAGGCACTCAAGATTACAATCTTATTGAAATTTAAAAATGAACCAACAAAATAAATTTAGTGAGGTTGTTATAGTTGAAGCCTCCGCTGGTTCTGGAAAGACTTTAGAATTAGCAAAAAGATATATCAAACTCCTCTTAAATGCCAACAACGAACCTAACAGTTTAGAAAATATTCTTGCGATAACCTTTACAAATAAAGCAACAGTTGAGATGAAAGAAAGGATATTAGAAATCCTTAAAAGAATTGCCCTAAATAGCTTTGAAAATCCTCAACAGGAAGAAGAAATTTTTTTGTATTTAGAGATTGGAAAAAAGATTTGCCAAAATAAAGCATTAAATGCTTTAGAACAAATTATTAGAAATTATAATTTTTTTAACATCAAAACAATTGATAGTTTTATAAACGC
>JAMWCT010000029.1 GCA_023819525.1 Candidatus Omnitrophota bacterium
GGATCTTTTTGCCGCCTAAAAGATAAACTAATTTATTTATTGTTTGAGGTTCGCCTGAACCAACATTAAAAACTTCATTTTTCACATTAGAATTTGCAGCCTTTATAAACGCATCTACCACATCTTTGACATATATGAAATCTCTTTTTTGATTTCCATCTCCAACAACAGTAAATGGAAGCCCATGTAACTTTTGAGACAAAAAAACGCCAAAAACTGCTCCGTATGTTCCTGTGGTTCTTGCTCTAGGACCATATACATTAAAAAGCCTTAAAGATATAACTTCTAATTTATAAACTTTTGCCCAGTGAAAAACATAAGTTTCAGCAATATATTTTGTAAAAGCATAAGGATATTGTGGAGAAAGTGGCTCTTCTTCTGGAGTTGGATATCTCTGTGGGATACCATAACAGGAAGAAGAAGCGGCATAAATAAAACGTTTTACATTGTTTAATCTTGCTCCCTCTAATACCGCTACTGTTCCATCAACATTTGATTTATGATATTTTAAAGGATTATTTACTGAGGGAACTATATCTGCTAATGCCGCTAAATGAAATACGCAATCAACATCAACAAAATAATCACATATATTTTTAAAATCGCTAATATCAACATTATAAAATAATAAATTTTTATTATCTTTAATAATTTGCAAATTTTCTAATCTACCACTAGAAAGATTATCTAAAACTATAACCTGATAGCCTAAATTTAAAAGCTCTTCTGTTAAGTGTGAGCCAATAAATCCTGCCCCTCCGGTAACAATAACCTTTTTCATAAGAATAAATTATATAACTAACTATAAAATATACAAATAGATTTTAAAAATTCGATATTATTAATGTTTTTTTGCCAAAATAATACGATTTAAAAGTAAAACTTTTAAAAAACTTTTTCTTATAAATCTTTCAAAAGCTGAAGATCTTTCTTTTCTTGGAAAAGGAAAAAGTAAAAATGCATCAAATTTTAAAATAGAAAAACCGCTCTCTTCTAAATATTTTTTTATACTTTTAAAAATAAATCTTTTTTTATGACCTGTGTCTTTTAGCATTGTGCTTATATAATCAAAAAATGGATTTGGATAAGTTAAAATAAGATAACCTGTAGGCTTTAAAATTTTATTTATCTGCTCTAAAATGTTTTTTGTATCATTTATATGCTCAATAACTGCTGACATTAAAACTATATCAAAACAAATTTCTTTAAATGGTAGATTCAATGCATCCGCAGTTATATAAAAAATAGATTGAAATTTATAATCTGATAACGAATTATCAAGCCCAAAACAGATTACATTATTAAATTTTTTTTTTATTACTGAAGCCATAAAACCATCAAATGTACCTATATCAAGTAGATAATATTTTTTATCTTTTTTTATAAGCTTACTTAACAGCTCTAAAATAGCATTTGTTCTTTGCAATAATCTACAATAAATATAACTTTTCTGATTTCGCAGTAATTGATATCTTTCTTTTTCCATTAAACTTTTATAATTTTAAATATTTTGAAATCAGGTAATCAAAAAAATTATAAGCTCCGCGAATTTTTCTATATAAATCTTTACTATTTCTTGATGAAAACAAAAACTTAAACATATAAGTTGGTCTTAAATAAAATTTTTTTAAACCTAAATCAACATAAAAGTTAATCTCTTTTTCCGTTAATTGCGGATAATTTAAAAGACCTCTTTGTTCTCCAAAATATAACCAATCTGGCCAATTATAAGGCTCTTTAATCCAACCTTCTTCTTGAGCTATTTTGAAAAATTTTGTTCCAGGAAAAGGCACTGCTCCTGAAAATTGAACTGTATTACAACCAAGAGAAAGTGCAAAATCAATTGTTTTTCTTGCTGTTTCTCTTGTCTCTTTTGGTAACCCAATAACAAAACAACCATGCACCTCTAATTTTGCTTTCTTTGCTAGCTCCATAAATTTATAAGATTCTTCAATTTTTATATTTTTATTCGCCTTATCTAAAATTTCTTGCACTCCTGACTCAAAACCAACAAGTAACTCTCTACAACCAGCCCTTTTCATTATCTTAAACATCTCTAAATCAGCACTATCTGCTCTAGCATTAACAGAAAAGGTTATATTTAAGTTTCTAGATAAAATTTCTTCACATATAGCTATTGCTCTTTCTTTTATAACAGTAAAAGTATCATCTTCAAAGAAAAATTCCCCTCCTTTTAAAACAGAAGGACACAGCGAAATATCTCGCTCTATTTCATCAACAACATTTTTTGGACTACGTAGCCTATATCGTGTTCCGTGCATAACAGCCGGCCAAAGACAGAAAATACATCTATTTGGACAACCCCTGCCTGAAATAATGTCTATATAGGGGTAGAGTTTACCTCCATCAAAATATTTTAAAAGATCCAAATGATGCCAAGCAGGGAAAGGAAGAGCATCCAAATCTTCAATCAATGGCCTATTTTTATTTACATACACATTTCCATCTTTAAAATATGCAATACCAGTTATTGCTTCTAAATTTGAAAAATTTTTAACAACATCCCTTACTGTATAATCGTATTCTCCAACGCAAGCCACATCAATTGCACCATTTGCTAATTGTAAAGTCTCATAAGGTAACGCGGAAATATGAGGTCCTACCATTATAACTTTTGCCGATGAATTTTCTTTTACTATTCGCGCACATTCAATATCTGAATAAATTGATGGTGTGGTAGAATCTAAAACCACAAAATCCGGTTGTTCCTTTTTAATTAAAATTTTTAAATCGTATTTGTTTTGATTGTTAGCAATCATATCTATAAGTTTAACAGTAAAATTAGCTTCCTCCAAAACCGCAGTTGCATAAGCTAACCAATCAGGAGCGCGCAAGACTCTACCGCGTGTTCTAGCAGCCCACCGTTGAGTTCTGCAAAAATCTTTTATAAATGGTTCGTTGATAACTAATATCTTTGCCTTGCTCATAATGTTTAAATGTCAGAAACAGAAAATAAAACCGATTTATCTTTTAATGTAATATAAGTAGCTTTGCAAATAATTTTTAAGGTATGTATATTTTTTTCTAAAGTATCACGCTTGAATGTAGGAATATCTGTATTAAAAGTGGATGGTATAAGAAATACATAGAAAGTATTTTTATCGGCAAAAGCTGCCTGATATGAATGATGGTTCCAATCACTTCCAACAAAAACAAATATTATTTTGTCTGGAAAAACCTTCTTAAATTTATACTTAAGTTGCCCTAATAATTTTTTATCTATATATCCAAAAAACACAACTTCAATAAAGCGAAATTTTTTATTTATTTTATTTTTAATCTTGTCAATAACATCTTGAATGCTTAAAGTAGTTAGTAAACTTTCTTTTTTGCTAAAAATCTCTTTCATTTTTTCTTTATACTTTTCTACAAAATCTTGAGTTACAAAATTTATTTTTTTAAAAGCGGAATAATACGCTATAAAAATTTCAAAAAAATACATACTCGCCATAAGTAGTGTAACTTTATTTTTTATTTTTAAATTAAGATAGAAAGGTAAAAAACCTTTAATCTTTTTGTCTTCAATTAAAGTTTTTACATTTAAATTGTCTTTAGAACCTAAAGACTCTTGAAAAAGTTGAATAACCCAACTATCAAGCGAATGATTCAACTTTTTATCAACAATTGGCTGAAAATACGCATATTTACTTTTAGAACATTTTTTTGCAAAATTATATGCAATCTTTCTTATTTTTGTCTGTAAACTAATATATTGTGTATAAATTTTTTCTAATTTTAAAAAATCTTTTTTTAGTAATAAAAACAACGGTAAAAAAAAGATAAGGGTATTTGGGCAAGAAAATCTACCACCAATATCGTTATCCTCATCAAATTGAATTGGAATTCTCTTTACATTTTTCCAACCCTCTAAATCTAATTTTGCAAAACCTTCCTGATCTGTTAACCACAAAAAATGTTCTTGCCACCTATCAACAAAAATTTCTTTTAAAGTTAAAGAAATTAACTGTGTCTCAAGGGTAGTGGCTGATTTTGAAATTGATACTATCAAAGTTTTGTCAAAAGATTTTATTTTATTTTTAAGCTCCATCAAAGCTTCTGGCGCAAGACTATCTATGGCAAAAATATTTTTGCATCTAAAAATATTTAAAAGCGCTTTTATACCATTAATAGAACCACCCATGCCTACAAATATAAAACATTCTTTATCTAAAATAAGTTTGGTTAGAGCTTCTAATTTTTCTTTAATCTTTCCAAAATGATAAACCTTCAGCCAACCAAGCCGATTTTTTTCTCTATCAAAACCAATCTCTCGGTAAGGATTAGAAAGAGAAATTTTGTTTTTTTCTTTGCCAACCGCTTCAAATAAATACTTTTCTAAATTTTCCATAAAATACCCCCTTTTAAAACCAACAAACTTTATTTCTTCCAGAAACTTTTGCTTTATATAGTGCTTTATCGACGGTTTCAATTAACATATCGGAATAAATTGTATTTTGTGGAAAAGAGGCAACACCTATACTCACAGTTACAGATAAAATCTCATCAAAAGCAAAAATCTTTGCTCTACAGATAGCCGAACATAATCTTTGAGCGACCATAATTGCACCCAATTTTTCTGTCTCTGGCAAAATAATTGCAAACTCTTCTCCACCATATCTTGCAACAAGATCAATTTGACGAATGTTGTTTTTAATTAACACAGCTACTTCTTTTAAAATCACATCACCAACCAAATGCCCATATGTATCATTAATTTTTTTGAAATGGTCGACATCAACCATTAGAATTGATAAACTTAAATTAAATTTTTTTGCGCGTTCAAACTCTTCATAATAGCGCAAAATAAAATACCGACGGTTATAGGTATTGCTTACTTGATCATATATTGATAATTGCTGTAATTTTTCATAAAGTTCTAACTTTTGATTACATATCTGCAATACTTTTAAAAAAAGTGGTATATCCTTAATTCTATCAGTAGTGGCCTTAATATACAAAAAATTATCTAAAGCATCGGAGATCTTATATTCTAAATATCCAGCTTGTTTTGAAGAAGAAATTTTTATATCTTCTATCCCACTTAAATATTTTAATTCTTGGGAAAATGTTTTAAACAGTTCTTCTCTATCTACTATAGGCGCTAATTTTTGTAGCAGTTCGTAAACAAAAAAATGTTCAGATATAGTTCTTTTAAATTTATCTATTTGAGTTTCTATTTGAGTCTCCTGTTCTTTCAATTTTTCCTGATTTGCTAAAAGTTCTTTTTCCTTAGTAACTTTTGTCGCATATATCTTAAAAATATAAAGTACTTGAAAAAAAACAAATAATAAAAAACTTACTATCGATATTATCCAATAAAACATACTTTATTTTTTCCTTCTTTTTTTGCTTGATATAAAAGTTTATCTGCTACTACAACTAAATCTTCAACACTAGATGCATCAGCAGGGTACATAGCCACACCTATTGAAACAGTAAAGTTAATAGTTTTTCTACGAAAATTTATTATTGCAGTTTCTATTGCTTTTCTTAAATGTTCTGCTACCTTTATAAGTCTTTCTTTATCATAGTTTACTAAATAAATAATAAACTCTTCACCGCCAAAACGCGAAATTAAATTTCCTGCATCACCAATAACACTTGTTAATATCCCGGCAAGCCTTTTTAATACAATATCACCAACAATATGTCCATATGTATCATTTATTTTTTTAAAATCATCTATATCAAGCATTAAAACGCCAAGTGACTGCTTGCTAATCTTGGTCCGATTTATCTCTTCTGTTAATCTTTTTAGGAAGTAGTCTCTTAAAAAAAGAGAGGTAAGTGAATCTTTTATGGCTAGCTCTTGAATCTGTCTAAACAATTGTGACCTTTCTATTATAATTGCGGCTAAATCGCATATACTTCGTAACAATCTACAATCTTGGGGCATAAATGCATTTGCTATCTTGCTCTCCAACCTTAACACACCTATTGTTTTTTTATCTATAGAAATAGGACTAACCATTAAAGAGAGTATTCCTCTTTTGTTATATGCAATTATTTTGCGAAAATCAAAACGAAAATCTTGCCTTATATCTTGAATAAGCAAAGAATAATTATTTTTTAAAACCCATTTATCAATGATATCGGCCTCTTTCTCCTTGATAACCAGAGGTTTTCTTTTAACAGAACGTAGTAAAAGAAGTTTTTCAGGTGACTGCAAAATAAAAAGTAAAATATTTTCTGCCTCCAAAAATATTTTCGACACCGCATCAACTATAAAATCATATATTGCATCAATCTCTGTTAAGTTAATCAGGTTTTCAGAAATTTCAAATAAAGATGAAAGTTTTGATAAAACAGTTGGTAGGTCTTGTAATTTTTTTTCCTTTTCTTTAATATTTTTTTTTGAAAGATTACTTGTTTCTTCTAATTTATCAAAATTACTTTGAAATTTGTTATTTATATTTTGCAATATCTTGCGGAAAATAAAAAAGAAAAAAAATAAAATTATAATTAAAAAATAAAAAAAATATCCACTTATCTTTCCTGAAATAAAAAAAATAAGAGGAAAGATTATAGAAAGCAAAAAAAATGTTATTGCAAAAAAGTTATACAATAGTTTTTTCTGTAGATGGTTCAAAAAAATGAACCTTATTCATATCAAAAACAACCTCAACAACAGTTGATGGAGACGGTTTATTTGATACATCGCTAATTGCAACAAATGAGTGTCTTTCTGTTGAAAGATACAAAAAATTTGCCGATCCAACTGTTTCCACAACTTCACATAAAGCTAAAACTGTGTTATCTGGTGTAGCATTTGATACAAAAAGTTTATCATATATATTTTCAGGTCGTATGCCTAAAATAATCTTTTGTTTTATATAATTTTTTAACTTAGGATACATAAATTCTAAAATTTTTATTTTAAAACTACCTTCATAAAAATATAAGCTACCATCTTTTTCAATAATTTTGCCTTCAATGAAATTCATCGGTGGAAAACCAACAAAGCCAGCCACAAATTTATCTTTAGGATAATTATATATATTCATAGGGGTATCTAACTGAAGAAGTCTGCCATCTTTTAGCACCGCAATTCTATTACCTAAAGTCATAGCTTCTGTCTGGTCATGGGTCACATAGATCACTGTTGCTTGTAGCTTTAAAAATAATTTTGATAGTTCTGCGCGCATATATATGCGCATTTTGGCATCTAAATTGCTTAAAGGTTCATCGAAGAGAAAAGCCACAGGTTTTCTTACAATTGCTCTTCCTAAAGCCACCCTTTGACGTTCTCCACCTGAAAGTTGGGCTGGTTTTCTATCTAGAAGCTTAGAAATATTTAAAATATTAGCTACTTCTTTTATTCGGCTATCTATATCTTTTTTTGAATATCCTTTCAATCTTAATGGGAAAGCCATATTATCGTATACCTTCATATGTGGGTATAAAGGGTAGTTTTGAAAAACCATCGCAATATTTCTGTCTTTTGGAGGAATATCATTAACTCGTCTACCTTGTATATAAATATCTCCTTTTGTTGGGATTTCTAAACCGGAGATAAGACGTAAAGTAGAGGTCTTGCCACATCCAGATGGTCCTAATATAACCAAAAATTCTTTATCTTCTACGCTAAAAGTTAAATCTTTAACCGCAACTACATTATTATCATAAATTTTTGTCAGATTTCTTACTTCTATCTTTGCCATAAAGATAGATTTTTTGTTTCAAGAGAAAAAATATGCTAAATTTGGTTTCAATGCCAAACTCCTAAAGCCTTTTAGGTCAGATATGACAATAATTTAGATAATGTTATTTTTAATTCTTTTCGATGAACTACCATATCTATCATACCATGTGAAAGATTAAATTCAGCTGTCTGAAATCCTGCTGGTAGCTCTTGTCTTATTGTTTGTTTTATAACTCGTGGACCTGTAAAACCAATTAAAGCCCCGGGCTCAGCAATAATCACATCCCCTAAACCAGCAAAAGAAGCTAACACTCCAGCCATAGTGGGGTGGGTAAGGACAGATATATAAGGAATATTTTTCTTTTTAAGTAAAGCTAAAGCACCAGAGGTTTTTGCCATCTGCATTAAAGAAAACATACCCTCATACATTCTTGCCCCACCACCTGAACCAGAGACTATAATGAGGGGTATCTTTTTTTCTATAGCATTTTCAGTTATACGTGTGATTTTTTCTCCTACAACAGAACCCATAGAGCCCATTATAAATCTAAAATCCGTAAACCCGATAGCAATATCTTTATTATCAATTTTTGCCTCTCCAACTATAGCTGCTTCATTTAAAGAAGTGGTTTGCGTATCTTCTTTTAGCTTTTCTTTATACGACTTCGGACCTTTAAAATCTAATGGGTCGGATGATTCCATATCTTTAAAAAATTCTATAAATGTATTTTTATCTACAAGTAAATCTATCCTCTCCCAACAGGTAAGTGGAAAATGGTAATTACATTTTGTGCATACTTTTAGATTTTCTTGTAATATTTTATTAAAAATCAATTGAGAACAACTTGGACATTTACTCCAAAGACCATCAGGTATATTTTTCTTGCGCACAAAAGTATAACGAAATGGCTTTTTAAATATTTTCATCTTTTATAAACCTTCTTAACAAAATTCCAGAAGGTATTTTTGGATAAAAATAGGTTGACTTTTGAGGTAATGTGTAACCACAGCTGGCTATTTTAAAAATATTTTTTACGGAAATAGGTCTTAAAATAAAAGCTACCCTCTTACTACCTGTCAATTGCCTTACCTCCTTCATACTATGTGTATATATTATATCACCATTTATTTTAAATAGCGCAAGTACTAAATGATTTAATAAATATGTATCTAGCTCTCTATATATATTTTCTATAACATTTAGTTTACTTTTATTTCTTAACTCTGAAAAGTAAAATTTTTTGCTTGCATAAATGCCAAAACAAAAATTTTTTTTCTTTGAAAGAAGTTGTTCCAATTTGGTTTCGCTTACGTTTTTTATGTCAAAATTATCTGAAAGTTTCTTAAAAAAAACCTCTTCTGTATCTAGAACAGAAACTATTCTATGGGTAGGTAAAACCATAAGCCCTTCTTGGGCATCTGTGATATAGGCTAAAATATAGTTTAGTTTGCTAAAATCATTTTTATGTTTAAGATAATATTCATAAGCAACTTCAAAACGATGATGACCATCTGCGATTATTAATTTTTTATTTTGGAAAACTCTACATATTTTATTTATGCTTTTTTCATCGCTAATCTTCCAAACTAAATTATCATTATTTTCAAAATCTTTAAATTTTAAAAATGGTGGTTTGTTTTTTAATGAATTGTAAATTTCGAAAAAAATATTAAGTCTTCTTGGAATAACTACAAATATTGGAGTTAAATTTGCCTTCATATTTTCTATAATTTTTTTGCGATCTTTCTTTGGTTTTGCTAAAGTATTCTCATGAGGAAAAATAAGACCTTTTTTATCCATGCATAATAAAGAAATTATTCCAAGACGTTGATATTTTTTATTATCATATTTAAAATGTTGCAAATAAAAATATAAACTTTTCTCATCATCATCTATAAGGATTTTATCTTTTAACCACTTAAAAAAACGCCTCACCAAAGTCTTATAATTGCTATTTGCTGCAAGAAGTATATTTGAAAAATTATAAAGCGATTTATTTTGAAAATATTTAAGTTGTTCTTTAGTTATTACATCATAAGGTGGGCATATAAGATCTGGCAATTTAGGAAAAAGTTTAGGATTATAATGGGTTGCTTCAAATGGAATTATTGTCTGTTGCATTATTTATTGTTTTGGTTATTTTTATTTGTATTCGTGTTAGCATTTTGTAATTTTTGGCTATTGGAAGGAGTAGAATTTTTTCTTTTGTAATCTGTAATATAAAAGCCGTTTCCCTTAAAAATTAAACCCATACCGCATCCGATAAGCCTTATTAGCTGCCCCCTGCAATCAGGACATTCTTTTATCGGTGGCTGTTGATTTATTTTATGAAAAACCTCAATTATCTTACCACATTTAGAGCATTCATAATCATAAGTAGGCATATAACAACACCTCCTTTATAACCCTATTTAAATACTCTCTTTATTCTTTCTGCAAAACTTTCTTTGTTTTCCGAGATCTCCTCTCCACTTATCTTAGCAAATTCTTCAATAAGCTGGCGTTGTTGTGGAGTAAGTTTTGTTGGTATTAAAACATTTACTTTAACTAATTCGTCGCCAACAACTTTTGTGTGTAAATCTACTATCCCTTTCCCTCTTAAACGAAAAATTCTACCACTTTGAGTTCCAGGAGGTATCTTCATACTTACCTTACCATTTAAAGTAGGAACATCTACTTCTCCTCCTAAAATAGCCTTTACTAAACTTATATCAATTTCTGTATATAAATTGTTTCCATCGCGCTTAAATATAGGGTGCGGTTCTATTTCAACTACTACATAAAGATCTCCTCTGTAAGATAACCCTCCTTCTCCTTCTCCTTTTATGCGCAACGTAGAACCATCATCTACCCCTGCTGGTATTTTAACCTTTAATTTTTTAGTAACTTTAACTCTGCCTTCTCCTTTACAGATAGGACAATGGGCTTGAATTATAGAACCCTCCCCTTTACAATTAGGACAGGTTTGCTCTATCCTAAAAAAACCACTAGACATAACTATTCTACCAGTACCTTTACATTGCGGACAACTACTGCGACGGCTGCCTGGCTTTGCTCCTGAGCCAGAACAATTACTACAAATTTCATATTTTGGAATAGTAACTGTTTTTTCTACACCACTTGCTGCTTCTTCTAAAGTTAATCTAACTGCTATTTGTAAATCTCTACCTTTGCGCCTACTTGAAGACCTTGTTCTAGAGCCACCAAAAATATTAAACCCCAGATCTCCAAAAATTTCCTCAAATATGCTTTCACCAAAACCAAAATTCCCTAAATCTTTAAATATGCTACTAAAATCTGCTCCTCTAAAAATGTCTTCCTGAGCATATCTTTGATCAATTCCGGCATGGCCATACTGATCATATAAAGCGCGTTTTTGAGGATCGGATAAAACAGCATATGCTTCTGAAATTTCTTTAAATTTCTCTTCTGCTTCCTTTTTCTGCCCTGCCTCCACCCTATCCGGATGATAGCGCAAAGCCATCTGGCGATAAGCTTGCTTGATTTCCTCTAAACTTGCGTTCTTCTTAACCCCTAAAATTTCATAATAATCACGTTTAGTAGACATCTTTCTACAATTGATTGATTTTTAAAAAGGTTACTTTTTATTGTCTTCCTCCTTATATTCAGCGTCTATAACATCTTCTTTTTTTTGTTCTTTTGTTTCATTTTTTCTGTCTTCTTCTGTCTTTGTAGAAGCACCTGTAGAGGATGACTGCTGTTTACCAGTTGTATGTTTGTATATCTCTTCAGCAAGTTTATGTGAAACTCTACTTAACTCCTCCATTTCCTTCTTTATGCGCTCAGCATTTTTTTCTTTAATTGCACTCTTTAAGTCATTTATTTTTGCTTCAATATTAGCGCGTTCAGACTGACTAACTCTATCTCCGTATTCTTTCAAAGACCTTTCAGTAGTATAAACTAAACCATCTGCCTGATTTATAAGTTCAACTAATTCTTTTCTTTTTGCATCCTCTGCTGCAAATTTTTCCGCTTCTTTTACCATCCTTTCGATTTCTTCTTTTGAAAGTTTCTTAGGCGCTGTGATGCTTATAGATTGTTCTTTTCCTGTGCCTAAATCTTTTGCTGAAACATGAACTATGCCATTTGCGTCTATATCAAAAGTAACTTCAATTTGTGGAACCCCTCTTGGTGCCGGTGGTATACCTACTAAATCAAATCTACCCAACTCAACATTATCGTCCGCCATAGAGCGCTCACCTTGCAAAACCCTTATTGTAACTGCAGTTTGATTATCAGCTGCTGTAGTAAAAATTTGGCTCTTTTTGGTAGGTATGGTAGTGTTTCTTTCTATAAGTTTTGTAAAAACTCCTCCTAAAGTCTCGATACCTAAAGAAAGTGGTGTAACATCAAGCAATAATACATCTTTGACTTCTCCTTTTATAATTGCTGCTTGAATTGCTGCGCCCATAGCCACACATTCCATTGGATCAACCCCTCTTTCAATTTTTTTCCCAATATATTCTTCAACAAATTTTTGAACTATAGGCATCCTTGTTGGTCCACCAACCATAATTATTCTGTCTATCTGATGAGGTTGTAATTTTGCATCCAAAATTGCCTGTTCCATAGGATGACGACATCTTTCAATAATTGGTCTTACTAATTCCTCTAATTTTGCCCTCGTTATAGACATAGTTAGATGCTTAGGTCCTGTATTGTCTGCTGTAATAAATGGTAGATTTATATCTGTTGTAAATGTAGAAGATAACTCTATTTTTGCTTTTTCTGCGGCTTCCCTAACTCTCTGCATTGCCATTTTATCATTTCGTAAATCAATACCAGTCTCGCGCTTAAACTGTTCTACAATATATTCTATTAATGCATTATCCATATCGGTTCCGCCAAGTTGTGTATCTCCACTTGTTGCTTTTACTTCAAATACACCTTGAGCCATCTCCATAATAGTAACATCAAGCGTTCCGCCACCTAAATCAAAAACCATAATTTTTTGTTCTTTTTTTGATTTTTCTAAACCATATGCTAAACAAGCAGCAGTAGGCTCGTTAATTATTCGCAAAACTTTAAGTCCTGCTATTTCTCCGGCATCTTTTGTTGCTGTTCTCTGATTATCGTCAAAATAAGCAGGGCAAGTAATCACCGCTTCTTCAACTTTATCCCCTAAAAAACTTTCTGCATCTTGTTTAATCTTTTGTAAAATAAAAGCTGAAATTTGTTGAGGGGTATATTCCTTTCCAAAAACTTTAAATTTATAGTCTGTGCCCATCTTTCTTTTTGCAGCAAAAATAGTTCCTTCAGGATTTATAGATGCTTGGCGTCTAGCCGGCTCACCAACTAAACGTTGTCCATCTTTTGTAAAAGCAACATATGAAGGAAAAGCCTTACCACTAGCCACACCTGCTCCTTCTGCTGAAGGAATAATTATAGGTCTACCACCTTCCATAGTGGCAGCTGCTGAATTAGAAGTTCCTAAATCAATTCCAATTACTCTTGCCATAATTAATCACCCTCCTTTGTGCCAGTTTTTATAACTTTTTTTGAAACTTTTACTTTAGCTGTTCTGATAACTTTATCATGCAACATATAACCCTTTTGTAGCTCCTCAACCACTGTATGCTCTGGCAAGTCATTCCGTTCCTCTTGCAACAAAGCCTCGCATAAATTAGGGTCAAATGGTTTATTTTGAGCTTCAATCGGTTTAACACCATATTTTTTAAGTAATTCATATAGATGTGCCAAAACCATCTCTATCCCTTTTAAAAAAACTGTCAAATCGTAATTCTTTTCAACCGAACTAACTGTTCGTTCTAAATCATCTAATATATTAAGTAATTCAACAATTATACCTTCATTGGCATATTTAATAGCCTCTTGTTTTTCTCGTTCAAGGCGTTTCCTTATATTTTCAAATTCAGCGCAACTTCGCAAATACTTATCCCATAAAGCATTATAATCTTGCTCTTTCTTGCGCAAAAGTTCTTCAGCCTTTAGGTTAAGCTTTATCTTTTCTTCTTCCTTTTTTACTTGCTGCTGTTGATTTATTATTGTCTCTTTCTTATTATTTTTTTGTTCTTCTTTTTTATCCATAAAAATTTTCAATTATTTTTTTAAGTTCATTTTTGATAGCATATAGACAAGATGCTGCTTTATAATAATTCATACGCATTGGTCCTAAAAGTGCTAAGGCAAAAGCAAAATCCTCTGCTCTTATACCAGAGACCAATAAGGAGCAATCAGAAATTTCTTCAAAACCTATTTCGTCTCCAACCAATATTGTAAGTTTTTCGTCAAGATAACGAAAAAGTATCTCTTGCAATTGTGATATTTTTACTTCTAAAGTATAAAATAAATTTCTTATTCTATGAATATCTTCAAACTCGGGTTGCTCTAAAATAAAGCGAATGCCTTTAAAAAATAAATGCGCCTCTTGTCTTTCAAACGCAACCAAAGATGTGTATCCACTTAAATTAGATAATGCATCAAGTATATAATTTATATAATTCTCTAATTCCAGAAATTGTTGAGAATAAAAGTCTAAAGAAACCTTATAATCTTTAATAAAATCTTCGTTTTTTATATTCTCTGTATATTTTTTAAAAGCTTTTTTTGTAGGAACTCTACCTGAAGAAGTATGGATATGTGATAAAAAACCTTTCTTTTCTAATGACTCCATAATATTTCTAATAGTTGCAGATGAATATGGTAAATTATATCTTTCGCAAAGATAATTAGAGCTAATAGGTTTTGATTCTTCTATATAACTTTTAATAATGAAATTAAGAATTTCACTTTCACGCTCTTCTGCGTCAATATACTTTGCCATATCTTACACCTCTAATTTTAAAATTTAAAATCATAACATAATAGTTAACCAACGTCAAGTTTTAGACTGTTCTAATCGCTTATCTTTATGCAAACTTAAATGTTTCACTAACTTATATTTTAATTTACTCAATTGCCTTATTAAAGCCGTAAAATTAAGATTTATTGCTTTAATAGCATCATTTGAATTAGTTTCAGCCTTTATAACTCTTGACGGTAGATATATATGTGAACGGCAAAAATATTGATTACGATGCGGATTTTTTTCAATATGAATTGAAGTGTGTATTGTGTCATATTTAGCAAATCTACTTAGTCTCTTATCGATTTTTGAAATATTTTTATCCAAAATCTCTTCAAGCAATTTACTATCTTCCATATATTTATATGATACATCAACCTTCATTGTTTCTCCTTTCTAAAAATTAATTCTTTGTTATTAGTATCTAAATCTATAAATATTTTATCCCCCTCTTTAAACTCATTTTTCATAATTTTAATACTTAAAGGATCCGTAACAAGTCTTTGTATAATTCGTTTCAGTGGCCTTGCCCCATACTCTGGGCTGTAACCCTTTTCAGCGATAAAGCTTTTTGCCTTAGATGTTAATTCTATCTCTATTTTTTTATCTTTCAATCTTTCTTTTAAATCCTGAATTTGTATATCAACAATTTTTCTTACAGTATCAAGTTCTAATCGTTCGAAGATTATAATTTCATCTAAACGATTAATAAATTCTAAACGGAAATGTTTTTTTAGTTCTTCTTTTATAATATCAGCAAGCTGCTTTGAGGTTCTTGTTGGATCACTAAAATATTCACTTGCTATATTTGAAGTCATAATTATAACAGTATTTTTAAAATTTATGGTTCTCCCCTGACCATCTGTAAGACGGCCTTCATCTAAAACTTGCAAAAGTATATTAAAAACATCTTGATTTGCTTTTTCTATCTCATCAAACAAAACAACTGAATAAGGTTTCCTTCTAACCTGCTCTGTTAATTGACCTCCTTCTTCGTAACCAACATAACCAGGTGGGGCGCCAATTAATCTGGAAACAGAAAACCTCTCCATATATTCTGACATATCTATTCTAATTAAATTTTTCTCGCTGTTAAACAAAAACCACGCTAAAGTCTTTGCAAGTTCAGTTTTCCCTACACCTGTTGGACCTAAAAATAAAAAAGTCCCTAAAGGCCTATTTGGATCAGCTAAACCAGAGCGCGCTCTTCTTATGCAATTGGAAATCAGTTCTATTGCTTTATCTTGTCCCACCACTCTTTTATTTAATTCTTCCTCCATACGCAGCAATTTATCAACCTCTTCTTCCATTAGATTAGCCACAGGTATACCCGTCCAACGGCTCACAACATTAGCAATATCTTCCTGATCAACTTCCTCCTTAAGCATTTTCTCTTTTTTTTGTATCTGGGCTAATTTGTTATTTAACTCTTGAAGTTCTTTTGTTAATTGAGGAATTTTTCCATACCTTATTTCTGCAACTTTATCTAACTGAGCATCTTTCTGAAATTCAATAGATTTAATTTTTAGTGCTTCTATTTCTTGTTTAATTTTACTTATTTTTAATATATAGTCTTTCTCTTTCTGCCAATGTTCTTTTTTTATACTCAGTTGGTTATTTAATTCCTCTATTTCTTTTTCTAAATTCTTAAGTTTTTCATTTCCTTGTTCGTCCTTTTCTCTCATTAAAGCTTGTTTCTGTATTTCCAATTCCATTATTTTTCTTTCTAACACATCTATCTGTTCTGGCTTGCTGTCAATCTCAATGCGTAGACGACTTGCTGCCTCATCTATTAGGTCAATTGCTTTATCTGGTAAAAACCTATCA
>JAMWCT010000166.1 GCA_023819525.1 Candidatus Omnitrophota bacterium
ACAAATTGCCTGGAATTAAACATAAAGAAGATATTTGTCATGTATGTCCAAAAGAATATTTAAAACAATTTAAAATCCAAAAGAAGAATTCGCATGGCTAAAAAGTTAAAGGGTTATTATTTTTCTTTATAAGTTAATTATTTGTAAATCTTTTTTTGGTGAGTTTGTCATTTATTAACAAACTAAGTATTAAAAAATGTATATTGCAGAACTTAAAAATAAAATACCACCAGGCTTGGAAAAAATGGAAGATGTGCTTACCTCAAATGTCTTTTCATTTTTCAAATACGCTGAAAGGACAATATATTTAAAATCTTTGCTAAGAAAACTGAATATTGCTGTAAGTGATAAAGAACTTAATAAAGCTGAATTTATTTTCTGGCCAACTTATGAAGATGGAACGGAACCGTTTTGTTTATGAATTGATTAACAATTAAACTATTAATGTTATTATCTCAAATTTCGTGATAGCAATAAAGTATAGTTTAAGGGTTAGGATGGCTATTTCGAAAACACGCATAGCTTTTTCCCACCGAGAAAAAGCTTGCTCAGTTTCAAGCTTCACTCTCCTTTTTACAAAGGAACCATGCCCGCTTTAAGCCTTAAATGGTTTTCTCAATAACCCTCCTAAACCAATAATTTATTTTTATAACGAAACTTACATATCAATTTAATATTGGCACAAAAAAGAATGAAAATCCAGTTAGTATTTTAAGATGGAATTGGAGATACTTCTACCATTAATTTGGCGAGAGTAATTTCAATTGGATTAGAATACAATTAAAATTGACATTTCAATTGGATTAGAATACAATTGAAATTGATAATATGGCAACAAGAGAGAAAATAGAGAATTTTTACCGTCTTTGGACTTCGGAATTAGATAAATTTCTATCCGGGTATATATATGATGAAGAAAGCAAACTTAATCCAACAAGGTATATTTTTTCTTACTACTTAACAATTTTAAAAAAGTTTACTGCTGGGAAATTAGAGGAAATAGAAAAAATCAATCTTCTCTCAGGTATAAGAGGCGTTGGCAAAACTACTTTATTGGCTCAGCTTTATAATGCTCCTAAGTTTATCTCTTCTTTTAAAAAGTCAAATTACAGAAATGTTGTTGCTCAAGATTATGAAAAAATTTATATAGATGTTAGCCGTCTTTCTGATGAAAGTATAACTTTACGTGAATTTTTTAATTATTACCAAGAAATAAACGAAATCAGGTTTGTTAATTTGAGAAAAAAATTGCTTATTCTTTTAGACGAAGTTCATTATGATGAAAAATGGGGGTTATTTTTGAAAAATGTTTTTGATGAAACGAAAGGGCATAGAAATATTTTGATTATAGCAACTGGTTCTTCAGCTTTAAAAATAAAATTAAATCCTGATTTATCAAGAAGGTCGCTCTCAGAAGAATTATTTCCTCTAAAGTTTAACGAATATGCAATTCTGAAAAGTAATATTTTTCCTAAAAGGGGATTGTCAGATAATATTATCGATGCGATTTTGACAAGTGAAGATGCAAAAAAATTGTTTGAATTTTGTAAAAACAAACAGCCTGAAATTTCAAAATATTTTAGTGAATTTCCTCCCGGTGCTGAAGATGATTATTTATATTTTGGTGGATTCCCGTTTGTCTTGGGGTTAAAAAATAAAAAGTCAATTATTTTTGAATTAGTTTCCGGAGTGATTGATAAGTTTATAACCAAAGATCTGCTTGAAATGTGCAGTCTAAGTTCGGCAACTATTTCAAAAATCAAGGATTTGATATATCTAATTGCAAGTTCTGACAGCACAGATATTGATAAATTATGCAGCACTTTGAAACTCGACTATAGACCTGTTAGAGCAGTTTTGGATGCTTTGGTTCAAGGAGGAGTTTTAGTGGAAGTAAAAAGTTATGGTCAAAAATTTGTTAAAGTCAGAAAACCAATTAAGTTTTTGTTTATTTCCCCATCTCTGCGAATTAGTATTTTAACCGGTATTTTGCCCTCAGAAGTTAAAGGAAAAATCTTGGAGGATTATCTAGCTTTGACTTTTAGTAAAGATTTTTACAGAAAAGAAAAACAATATGGTGGTCTTGAAGTAATGCATGATTCTTCTTCAGGTGGGGCGGATTTTATTTTGCGTATAGGTCAAAAAAAGAAAATTATTATAGAGGTTGGATTTGGAAAACAAAGCGATGGTATTAAACAAATAGAAAATACAGGTAAAATCACAGATGGTTACAATTATGGAGTTATAGTTAGCCGTCAGGGAGATTTGGAGTTAGTAAATGAAAAAATTATCAGAATTCCACTTAAATACTGGTTAGCAATTTAAACTATGTCAAAGCAAGAAAAACAAATGTAAAATGGGTGCTATGATATCCCAGCTATTGTTACTCAGTAAGATAAAACATGAGTATGGCCATACTATGCAGTCACTTTACTTTGGATGGTTTTATCTTTTAGTAGTTGGAATTCCATCAATAACGTGGGCAGTTCTTGGTAATATAAAAGTATGCTTAATATGCTAAAATTAAAGCTCGCATTAATTAATAATACTATGTAAAAAATACCAATTAAAAAATAGTTAAGTAGATTGCAGAAACTTCAAAGCCGACTAAAATTTCAGAGTCCAAGGTCACGAAAATTCCATGCCCCTTGCCAAATTATTTAATTTATATAATTGCACATATATGCTAAAGTATAATTTATGTCTTTAGATACTTTTGCAGTAAATGTAAATACAAAAGAGTAATGTACAAGAAAACCTGAAGTAACAGCAAATATTATCGATGGATAGAAGATAATTACAAAGCATAGTTTTTTTGAA
>JAMWCT010000167.1:0-1252 GCA_023819525.1 Candidatus Omnitrophota bacterium
TATGGGCCATGTATATTGGCATACCTCCAAAGTTGTTTCCCTGTTTGATCCCAAAGATAAATGACGCCATCATGACAGCCAGCAGCCACATATTGCCCATTAGGAGAAATATCCAAGCCCCAACATTCGCCACCAACTTCTTTTTGCCATTTTTCCTTTTTTTCTAAATTGTAAAAAGTGATTTTAGTTGAAGGAATTCTCGCTCCCGGTTGGCCCTGACCATGCGTACCTTGAGAAAAAGCAAGATACTTGCCATCTTTTGATCCCTTGGCCCACCAAATAGAAAAACCTGTATCAAATGAATCATATAAGGTATAATTACCTACTTTATCTATTGGCTCAAGATAAACCTTCTTTTCGCTGTCGCCCTTGGTAGGCAAAAAATTTTGTTCAAAATAACTTTTATAACCCCGCGCGGATACTTGCAAATGATAACCCTTATTTGTCAAATCAACTTGGTATTGATTGTAAATTTTCTCAATCCATTCTTTAGCCGGGATGGTTAGAATATTATTGTTAGCTACATTTGGTTTGTTGCCACTAGCCAAAAAAGCGGCAATATAAGGATTTTTAATTTCTTTATTGGTTCCTTTTTCATAAACCTTAAAATTAACTTTAGCTAACTCATCTTTTAGATCCTCATAAGGTAGAACTACGGCTTTTGCAGTAACCGTAATTGTTTTACTTCCTCCTTCCCAAGAAAATTTAATCGGCAATACTTTGTCTTTAATTGCCGTCGAATCATTTGGTTTAGGTAGCGGAGCTTCAAAAACAACAACCAACTCTGTTTCTTCACCTGGGTCAAGGACAAAATAACCTGTGGGAAAGAGAACGCCAAAACTATTTGGCTCAGGAGGACCAAGTAGCCCTTGTTCATCGCTTAAAATCTGAATTTGAACTTTGTGAGCGATAGAACCAACATTTTTGATGGTGGCAACAAAGCGGAAACTTTTTTCATAAGGAACCGGGACCGTATGCGCTAAAGAATCAGCAGTAATCTGTATATCTGATTCGGCTTTTGCTGGTAGAAAAGTAGAAAAAGATATCAGCAGTGTCAAAAAAAAGATGATATAGATTATTTTTTTCATTTTTTTCAGCATAATTTTTAAATTATTTGTATATTTGTAATAATTATAACAATATAAAAAAACTATTTCAATCTTTTCTTTAGCGGCAAATTCTTTTTTAAAATAATTTCTTGGAATCCTCGCCCACCCTTCTTAAATACTCATTTACATAAAAATAATCTGGT
>JAMWCT010000167.1:1262-2809 GCA_023819525.1 Candidatus Omnitrophota bacterium
TTCGCTTCCCATTGTAATTATAATATTTTTTCTCTATGAGCAAAACATAAATCTAATTTAGCGGGCAAAACTCTGAAAAGCGCTCCACTTAAATTGTTTTAATCTTTTTATCAATTTCATCTCGCAATTCTGTACCTATCTCTTCAAAGACTTTCAATAAATTTTTCCAAATTAGCTTTTTTGGTTTGAATTTTTTTTCTTTTATAATTTCTTCAAGAATTACATTTACCACATCTTCCCATTGTTCTAATCCAAATTCTAAACCTTTCTTTCTTTATCTACTCTAAGTCCTCAACTCTCAACTTCCTTCCGATTCTCTTTTCCGCTAAAAATTGCACATCTTTTATTGAAATAGTAAACAAATTTCTCATGATAATAAAATCCTAAAATTATTGACTTTTGCCTTTTTCCGCAAAAGTTTTAAAATTTCTTTTTGAGATGGAGAAAGTCGATTTTCGTCAAAATGATTTTCGACCGTTAATTTTAATACTGCTATGGAGTTATATTTCTTGTGATCAACTTTTATATCTTCAAGATTGGTAAATAAAATCATTTTCAGCAATCCATCTTTTATATCTTCTAGTGATGGTAAGGAATTAGTTTTGCTATGTTTTCCTTCAATGAGGAAAATATTATTTCCTTTAATTTCAACTTCATCGCAAGTAAAATAATAATATCCACCTAAATAATTTTGTATTGTAATTATTTCTTTTGTACCTGCTAAATTTTCTTTTGGCTGAACAGTTAATTTTTCTCTTTTTTGTGCTTTTTCTGCTAATGTTCGAGATAATTTTATAAATTCATCTTTGCCTTTCAATAATTTGGTTATTCTTTTTTCTGCGCTTTGCCGAGAATGCATTTTAACCTTTAATTTTTTAGAAATCCTTTCATAAGATTCTAATGCTTTTTGTCCGATTTGCCCAACTTTATCAATATGTTCTATGTTCCAATGTAAAGCGTCTGATTGATATGAAAGGATGTTTTTAACTTGCTCCTTAACATAATCAATGTCAAAACGTTGTTTTGTTATTTTGTGTACGTATCTTTTGCTTCTTTCTGCATTATTATAATAAGCAACAATAACATAAACTCCAAGTAAGCTCATTAATGAAACTGTATCCCATTGTAAAAAATCTCTATCGCCTTCTTTCCCCTCATCTTTAACAATCGGAATTATAGTTATTTTCTTTCCTGCAAAGCCCAGGGTATCATAAACTCTAGCGTAAGGATATGAACGAGTACGTTTAGCCGAAACCCACCAACTAATCGCAACTTTATTTCCTTTATCGATGTTTAATATAAAAGAAGTGCAATAACTTAAAGCCCTTTCTAAATCTTTAAATTCAAAAACTTCTAAATCTCGACAGAGAAGCGGTTTATATTTTATTCCTTTTATTTCAGCTGATAGGTCCATATTTTCCCGGTTTACGATAAATTACTTCTAATTTATCATCTTTATCTAAAAGTAAATTTCCTTGTTTACTATTAAAACCTAATTTTTCTTTTATAATTGGTACTAATGATTTTTTTATCTCAATGCCAATGCT
>JAMWCT010000168.1 GCA_023819525.1 Candidatus Omnitrophota bacterium
TATTTCTTTTGCGGTAATATCAAGCTGTTCCTTCCCTCTTGCCGCTATGCTTAAATTTATTCCTAAACTTGCACAGGTCAAAGCTAAAGCCTTTCCTATACCACGACTTGCACCGGTAACAATTGCAATTTTATCCTTTAATTTAGAAGACATTTGTCCCCTCCTCTTTTAAAAAATATCTTGTAACTAATCTTAAAATAAAAAGTAAAATCCCCAAGGTGCATAAACCTAACAAAAAATTTTTTCTATTAATTAAACCAAAAACAAACACCCCTAATCCACCAGAAAAAAATCTTACACTACTATTTAGACTTGCTGCTTCATTTAACAAATTTTTTGGTAGGTCTGTTAAAATTGTGGATAATCCCGCATGATTAAAAGTCCAACCCAGTCCCCAAACAATTAAAATAATTGCTAATATAACGAGAGGCATTTTAAATATGAGTAAAAAAACACTTAACATCATCAGGCTAATACCTAAATTTATAGTTAGCAGGCGCCCTAATTTATCAGAAAACCAACCACCAATTATCTCACCAAAAATTCCACTTAAACTGGTTAAAGTAATAAGAAAACTAATAGTTGGTTGAGCAAAATTAAATCTTTTTGAAAAATAAACTCCTAACCACTGTTGTAAACCATGATAAAGTAGACTTATTAAAAATATATAAATAAAAATAGAAAGCATTTTTTTATCTTTAAACGCCTCTAAATATCTAATTTTAAAAGTCTCTTTTTTTAAATTAAAATTTGGAAAATAAAATACCATAATTATCAAAAGTAAAAAACCTAAAATTGCTGGTATTAAAAAAATAAAACGCCAAAAAATTAATCCACTTAGAAGAAGCCCTAACAATGAAGAAAAAAATGTGGAAGCAAAAAATATACCAACTAATTTTCCACGCTTTTTGCTTTCAACATTATTGGCAATCAAAATTAAAACCAAAGGTATAACAGATGCCCCAAAAACCCCCATAAAAAAGCGTGCTAAATAAAGTGTAAAGATATTTTTTGAGATAGCCACCAATAAATTTGCTAACAAAAAACAAAAAAAACAACTCACTTCTATAAATTTGATATTAAAAACCCTTACTAATGGTCCATAAAAAAGAGCAGCTACCCCATAGGGTAGCATATAAAGCCAGATAATTTTTCCAACTAAAAATGCCTCCACCCTAAAATCTTTTGCAATAGATGGAACTAAGGCTGATGCAGCTGAAACATTAAATGATAAAATAGCGCCCTCTAAGCACAAAATAAAAAATACAAATTTCCTCATTGCTTCTTAACAATCCTATACCATTCCACAACCAACAACAATTCTTATTTAGACTTATCGTGTTATGCATAACTTTATAAGTTATACACCTTGGCTAAAGTAATAAACTTATCTACAAAATCTACTTTGCTGCTTATAATTTTATAAACCATCTTATTTTTATATCGCTTACTTTCTAATAAACCCACTTCTCTTAATAAAAGTGCGTGCCTTTCAAGCGTAGGAATATTAATTTTTAATTTTTGTGACATCTGACTAAATGCAAGTCCTTTTTTATTTTTAAGTAACAGCTCCAAAATCGCTATCCTTTTTTCTGAAGCAAAAGCTTTGAATATTTTTGGAATATTTCTTATCGTGTTATGCATAACTCGATAAGTCAGAATTTAACTTACAACTTGTAAATGTTTAGCTCTCTAAAGAAATATAGATTTTCCAAGCGTTTTTGTGAATGTCCAAAGGAAAAAAATTACATAACTCCTTACAAAATACTCACTTTTCCTCTCTAGGGGCTAAACAAATACTATAACTTAAATGAACTATTTTGTTTGGTTCGCTTCCTTTTCAATAACCTCTTTAAAAATTTTAAGGTTTTCTTTTGAGTGTTGGTTGATAAAGCCTTCTACTTGCTCGTCAGTAAATTTTGCCTTCTTGTCCATTTCAAAATGCTGTATCCAAACCATCTCAATGCCTTCCGGGCGTGGCGTATAAAGCCAAATTATTTTCATAAATTTAAATGGAAATTTTGGTTCTTCTCTTTCAGCATACGCAAAGTAGTGTTCTTTAAATAGAAGTCGCCAGGATTGCCAACTTCTATCTTCATCGTCCGTAAGTTTAAAAGTAATTTTATTCCCCTCTTTTTTTAAAATTTTTGCTTCCTTATACTCTCCTCCAAAAAGTTGCGTCCAACGACTAATATCATTTGAAATATCAAAAACTTTCTCATACGGTGCATTAATTATAATAGAATTACAAGTATGCCCCATACCCCTCCTTTTTTAAAATTTAAATAATGGCTACAACCCTTGCCCAAGCTGCACCTGTTTGTTTAATCTTTACCGGAAAACAAATAACCTTAAATCCAAAATCTGGCAATTTATCTAAATTTGCTAAACGTTCTATATGAATAAACTCTCTCTTTCTTCCATAAAAATGCGCAGGATATAATTTATTTGGATCTTTTTTTTCTAAAAATTCTTTAAGCATAAATTTATAAGGTCGGTCTATGCCCATAGTGTCCACACCAAAAATTTTTATTCCATTATCTAGCAAAAAATCTATAGCTGAAATATCTATGCCAGGATAATCACTAAAATATTTTTGGCTTCCAAAAAATTTATCTCTACCTGTATATAAAAGAACAATATCTAATGGCTTTAACTTATAATTTATCTTCTCTAAAGCCCCTTTTAAATCAATATCTGTAATTACCTCAGCTTTATCTTTATATGAAAAATCAAGTCTTACTCCATCTTGATAACACCATTCTAAGGGTATCTTTTCAGCAGTTTTTGAAGGCTGACCTTGAGAGC
>JAMWCT010000169.1 GCA_023819525.1 Candidatus Omnitrophota bacterium
TTTTAATAGATAAGTCATTAAATTTCTTAGGATACAAATTATTAATTGCAAGCATTTTGTAATTAGTTTAATTTCAAATTGTAAATCACTTGCTTTTTAAATGCTTTACAATAATGCATGCATTTTATCCATTAGTTTTAATGACTTTAGGGATCTCTTTTATTATATTTATATAATTATTAAGATTTTAATAAAAATACTTTATATTTTTTAAAAAAAATTCCCTATGTAAAAAAAAGATAATGTAAAATTAATTGTGTAAAAATCTTTAAAATAAAAAAGAATTGGCGTACTCTTTCAAATAATTAATAACCAATTAAATAAGTGAAAGGAGTACACCATTAAACAATTAACATCCCTAGGATTAACTGATTTATGGAAGGAAGTAAAGACTGAAGAACAGACAAGAGCACTTGCTACACCAAGGCATGCAAGAAAGGTCTCCTGCCTTGGCTATAGAAACGGCTTCTATGTAAAAAGCATTGAGTCAAGCCTGGGACTAATTGAAAACATTAAAGTTCCAAGAAACAGGCTAGCAAATATTAAATTTAGCATATTTAAGAAATACAGAAGAAAAGAAGTAGCGCTTCTTGATCTAATAAAAGACGCATTTCTATCAGGGCTATCCACAAGAAAGATGGGAGAAGTGCTTGAAGTAGTTCTGGGATACAAGGTAAGTGCAACTATCGTATCAAATATTGCAAAATCCTTAGATGCTGCAGTAGAGGTCTTTCACAGAAAAGCTATAGAGGACAGCTACAAATACCTGTTTTTAGATGGGATTACCCTTAAGGTAAAGACACTTTGTGGTGTTGTTAAAAAAACAGTTCTTGTTGCCTGCGGTATAACAAAAGATGGTGTTAAAGAAATAATATCATTTAGACTTGCACCTTCTGAATCTTAAAGATAGTTGGTATGTCTTTGTAGACAATCTTTATAGAAGAGGCCTACATGGAAAGATCTTAGATCTTATTGTATTTGACGGCTCAACATCACTTAGGCGTGCTGTTGATATTGTATATCCATACAATCCAAAACAGCGTTGTTGGATGCATAAACTAGCAAACATAGCTTCAAAGCTTCAAAAGAAAGTCACAAAAGAAGTAATGGATTCTGCAAAAAAGATTTAACTTGCAGATACAAGAAAAGATGCTAAAACTGCCTTTAAAAACTGGGTCATAGACTACGAGGATAAAGATCCCAAGGCAGTAGAGTGTCTTTCTAAAGACATTGAGGATATGCTTACAATCTTTTACTTTGATAAAGATATTATGTCAAAGATAAGAACAACAAATATAATTGCGCGTTCCTTTAGAGAAACAAGAAGAATAAGTCAAGGCCTATGGTCTGCTTTTAAAACAGTGCCAGTGTAAATAGGATTATATTTGGAGTAATATCAGGTATTAATAAAAGCTGAAAGATTAAGCCTATAAAAGAATTAAAAGAAATTACACAAAACACTTGACACTATCAAAAATCTTAAGTATTTGAGTTAGAAATTCTTTTGTTTTATAATTTAATTGTGGAAGAAATATTTTTCGAAGTTTTAACTAATGAACAGCAAGAAATCCTGCCAAATTTTGTATTTTTAAGAGAATATAATTTTTATCTGGCTGGGGGAACGGCTCTTGCTCTACAAATTAAACACCGAACATCTATTGATTTTGACTTTTACACTAATAAAAATTTTTATCCCCTATCAATTTATGAAAAATTGCAAAAGTGTAATAGTAAGAAATTTTTACTTTCAACTATTAGAGATGATGATACATTAATTGTTGAAATAAATAATATAATAGTAAGTTTTTTTTATTATCCTTATAAAATTATTGGAAATATTTTAAAAAGCCAGTATTTAGATCTTGCATCAATTGAAGATATCGCTGCGATGAAAGTGATTGCTATTATTCAAAGAGGTGCAAAACGTGATTTTATCGATATGTATTTCTTAATAAAAAAATTGGGGCTGGAGAATATATTTAAAATTGCCAAGGAGAAATATCCAGGCTTTAACGAATATCTAGCACTCCAGTCACTTACTTATTTCGAAGATGCTGAAGCTGAATCAGATTTAAGAGATATAAAACTTTTAAAATCATTTGATTGGATTGAAGTGAAAAAATATTTTTTGCAAGAATCAGAAAGAATATTAGAAAATTGGAGGCAGAATAAGTGAAAAGTAAAATAACAAAAGACATAGCTTCTTGCTTGTGGTCTTATGATATTGATGATATTGACCTAAAGAAAAATAAAGAATTAATTATAACCCAAATATTAAACTATGGAACTCCGGAAAGAATAAAGTGGCTTTACTCTGTTTACACTATTGATGATATTAAGGATGTAGTGATTAATCCAAGGCGTGGTATGTGGTTTAAAAAAGTACTTAATTTCTGGATGGTTATATTAAAAGTTAAAATACCGGAAGATAAAAAAGAAAAAGCTATTTTTAAGCTTAATCCTTTTTAAAAGAAAATATTGGTGTTTTGATTATTTAACTGCAGATTAAAGTAAAATCTCTAAAAAAACATTTATAATATTGATACAAGAAATACAAAGTTGCTATTCCCTTTAAAAAAAACAAACCAGATTACAATCATGGAATACTGATTGCACCAAATGTATTCTATCTTTTAGACAAAGATTATGAATAAATCTTGCATATAATCTACAGTTTGCAATACTGCCCTTTATAAGAGATATGAAGTCATTTAATTTTCCTCAAGGGTTTAAAGAAGCCCTAAGTCTAAGAGGAATAGAAATGGGTCCTCCAAAGA
>JAMWCT010000030.1 GCA_023819525.1 Candidatus Omnitrophota bacterium
CCATCCATAAGCTGTTCCCCGGGTACAGCTGGAAAAGGCTTTGGGAAAAGTTGTTACCGATCGTAGGCACCCTGACATGTGACATCCTCTCAGTTCAGGTCATCCACTAACTTTGGGACAATGTGAATTTTTTATTGCTTTAGACGGGTTTGGAAATAAATATTAAAAAGCTAATTCTTTTTATAAAAAAAATAAAGAAAAATTATTAAGGATTAGAAAGGTGATTTTGTTTGTAAAAAAATTTTGAAGAGGCATTAAATAATTGTATGTATTTCCTTGTATTTTTCGGTCATCAAACGTGGCAGTTTTACATTCATGCCTGCGATATAGAAAACTTGAAATAGTATTTAGTATTATAGTCTAGCAACGAACATATGCAATGCACCCTTTGGTCAGATTATTTGTTTTGTTCTTGAAACAAATATCTATTTTTGAGCCTTGCCATAAGTATAATACCCAACTGCATAATTTTACAGCATGAAAATTTGCAGACTTAACAATATAAAATTCAGAATATATTGTGAGCTTTTATGCATTATTTTTCTATTGTTGCTAATTGATTATTGTGTACTTGATAATGAGTCTATTATGTCGACAATTTGCTCTTGTCTACCCCCTGGAACAGGAATAAATCCAGGGCCGTTATTTACAAACGAAAAAATATTGTACAGAATTCAAACGGTAAAAAAAATGAATCTTAAAGATAAACTTATCATTTTTATCGGAAGCAGCTCTGTTCTCTCAGGTATTGATGAAAACATCGTCAGAAACATATTTAACATAAAAAAAATTGATAAAATTCCATTAAACTTCGGTTTATTAGGAATGTCAGCTATAGAGCTGCCTTTTCATAAAGATTGTTTTTTAAACAAAAATGTTCATTTAGTTGTATATCTCTACAATACTTTCTCTTTCCCGCGTTATTTATCGATCAGCCCTGAGCAAGCAAATGAAATAAAAGCTATTAGATGGAATACTTTTGAATTTTTTCGTGCATTATATAAAAATGATCTTATGTTTTATGTAGTGCCGTATCGATGGTATATCATAAGCGGTATTGAATGTGAACTTTTCAAAGCAATCAAATTTAATAATGTACTCAGGTATTTTATTTTTAATTTTTTATCCACAAAAAAACATGATTTTATACATGACTGGCACACTGCAAATAGGATTGAGCCATATATAGCACAACGACCGAGAATATTTGAAAAGATTGAACAAAATGATGGACTTAGACAGTTATATATAGAATCTGAAACAGATGAAGCAACATTTGGGTATAATCAATTGGAGCGATTTTTATATCTTGCAAAAGAAAAGGGTAAGAAGGTTGTTGTGGCACCATTTCCAGAGCCAGAGTTTGCATTATGGAATAGACGAAAAGGGATTAAAATTAATAAAATCGATTGCCACGTACAACGGATTGTTGAGTCATACAATATGATATTTTTAGAAAGGAATATTTTCGATAATATAGAAAAAAATGATTCTTATTATATTGACGTAGTGCATATGGGAAAAACGGGAAGCGAAATTTATTCAAAATATTTAGCAAAAATTATTATAAATTATATTAATAGTTAAAAATGGAATTGATTAATATTATTTTTTTTATTTTTATTTTTTTATCATTTTCAATTAAATTAATTTTTAAAAAAAACAATAATATAATATTTATATATTTATTGATTAGTATTTTATTTTTTTTATTTATAGAATACAAAATTATTCCTATTTTATTTTTAATTATATTTTTTGATTATTTTTTTTTTCTAAGAGGAATAAAAAAATCAAAATCAAAAGCTTATCTTATTGGGGGGGTCCTTTTTAATATCTTATTTCTTATCTATTTTAAATATGTTGGCTTTATTGTAAAAATCATCAATTTATTGTCTTCAAGGTTTTCTATCCCGATCCCTTTTATCCCCGAACCTTCTCAATATAATATTACCGGAATAAGCTTTTTTACGTTTATTGCAACAGGATGCCTTATTGATCTTTATAAAAATACTTCGCTGAAACCTTCGTTCATGCAATTTGCATTAACTGTATGTTTTTTCCCTTACGTTTTGGCAGGTCCGATTGTCCGGCTTAATGATGTTATTCCTCAATTTAAAAATCTGCATAAATTTAATGCAAAATATTTTTATATGGGGCTTGAACTTTTGTTACATGGTTATTTTAAAAAATGCCTTGTCGCTGATAATCTGGCTTCGTTCGTTAATCCAGTGTTTGAATCACCTCAACAATATGGTTTACTCGCTTCATGGATTGCTTCTTTATTTTTTACCATGCAAATTTATTGTGACTTTAGTGGGTATACTGACATTGCTCGAGGATGTGCTCTATTATTGGGGATAAAACTACCCGAAAATTTTATTTGGCCATATTTTAGTACATCATTAAGGGAGTTTTGGAGACGATGGCATATAACCCTATCATTTTGGGTGCGTGATTATATTTATATCCCATTAGGAGGTAATAAGGTTTCTCATCCAAAACATATTTTTAATCTTTTTGTTTCATGGCTTATTATTGGCATATGGCATGGAGCACAAGTCAATTTTATTTTGTGGGGAATCTATCATAGCATTTTTATCTCGCTAGAAACGTTATTTAAAAAAAGGCTTTTATACGCAAACCAAACGGTTCGAATATGCATTACTTTTTTTATTGTACATATAGGATGGTTATTGTTTAGATGTGAAAATATGAGTACTTTTAAAAATATAATTTTTAATATGGTAGGATGCTCGAGTAATTCCTTCCTTTGTGGTTTAGGATTTTACAAAGGGACTCCTATATTTTTTCTTACACTACTGCCGGTACTACATTTTGTATCATATAAATATATTTACAATAAAAATAGCCATTTTTTATTATTGAAAATGCCATTATTATTCCGCACTATTTGTATACTTATGTCAATAATTATAATTATAATTTTTTCTGGGCAAACTCAGCGTTTTATTTATTTTGCCTTTTAGGCTTTGGCTGTCGCTTTGTGAGTTCAAATGAAATTAAATATAGCAAATAAAAATTTAGTTTCAAACAGCATAGCATTTTTCTGTATTAGTGTAATTGCTATTATAGGAATATGGATTCGTGTGATGTGGATTTACGAGTGCAACCGGGGATATCATTGGTTACCCGATGAATATTATTATTTTGTTTCTACTGCAGAAAATGCTTTCAATGGGAAGGGTTTTTTCCCTGGTTTTAATGATGATTTCGAAATGAGCCAGGGCGGTGTGTTAGTACCGCCGCCAATGCAAGCCTTTTTTATTTTCATAATATACAAAATTGCTGGGTCTATCATTAACCCAATCATCCCGCGTCTTGTGCAAGCTTTTCTTGGCGGAATAATGATTTTAGCAGGTGCTGCAATGGGTTTTTTGCTGAATCTTCCCCTAGCAGGAATAATCATTGCTCTTTTTTTTGCAATATATCCTGAATTTATCTTTCACGCAGAAATTTTACAGACAGAATCAAACTATCTTGTCGGTCTTTCGATACTTATAGCTTTGTTAATATGTTGGGCTAAAACTGGAAGGACAAGATGGGCATGGGCTAGTGCTATTTTAATCGGATGCTTAACCCTGCAACGAAGTCTTTCGCTTTTACTACCTTTTGTTATTGCCGCATTAAGTCTATATATAGCAAAAGGCCGTCAGAAGCTTTTTCATACGCTTATTTTTCTTTTAGTGCCCTACTGCGTTATTTCCCCTTGGTTTGCAAGAAACCTTGCTATATATGGCGAACCAATTCTTGTGGGTAGTTTAGATGGAATTGCGTTTTATGCTGCAAACAATATAAAACTCGATCCACTTAAAACGCCGTATGTGTTTTTCGAGATATTAAAAAATCCAGACTATAATATTTATGTCCCATCAATCGAAAAAAAATATCGTAAAAATGATGGGAAAAAATTTATTACAAACAATGAAGGAACGCTTATGGTTTCTTGGTATCAATATTCTGAGGCATATAAAATCGAAGCTTTTAACTATATAAGAAAGCATCCAATTCACTTTTTAAAGAATTTACTTTTTAAAACGTGGAACCAGTTTTGGCTTGTTCAAGATTTACCCAAAAAGGCAGTCCGGTTTTTTGATGACAGAAAAAAATTTTTATTTCTTCATAGAATCTTGCTGCTTGGTGGAGGCTTAGGATTTTTAATTTTGTTTTCACAAGCCCGTCGGAAGGAATATTTATTAATTATAGTGATGTTTACTTATTTTTCTGTGATATTATCATTAAACACACTCGATCCTTCAGGTCGTTATAATATATATTTGAAATTATTTCTTATAATTTTTTTTTCATGTGGTTGCAATATCATACTACTTAAATATGCATTAAAAACTGCTTTGTCGAAATATGACGAATTTCATGCGTAAAATTCCCAGTTCATCCCAAAACTTTCAAAAAACTTTCTACGATCGCCTCTCTCAGGAGGAATATAAAAAGAGAAGTCTGTGCTCCTGTAGTTTTGAGGAACGTTATGATCCTCGTTTGATTCTTAACAATGAACGAGCACGACTGCAATTTGAAAAATTATATCAAAGAATTTTCAAAGGAAAAGCAAGGGAATGCATCCTTGATATATGCACAGGATCAGGTATACACCTTCCTCTTTTAAGTCATTATGCGCAAACCGTTATTGGTATAGATATTTCTTATCAGCTTCTTTTGCATGCTCAAAAAATGTTGGAAGAAATCAACATTTTTAATGTGTTGCTATTGCAAGCAGCTGCTGAATCACTTCCTTTACGAGAAAATACTTGCGATGGTTTTGTTATAATCGATGCATTGCATCATGTGGAAAATCAAACTGCTGTGCTATGTGAAATCATGAGAGTAGCAAAACCACACGCATCTTTTCTTTTAATAGAACCGAATCTTAATAACCCCTTGGTATATATTGCCCATCGAATTCCTGCAGAAGAGCGCGGCGCTTTGAGGACAAATACTCGATCAAGGCTTTCAAATCTTTTAAGCCCTTTCATTAAAGACATATCCATAGAACCTTTCAATTATATTGCAAGCAGAAAGAAAAACATTTTTAATCGAATCCTCTTTTTTTTGATTGAACAAATTTGTGCAAAGTGTTTTTCATGTTTGCCAATCAGGATTTTGATTGCTGGAAGGGTCAATAAAGCATAGTCCTATGCCTGATTTTCAGCTTATTTCTCCACCAATGATAGCTTATAAAGGGGACATTTTTGGAACGATCCCATCCCCTCCTATTGGTGTTGCAAGTATAGCAGCATATCTTCGTCAAAAAGGTTTTACAGTAAATTTACTCGATTGCTTTGGAGAAAGTCCTAGTACAATTGAATCATATAAAAATGATTTTTTAAAAGTTGGTCTTCTCAATCAACAAATTTTAGAACGAATTGATCCACATGCTTATTTAATTGGTATCTCTGTGCATTCGGGCATGACCGCGAGTTTTTGTTTAGAACTAGCACATCAAATAAAAAAACAATGGAGGAAACCGATTGTAGTAGGCGGCCCTCATGTTTCCGTCTGTTATAAAGATTTTTTACTTAAAGGCATTGACTTTGCGGTTATTGGTGAGGGTGAAAAACCAATTTTTGATCTTCTTTGCGCTATGCTTACCAAAAGTTCTTATAAGAATATTTCGGGTATCGTCTGCGCTGACACCATAGAGCAACTTATAACAACAAATACTGTTCCTATAGATGAATTACCTTTTCCAGCTTGGGACCTAGTGCCCCTAGAAAAATATTGGTCTTTAAACATGACCCACAGTCCTGTTCAGGGCAGGTTTGCACCCATGATTACCTCTCGAGGCTGTCCTTTTAATTGTGCTTTTTGTAGTACTCCTTTAATCTCCCGGAGAAGATGGAGAGGATGTAGCCCTGAAAGGGTTATCGCAGAAATTGAATATTTAAAAACTAATTATGGGGTTGAGGATATTTTTATTCAGGATGACAATTTCAATGCTGACCCTAAACGGGTTCTCAATATTTGTGCCCTTATTGAAAAAAGATCATTTAAAATTCGCTTCACGCTACCATCAGGCGTACGGCTGGAAAATATAGATGATGAAGTTATTTATGCACTTGCACGTGCTGGCTTTACCTATCTTTGCCTGGCCCCGGAATCCGGGTCATCTCGTATAAGACACCGCTTAAATAAGCACCTTGATGAGGAAAGGCTCTATGCCGTCCAACGGCTGTGCCGAAAAAATAAAATCAGAACAGGTGCGTTTATCATTATAGGAACTCCTCAAGAAAAAGCGTATGATATTTTAATGACTGCTCGTTTAATAGCAAAACTCTTATTCAGAGGATTAGACGATGTTAGCATTTTTATATTTTCCCCGATACCAGGTTCAAAACTTGAAAAATTGCCTTCCATACAAATGCCTAAAGACTATCTTGGGATATGTTGGACACCAAGATGGCGATCCGATTTTAAGTTTTTAGTATGGATAAGAAAAATTTTATATCTCGAATATATTATATTAAAAATAATTATTCAACCTTGCTCAATTATACGACATTTATTGAATATCTCTCGAAACCGATTCGAAACAAAAGGTGAAATGGGGATGAGACGTTTATTCGACGTTTGGATGGGAAAGTGGAAGGTAAAAACGCCATGAATATTATCATTGTAGGCGCTGGTGTTACTGGCTTAACATTAGGATATTTATTATCCCACAAAGGTTATAAAGTAACAATTCTGGAAAAGGAGCATACAATTGGTGGTCTTGCACGCAGTTGTAATTATAATGGATGGAGCATAGATATTGGACCTCACCGCTTCCATACAGATGATCCTCTTGTTGCTACATTTATTAGTGAAATAATGGGTGATGACCTGCTTGTTATTTCGCGTAATAGTAAAGTCTTTTTTTGCAATCAACATTTTGAATGGCCTCTTACTTTTTCTTCAATCTTTAGACTCCCCTTAAGTATTCAATTGAAGGCATGTCGCGATGTCGTATTCCGTCCTCGCATCACTAATGAAAGTTATGAATCATATGTTTTAAGTAAATATGGACGAACATTAACCGAATATTTTTTTAGGGAGTACAATCAAAAATTTTTAAAAATAGACCTTCGTGATTGCCATAAAGATTGGGCTGAAACTGGAATTAATAGAGCAACTATAGATAAAGATGTAAAAACCTCAAGTATTATAGAATTATTGCTTGGTGTTTTGAGTACTCGTAATATCAAAACAAAATTTTTGTATCCTAAAACAGGCCCTATTGAAAAATTTTGTAAAAAACTTCACGAGAAAATCAAACAAAATGGAGGAACGATTATATGTGGGGTTGTGTTAAAGACCATATCTATTGAAAAAAAACGCATAACACATATAACAGACAATAATGGACAAAGATGGGATAGTGATTTCATCTTTTGGACAGGGACTTCTTATGAACTTGAAAAATTGCTTGGAGTCACTCCTTCCTGTCTTCAATACTGTTCAACAGTATTATGCAATTTGCTTGTTGAAGGTTCTCCACCAATCCCCGCGCAGTGGGAATATTTTGGTTCTCGAGACTTTGTTTTTTGCAGAACCTCTATTAATACGTGTTTTAATGAGTTATTAGCACCTCGAGGATTTTATGGTATTTGTGCCGAACTTGTTTGCAACAAAGATGACTTTGTATGGAACAAAGCAGAAACACTTTTGAACTCAGTACTGCAAAACCTTATTCATGCAAACATAATTCGCAATTATAATTCAATCAATGATGTCCATTTTGAACGAATAGAAAATACTTATCCGGTTTACCGATTAGATTATAGATTACAGATACAAACATACATGAAAAATCTCAGCGAAATTGAAAATCTTATAGCCTGTGGGAGAACGGGTGGGTTTTGGTATAATAACATGGATCATTCTATTAGATCCGCAATAGATCTTATTACTATAATGAATGAAACTGGATTTGAAGCTAAACGACCACACTCTCTCCCCCCAGTTTTTCGAGGCAATTTTTAATATTATTTAAACATGAAAAAAATTGAGAGGTTTTCTAATCATTCATCAAAAATTCAGCAAACAAATATAACCATGATCAGTAATGCTCGGGAAGTAGTGGAGTATTATCAATGGATTGTTACTTTGTTTTCACAATATCTTGGCAAAAGAGTTCTTGAAGTTGGGGCTGGAATAGGAACCATTAGCGAACAATTAACGCGCTATGTATCTGAACTGGTCATTTCAGATATCGATGAAGGCTGTTTAAAATTTATTGCTAAGAAAAAAAACTTGTCCCTATCATGTAATATTGATTATGCGCTTTATAAACTCGGCGAACCATGTCCAGAAGCATTTTTGATAAATCCATTTGATTCAATTGTAATTGTTAATGTTTTGGAACATATCGCTAATGATTTTGAAGCCCTAGTTTTTTTGCGCAATGCACTGAAACATCAAGGTCATATTATTTTGCTTGTTCCCGCACTACAATCAATTTATGGAAAACTTGATACAGCACTTGGGCATGTCCGTAGATACTCAAAAAAGCAACTTGTTAAAATATGCAACAATGCTGGCTATACTATTATGAAAATAAGATATATTAATTTAATTGGTATATTCGGATGGTGGTTTAATGGCAAATTGTTAAAACGTGAAGTCGTACCTGAATCTAATTTTAAATATTTTAAATATCTATTTCCATTAGTAAAAGCACTTGAATCTTTCCATCCTTTACCTCTTGGGATATCACTTTTAGCAATAGCTCATAAAAATTAAACCTTATGAATGCCCTTTCATTTTTTTGTATAGCATTATATATTATACTCTCTATTTTTAATTGGACCCCTATTGAAGAGGATGCTTATATCTATTTTCGTTTTGCGGAAAACATAGCTGAAGGATGGGGATATGTATTTAACCCTTTTGATGAAAAAGTTGAAGCATGTAGTTCAGTAATTTGGTTATCTCTTCTTGTTTTTTTAAAGTTATTTGGTTGTAATGTAATACTTTCAGCAAAAATACTTGGTATTGCGATTGGCTGTTTATCACTTTGCATAATTAATAAAATTTCTGGTTGTTTTCTAAATTCAAGATATCTTGCAAGCCTTCCACCATTTTTAACAGCTCTTAATGTTCCATTTATAATGCGAAATCAAATGGGACTCGAAACACCTATTTCCACACTTATTTATCTTTGTATTATTTTAATTCTTTTGAAAAATAAATATTCTTTCCTGTTATTTTTCCTTTTCTTATGTGCTTTTGCGCTATCACGACCAGAAGCAATATTTATTGCCTTTTTTGTGATATTTTTTTTATATTGGTATACAAATGAGAAAAAATTTAAGATAGTAACTCTATTATTATGTTTTTTAATATTTATTGCATTTTGTACATATTTGCGTCTGATATATTTTCATGATTTACTGCCCAATTCTTTTTATCATAAAGTTTTTCCCAAAAAATATTATTATGGATTGCAATATACAATTAATTTTTTTAAAGATTATTATGCATATATTTTTTTCATCCCTGTGCTTCTTTCATTTTTTTTTATTAAGCGTGTTTGGGATAAAAAAACATTTTTTCTTTTTATTTTAATATTTATAAATATTAGTTGGATAATACTTGAGGGAGCTTGTTATTTCCCTTTTTATCGTCACTTTGTACCAGTTGTTCCGCTTTTTTACATTCTTACACTATCAATATCTATAAAAGCATTACCCCAGCCACACTCTATTATGGCCATCAGATCAATTGTTGCAGCTTTTATTATATATGCAATATTTATATTGTTATTCCCTCCGGCAAATTGGAGTGTCTGGAAAAAAGATGAAAATTATGTAAGTTTGAACGTAAAGGCATTTTTTAAAAATCCATTTTCATATATTTCCATGCTGGAAAAGAAAATCCGTGACCCAAGATATGAATATAAAAATGTGCTTGATTTTCAAACTCTTGCTGGACTTTTCATTAAAGATAATTATTTACCAGGTACCACATTTGTTTACGATCAAATGGGAAGGCTTCCTTATAATGCTGGTAACAGCTATTTTTTTATTGATTCAAATGGCTTGACTGAGAAGGTCATAGGTAGAACAATTTTTTGTGTTCAAAACAAGTCAAGTAAAATATTTAACACATACAGAAAAATAGCTCAGACTATTATACAATATTTTTACCCATCCGAATATTTTTATTGTAACGGGCAAGATGCTGCAACTTGGATTGTTAATCGTGAACCCGATGTTATTCTTTTATGTACATTAATGAAGGGTATTGTTATTGATGAGCTTAGTAAAAATTTTTATATTAAACAGATGTATCTACCCACATATTATTTACCTGGGATACTTTTTCTTGAAAAAAAGGGGCTTGCAAAAAAACCTTTCAAAAATCAGTATAATATACCCATTGTAATGGGGGAAAAGATTGAAGAAGTTTTAAAAGGTAATGAATGGTTTAAAAATTTTTCTAAATCTTAAATTGCACTGCGCCAGTAATTAGTTAAATTAATTAATCATAGGTAACCCTCCGGTTTTGCCTGGGGGGCCCAAAGTTTGACAGATCCGGGAGTCAGGAAAGATAATCTTCGATCTGTGAACCGCCGAGGCCCGCAGAAAGGAGACTATCGATGGATCAGAATGAAAGTCTAAACCATACGGTGTGGGATTATAAGTATCTCCGGAAGAATTTTATAGGGGAAAATTTTTGGGCAGGCGAGTATTATGTATCGACGGCAGGAAAAGATGAGAAGGTAGTACGGCGATATATACAGAAGCAGGGATCAGAAGATTGCCGCAAATAGGCCAGTTGAAGTTATTTAAATAACGCCACCATGGGGGGGTAAAGGGTTTCAAACCGCTTTGAGCGGTTCACAGTACAAGCCTCCGGCTTTTCTGGAGGTTATTGAATTTCCTTTTATTGTTTATGAATAAAAATATATTTTTTTTTGAGATCATTTTAATAATTTTAATAATTGGATTAAGCATAGGATTATTTATTTATCTCCCTTCAAAAACTTTTCCTGCCGACGATGCACTGATTTTATTTCGTTACGCAGAAATTTTTGCTGAAACAGGTGTAATTGCTTACAATTATGGAAAGCTGCCGGTTGAAGGTGCAACAGACTTTCTTTGGATGATAATACTTGCAGTTTTAAACAAATTCGGAATCAAAACATGGGCAGGATCACTTTTTATATCCTATATTTCGCTTCTTGCAACAGCATATATTATATATAAACTTTTAGAGACTAAAAAAAGAGTTTTATTTTTTTTACTTATTATTTTTTTCTTAATGTTTAAAACAAACTTATCAGCACTACTAGGCTTTTCAACATTATTTTTTGGATTAAGCATTTTGCTTTGTTTTTATTTTGAAATTAAAAATAAAATAAACTATGTTTTTATATTAGCATTTTTAACATGTCTTATACGTCCAGATGGTTTTGCTTTGGTACTTCCAGTCATTGCAAATGTTTTTTTTAAAAAAAGAATAAAAATATCAAAAATTGTTTTTAAATTTGCTTTATTTTTTCTTTTACCCGGAATAATTTATTTTATTTGGCGTTTTAAATACTTCGGATATTTATTCCCATTGCCTTTTTATATTAAATATTATAATAAAATTATAAATAAGGAAAGTTTTATAGAAAATATTATTTTTAATTTGCCTTTTTTTATAATAATATTAATAAATTATATTTATTTATTAAAAAATAAAATAAATATAAATAAAAATGAAATTGCATTTTTAATTTTATATTTTGTTTTTCCATTTTTGTTTTATTCTAAAATAACACTATTACAAAATGTTTGTAATCGTTTTCAACATCCTTTTGTTATTATTAATTTTATAATTTTAGTATTAATTTGGAAAAAATATTTTTTAAAAAAAATTATTTTTTTTTCATTAACTTCTCTTATAATTTATTCAACTCCTTATTTCTATAAAGCAATTGGGCAAATATGGCTTTCACAATATGAAAATATCTATAAAGTAGCTTTTTATTTTTCAAAATCAATACCTAAGGCTTTATTTTTGACCACGGAAGCAGGTATTGTTCCATATTATACGAAATGGGAAACAATTGATGCATTTGGACTTAATACCCCCGCTTATACAAAAAAAATAATTACATCAGAAGATGTGAAAAAATTATCACCTGATATTGTCTTAATAAATTATATGTGGGATCTTTATAATATTATTGACTATGCAAAAGAGGAAAATAAAGATGCACAACAGAAAACATGGCAAGGTATGATTCATAATATTGTTAAAGGGCTTGATGATGATAATTATAACATTATATTGCTTCCTGTTTATAATTGTGATGAAATAAAGAAAATAAAAAAAGAAAAATTTTATCGTTTTATGTATATAGGTAAAAATTTTGAATATTATTATGATAAGATGTACTATTGTTTTTTTATAAAAAAAAATTTTAATTATGCATCAGTGGTAGAAAACATACTTTATATGTTGGGTGGACTATCCTATAAAAATTTTAAGAACAATATAAGACCAACGATTGAACAGCAATTAAGATCTCTTAACCTTCTCCCAAATGTATCTCCTCATAATTGAAGCGTATCATTTCAAAAAGTGATGCTATAAGTTCCTTGTTTTTACCACTCCGATATGGATTGATATATTCCCATACAATGATTCCTTCTTGAGTGATTTCAAAAGCACGCCCATTATCTGTCTCGGTAATCAATATATTATTGTTTTGAAGTTTCTGTATCGAACCACATGTTTCTGAATAAAAAGGATGCTGCGATGTTCCTTTATAAATCCAAAATATCTTTTGTGTAAAAGGGTCAAACTCTTTTATAGCCGATCCATTGTCTGTATCTTTATTGTCAAAAATAAGCATATGTCCGTTATCTAAAAGGGTTGGCTGGTGTTGATGCCTCCACAAACCATTTCCAAGGGCCCATACTACCTGCTCTATGTTCAAATCTATAATACAAATTGTATGATTTATTAAAAACGAAATCAAAACATTGCCCTTTTTAAATAAAGGAGAAAAATGTTCCAACGAGCCATTAAAGACTTCAATTGTATTTGAATGAAGTATGTGACCATAAAAACCCCCAATTTTAACCGAAGCATCATTTTTAAGCATACGTGCATATTGAGAGTGCTCAATAATATCAATTAAAGAATATTCTTTTATCAGTTTCCCATCGGCATTTAGAATTGTGATATATTCTTCTAAAATATCTTTTGTACTTATATGAGGAATTTTTTTCCATCCCCTGGTTAGTACGTAAATTGTTCCATTATCGAGTACTTCCATATCATGATGTGGAGCGTGTGCTGATCTGTATTTCCAGATTATTTGAGAATTTTTATCTAGTTTTATCATTCCAATACCTTCATAAATTGCTAAAATATCTCCATTTTTAAAAAGGTATGCCCTTCGCCAATAATGGCTTCCCGGATCGTTTTGTGGAGCATCATGCCATATTTTAAATGCCGGGTCGCACTGCCATGTATGCATAATATTCCCATTCATATCCATAAGAATTGCTTGGGGGGCATGACCTGAAACAAAAAAATTTAATCCTTCATAAGCTAATCCTTTTTTGTATGTCGTTACTCCTTGAAAAGCTGTTGCCTGTTTATATCCCTCAAGATAGCCAAGACCTATTAATTTTTCATATTCTTTTTCATGCAAAGTTTTTTTCTCAACATCTTTGCGCAGAACATGCCATCTCCCTTTTACAAGTTTCGTATTTTTATCCGTCTTTTTATCTTTTTCAAGGCGATCTAATAAAAAAAAAGCTATTATTAATAAAAAAATAAATAAAAATGTTTTTTTCATTAAATAACATCCTTTTCAATAAGGATTGTTTAGCTTCCAAATCTGTGCCTGTCCATTATCAAAAATTTTTCTAAATCTCTCTGTTTTTTCGAAATATTGTGCTTGATGTGGCCATTTTCCTTTTAAAATCCCCTTGCTTAAAATAATATAATCTATTGACTCCTTCATAAGATTAAAAGTCAACTCATCCTTTGTAACATTAGTTTCTCTATCTTTTTGTCCCCACCAGTCCCAGGATATGTGCAGGGGTTGTTCTCGAGAACCATTATTTCTTAATGGAACAGGTATATGTTGAAACTTGCGGCCGAAAGAAGGGTAATAATGAAGATTGCCGGTCGTGCTAAAGGCAAAAAATCCTATTCGAGAACCATGTGGTAATTTTTCTAATTCAATCCACGCTTTGCATGGTGATGGGACTTGAAAGTCACCTATAGTAAGTCCTTCACCCCAACTTTGTAGATGCATTTCGGTACTCCTTTTTTTAAGAGGATATATTAATAGTATTGTGAAAATAAATAAATATGCGATTAATGATATATGATATTTTCTTATTTCAATACTTTTTACGAATTTTAACAATTGCAATAATATAAAACAACCAATACATCCAATACATATTATAATAAGTTCAAAGGAACTATATGTAGTTATTATAACAAAGACAAATAGAACATACCATATTAATCCAGGTAAAAAATGAACAAGATTAAGTCGTTCAACAAATGCCCCCCAAAGAATGAGTCCACCGATAAAAGAAAAAACGATATAGCGGTTTTCAACTATTAACCAGCCATGAGGTTCTTCATGAGTTCCAGAAAAAGGCATGAAAGGAAAAAGAAATAACATTATAAGTCCTGAACATAAAATAATGAGTAATGAGCTTTTTTGGTAGGAGAGCAGCGCAGTTTTTTTTCGAAAACAAAATATATAAATCCATCCTGCATATCCGAATATCGCAATCATGCCTAATATAACTGGCCAATCAAAAAGACTTTTTACAATATAAAGATTTTGTTTTAATGATAGTGGTTTTTTTAAAAACCACCATATAAGTTTTGAACGGTTTAAAAGACTCGAATTAAGAGGCCCGTCAAAAAAGAGCCATTGTGCAGGAAAAAGAGGATTACCTGTCAAAATAATATTTCGAACATACCAAAAACATGTTGTTCCTATTATTCCGATTAAAAATAATGTTATGCAACTTATAGTGTCTTTGGATGAAAAAAGAAAATAGCGAACCATAAAGAAAGCGCAGCCAACAATGATTATGGCCGGGATAAAAGAAATTTTTATTCCCGCTGCAAATCCTGCACATATTCCACAGCAAAATGCATCAAGAAAATTATCTGCTTTTCTTAAAAAGGGTTTTGGCAACAAAAAAACCATGGCGGCAAGTAGCATTGCTGGAGCAGCTAAATCGTTAGCTGAAAATGTTTGTGCAGTTTTTTGTATGCTCGGAGATAAAAGAAATAATGCTACTGTAAAATAGGAGGTTATCATTGAGCATCCGCATGCTTTCATTAGTTGAAACATGCTGATTATTGCAAGAAGACAAAAACACAAGCCCGAGATACTTACAAATGTATCAGAACGGAAAGGGAGCATAAACCACAGTGAAATAATTTCAGCATTAAAAGGATAATAGGTTTGATATGGGTAGGGGACAAAAAATATTTTTTCTTTTAAAAGCCAATGAGTGGGAATTGATGCATGATAAGTAAAGTCATCCCATGAAAATCGAGAGCCTTCTAAAATGGTATTATACAACCATAAAATTATAACCCCAATAAAAACACAAAAAGAGATTACAAAATAATAATTATTATGGAGGCTTTTTGGTGTGGTTTGGTAAATTTTATCATTAAAAGATATTTTATAAAATTTTTTATTCAAAAATAATGTTAGTCCGCTTAAAATAAATAATATAATACATATACTTAATGGCGTTAATTTGCCTAAAAGTCCACAGATTAGAATAACTATATAAATAACAATAAGATACATTAATATAACCAAAAAGAGAAAATTTCGCTTTGTTGAACGCATTGACATATAATAAGCAATATTTATAGCTAAATATATTGCTGACATGTTATTGAAGGCAAAAAAGAAATAATCTGTATTCATATATCTAAAATAGATTATTACTCACCTTGACTGAGTGTTATTAAGCTGCGATAAGCAGCCTTGACAGTTCTTTGACAACTGAATCACCACTGGGTAACTCCTTGAGGTACTCAAACCAGATCA
>JAMWCT010000170.1 GCA_023819525.1 Candidatus Omnitrophota bacterium
ATAGTTGTAGATTTAGAATAAAAGGATTTAAAGAATTGGGTATAATTGATCCATTAATTGCTTAATTTTATAAACAAATAATGCGCAAGATAAAAGCTAAAATTGCTGAGATTTTTAAAAGTATTCAAGGCGAAGGGATTTATCAGGGGGTAAGCCAAGTTTTTTTGCGTTTCTATGGTTGTAATTTAAACTGCAAGTTTTGCGATACACATTTAGATTTTTATCAAGAAATGGATCTAGAGGAGGTGTTAGAAAGAATTTTTTCATTTGATAATTATCATTCTATATCGTTAACAGGTGGCGAACCCCTATTGCAGTTAGATTTTTTAGAAGAAGTTCTTTGCTTTTTAAAAACAAAGAAGAAAATTATTTATTTAGAAACCAATGGAATATTGTTTGAAAATTTAAAAAGAATTATTGATTTTGTTGATATTATTGCAATGGATTTCAAATTGCCATCTTCAACAGGAGAAAGAGATTTTTGGAGAGAGCATAAGAAATTTTTAGAAATAGCTTTAAAAAAAGAGGTGTTTGTTAAAGCAGTAGTTTGTGGGTCTACAGAAATAAAAGACATCTTAACATCAATAGCAATTATTAAAGAAATGGCTTCTAGTATATTTTTTGTGTTACAACCGCAACATCCTTTTGAAGATACAGTTGAGGAGAAATTAAAGTTATACCAAAAGATTTGTTTAGAAGAAGGGATAAAAAGTAAGGTGATTGCTCAATTGCATAAGTTTTTGGGAATAAAATGAACTACAACTTGGCTAAAAAGATTGAAAATTTAGTAGCAGAAGCAAATTTTTCCTTAAGAGAAGATGTTTTATTTCTTTTAAAAAATGCCTATTTAAAAGAAAAAGATAAAAAAGCAAAACAGGCTTTATTTTGGATTTTAGAAAACGCTAAAATCGCTAAGAAAGAAAGTCTTGCTATTTGTCAAGATACAGGTTTGGCTTTGATATTTATAGAGGTAGGCAAAAATGAAAGCATTACATATTCATTAATTGATACTATAAAAAAAAGTGTTGCAAGTAGCTATAAAAAAAATTATTTGCGTGCCTCTATAGTAGAACCACTAAAAAGAGAAAAACCATCTTATAGAGGTGGGATAATTCATATAGAGTTTAATTCTAAGATTAAAGGTTTACGCATAAGTATTTTGCCTAAAGGTTTTGGAAGTGAAAATAAATCGGCTTTGAGGATGTTCAATCCAACTGCAAAAATAGATGATATAGAAGATTTTGTTATTGAAAGTGTAAAAAAAGCAGGGCCTCAAGCTTGTCCACCATTTATAGTTGGGGTTGGAATTGGAGGAACATCAGACTATGCATTACTTTTAGCAAAAAAAGCATTGCTTTCTAACTTAATTAAGCCAAATAAAGACAAAATGTTAGATAAAATAGAAAAACGCTTGCTTAAAAAAATAAATGCATTAAATATAGGACCTATGGGTTTAGGTGGAAAATGCACTGCTTTAGCAGTAAAAATAAAGCTTGCGCCGACACATATTGCAGGATTGCCTGTAGGATTAAATATTAGTTGTCATGCTCTCCGTAGCGCAAGTGTAAAAATAGTTAATTTTAACTAACAATAGATAAGGAGGTTTGTTTATGCGTGTTTCTGATGTAAAAAAAGGGATGTTTATCGACGAAGGTGGTCAAATTTATATGGTTGTGGATATTGAGCACCGCACCCCAGGAAATTATCAGGCTTGTTATCAGCTTTATTTAAAACATTTACTTGAGTCTACAATTATAAAGAAGCGCTATAATCCCGATGCAATTATTGAAGAGGCAAAAATTGAAAAGCAAAAAGCTCAGTATCTTTATCAAGATAATTTAGGATTTCATTTTATGGATACAGAAACTTATGAGACTATTACTTTAGCAACTGAAACAGTAGGGGAACTGAAAAATTATTTAAAAGAAAATTTAGAAGTAAATCTTTTGGTTTATAAAAATAGGCCAATCTCGTTAGAAGTGCCTTTGAAAGTGTGTTTAAAAGTTGTTGAGGCTCCGGTAGGGATAAAAGGCGACACTGTTGGTTCTGCAAAAAAACAAGTTACTTTAGAGACAGGCCTAAAAATTAATGTCCCACTTTTTATTAAAGAAGGAGATATTATAGAAATTGATACAACTACAGGAGAATATTTAGGAAGGGTATAATCTAAAGTGGAGAATTTAGATTTTAAAAAACTAAATGCGGGTGAAGAAATTTTATTTTCTGGGATAATTTATACCGCAAGGGATCAAGCACATAAAAAATTAGTTGATTTAATAAAAAAGAACAAAAAATTGCCTTTCCAAATAAAAAATCAGATTATTTATTATTGTGGCCCAACCGCTACACCAAAAGGAAAAATTATTGGTTCCTGTGGGCCAACAACTTCTAACAGGATGGATGAATTTGTTGAACCTCTTTTAGCGAATGGTTTAGCAGCAATGATTGGTAAAGGAGGACGTTCTACAAAGGTGCGCCAGCTTATTAAAAAATATAAGGCTGTATATTTTATTGCACCTGCTGGCTGCGGTGCTTTATTAGCAAAACGTGTTTTATCAAAAAAATTAGTTGCTTTTAGGCAATTAGGCGCAGAGGCTATATATAGATTAGAAGTTAAAGATTTTCCGTTAATTGTTGCAATAGATTCAAAAGGAAAGAATTTTTATGAAGATTTATAATTATGGAGGTTAAAAATATGAGAGCAGATGGGAGAAGTTTTGACGAGTTACGAAAAATCTCTGTCAGTAGAAATTATAT
>JAMWCT010000171.1 GCA_023819525.1 Candidatus Omnitrophota bacterium
CTTGACTTTCGTATTTTTTTCGGTATATCATATAATAAAATGTTAAAACAATCTCTTACTCCAAAACAAAAGAAAATACTAAATTTTATTATTAATTATACTAAAAAACACGATTACGCTCCATCTTTAGAAGAAATTGCCAAACACTTTCGCTTAAAAGCAATTTCAACCATTCACCAATATATTGAAACATTAAAAAACAAAGGTTATCTTAAAAAAGAAGAAAATAAAGCAAGAAGCATTAAACCCTTAAACAAAGACAGTCAAATAATAGAAATTCCTCTTTTAGGATATATTGCTGCTGGACAACCAATTGAAGCCATTGAAAATCCAGAAACTATTGAGGTTAGTCAACAACTACTACAAAAATACAAAAATGATGTTTTTGCTTTAAAAGTAAAAGGAAATAGTATGATTGAAGAGGGAATTTTTGATGGTGATATTGTTTTGATAAAAAAACAAGAAACAGCAGAAAATGGAGAAACGGTAGTAGCAATAATAAATAAAAATGAAGCAACATTAAAAAAGTTTTATCGGGAAAAAGATAGAATAAGGCTTCAACCAGCTAATCAATCACTTCTTCCAATATTTACAAACGATATAGAAATTCGAGGAAAAGTAATAAGTATAATTCGAAATATAAAAGAAGAAAAACAAGAAAAATTAGCAAAAAATATCTTTATAAATAACCAATTTATTCAACTACCCCAATCTATTGAACCAATAGTTTTTATTGGTGATGTTATTAAAGCATTAAAAAAAATTCCTGATAAAAGTATTGATTTAATAATCACTTCACCTCCTTATTATCAACAAAGAAACTACGGAATTAAAGGAGAAATTGGCCAGGAATCTACACCCGATGAATATATAATAAAAATGTTAGAGGTTGCTAATGAACTACGACGAGTATTAAAAGATTCTGGTTCATATTTCTTAAATATAGGGGATAAATATATAAACAAAAACCAACAATTAATTCCCTTTAGATTAGCAATAGAAATGCAAAAAAATGGCTGGTTAGTGAGAAATGTTATAGTTTGGCATAAGTCTCCCAATCCTATGCCCACATCAATTAAAGACAGATTTAATGATATCTGGGAACCAATAATATTTTTTGTCAAGAATAGTGGTAAATACTATACTTATGATTATTATTTTAATTTAGACCCTGTTCGAATTCCTCATAAAACTAAATTTGAAATTAATTTACCATTAACTTTATCAGAAGAAGAATATCTTAAAATTAAGGATAAACTTCTTATTAATAAAAATGGGTCAACTTCTAGTAAGTTTATTGGTCACGAAAATAACAGAGGAGCATCTCCTGGAGCCAGAAAAATTTTATACGGAGAATATTATACAAAACAAAGAAAGTATAAAATATCTCACGAACTGGAAATAGAAATTATCAACTATTTAAGAATTTGGAGAAAATTAAAAGGAATTAGCGCTAAAGAAATAGATAAAATTATGGGGAAAAAAGATACGGCTAGCCATTGGTTTAGATTAGATCATGGAAGGAGTCTTCCCTCTCCTGAAGATTGGATAAGATTAAAAAAAATTTTACAATTTGATAATAAATACGATAAGATTATGACAGAACAACATTATGTCTTACAAACAGTGAAATATAATCCGAATGGGAAAAATCCTGGAAATGTCTGGTCCATATCTCCGGCAAAATTAAAAGAAGCGCATTTTGCTGTTTTTCCAGAAGAACTACCAAGAAAAATAATTGAGGTTTGTTGCCCCAAAAATGGTATTGTTCTTGATCCATTTGCCGGCTCTGGGACAACTGGAAAAGTAGCAAAAGAATTAGAAAGAAAATCTATTTTAATTGATATTAAAGAGGAGTATGCTAAAATAATGAAAAAAAGGTGTGGAAAAATTAAAATTATAAAAATAGATTAAACTATGAATAAGTCTTTATTAATAGAAATTGAACAAAAAGAATACCATTATTTTAATCAATTAATCTTTACTCTAAAACAAGATTTATCTAAAATGGTTGATGCTTTAAATTCAAAAGATAAAATAAAAGTTGATTGGATCTATGTATTTAAAAGAACTGATAAAAAAAGACAAAATTCAGATTTTGCCAGAGGCGCCGAAAGAGTTTATTTTTGGTTATTAAATCAATTTGGAAAACCTAATTCTTCTCCTATTGGAGCAGATCTAATGTTTGAAACTTATGATACATTTGTTCATATTGACATTAAAACAGCAAAAATATCCAATTCTTCTGATTATCGAGGAAAAATTCCTTTAGGAGAAAATCAAACTAGCTATACTTCGAAAAATTTTAGCGGAAACTTACCAATATATTACACTGTAAATGAAGACGGAAAAATAATTAAAAAATTATGTCTTACCTATGCTTTAAATATTATCTATGATGATAAAAGTGAAAATTTTAAAATTATTGCTGTCATCTTAATCTCGGTACCAAATGGAAAATTAAAAAGTATTTATAAAGATAAAATCATTGGAGCTGGAAAAAGTAAAGGAAAATCTTTTAGATATGAATACAAAAAAAATCCTTATTTTCAATTATTAAAAAATAAACCCTTACGAGTAAATTTTTTATATAAAGATCCAAACTACGGTGAAAATTACTTTTTTAATTTTAAATAACTTTTCTTATCCTCTCCAAACACTCCTTTTTCCCTAAAATCTCCATACTTTCATTAAGAGGTGGTGAGATTTTTTTACCAGTGATAGCAACTCGAAGAACCATAAAAAA
>JAMWCT010000172.1 GCA_023819525.1 Candidatus Omnitrophota bacterium
TTACCGTGGTACTATTAGTAGTCTCTCGGCCTTTGTTTGCGGTTGTTTTTCATGATTATTTGGCGGCGATAGTGACTGTGATTTGGCTGGTATTTTTTTGGTGGTTTTGTTATAGTTTTGTATTAGAGGAGAAAAAGTAAATTTTATGGTTTTAAAAAAAGAGAACTAATGATAACCAAGGGTTGATTTTGTTTGTAACAACCACCTAAAGATTTTTGATTTTATTATAGGCGGAAAAGTAGAAGAAAGAACTTTGGCTGTTTTTATAAATTCATTAAGAGGTAATTTTTAGGTTTATTCCCGGATCGTCTAGAGAAAGACGATCCCGGAGCGTCAAGAAATCAGAGGAGAAATGAGAAATTATTATAATAAAACTAATAGTATAACAAAAAAATAATAAAAAAAATAATAAATAAAATGGTTAATTTGAGGAGTTATTTAATTAAAGGAATATGTTTTCTTTTTTGGCTACTTTTGGTTTTCTTTCCTGATTGGGTTTTGGCTGATGAATGGAGTCAGTTTAGCCATGACGCTCAAAGGACAGGTTATAATCCTCAAAATTTGAATGAAAACTGGACTTATAAATGGATTTGGAATGGCGGCGGTCGCGATGACCCTAATCATCTTTTTTATTCTTTTCAGGTACAACCAGTGGCGGGCGATGGCAAAATTTATATTGGCACCATGAATTTTGGACCTATCAATAAACAAAACAAAATGGTTGCCATCAATGAAATTACTGGGCAAGAGGTTTGGGTTTTTAGTGCTGACAGCCCTATTTTACACACTGCCGCCTACAGTAACGGCAGCGTTTATTTTGCCAGCAAAAACGGCACTTTTTATAAAGTTAATTCTGGCAATGGTCAACTTCAGCAGAGCCGTCAACTTAATGGCGAGGTTGAAGGAGCCCCTCTTTTAGCAGGAGATTATGTTTATACTGGTACCAACAATGGAAATTTTTATGCTTTAAATAAAAATGATTTAAGTGTTCGCTGGACACGTTTTTTAGGGGCGGCTATTAAAGCGCCATCCGCCTATTCCCAAAAAAGAAATCTTATTATTGTGGAGACGGAAGACATTAATGTTTATGCCTTAAACGCCAATGACGGTAGTATTATTTGGCAAAAAAATCTTGGAGGATATCACCGTGTTGGTTTTGCCCGGAGTTATCCGGTAGTTTCTGATATCAATGATGTGGTTTTAATTAGAGTAGATATTGAACAAACTACTTATGCTTGTTCTTTAATGTTTAATTACTGCGCCGGAAGCACAGTTGAACAAATTAGAAACCAGTTAATAACCCATCCAGAGTTGGAAACAATGTTTGTTTTAAACCTTTTGGACGGCTCCAAAAAATATATTGCGCCGGTGATTTATACCGCCGAAGAACAAAACTGGAATACCGGCTGTTTTAGCCGCGATATGGCGCCACAAGCGGTAGTTAAGAGGATAAGTGATAATGAAGAAGTGGCTTATCTTTTTTGGCGCAGTTGGCAGGTTAATCCAGTACCGCCAGATGAATGTGATGCTCGGGGAGATTCCACTTACGGCGAAATGAATATTAGTAATGGTAACATCCGCTTTGTTCAAGTAGATGAAGGAATTATAAGATTGGCTTCTGATGAGGTAGGGCCTTTAAGTATGGCAGGAGATTTTTTGTTTTTTAATAATTGGTCGGCATTACAGGTAGAAAAAATTGTTGATCGTTCTTCAGGCAAAGGAAACACTTTTGGCAATCCTATTACCACCAAAGGAATTTACTCCTTGGTTAATACTATAAGCAATAGTGATTATTGTTATCAAAGAGCCGATCATTATTGCCCCAATAGTTATTTTTGTGCTCCGCCTGATTGTCAACCGGGATGCGATTCCGAATACTGCTGGCATAAATTAGGCGGAGGAGTTGGATTTTTTATGTATAGCCACGACCGCTATACGGAATTTACTTGGCCTACTTTTTTAATTCCCAAAGAATTAGGTTTTGAAAGAAATACTCAGGCGGTAATCAATACTAGTATTGATGGCAAAATTATGGTTTATTATAAATACCGGGACGGCACTATTTTAGCCGTTCAGGCAGGAACTTCATCACCTTCCTCTCCTAGTCCTTTACCTTCTTCGGTATTTTATTTAAAAGGTGACGTTGACCATAGCGGAAAAGTTAATGTTGAAGACATTAAAAAAATTTTACTTAATTATGGGAAAAATCCTTTGGTGGTAATTAATTACTGGGACCCTCAAAGCGACAATAAAGTTAACCTTTTAGATTTTGGTTGGGTAGTAAAGGACTGGGGAAAGTAAAAAATATTTGGCGGCTATTACCACCGTTGTTTGGCTAGTATTTTTTTGGTGGTTTTGTTATAGTTTTGTATTAGAGGAGAAAAAGTAAATTTTATGGTTTTAAAAAATAGAGGAAGATGTTGGCAATCAGGTTTTGCTTTTGTTTTAAACAACCACTTTGATAATCTTTGACAATCTAAATTTAACAGGAAACGATTTAAAAGATGGCAATTACCAATAAAGTTAAAGTTTTTGATTTATTATCGGTAGCAGAACAGAAGAAAAAAGTTCGGTTTTTTATAATTAATTAAGAATATTTTAGACTTTCTCCCGGATCGTCTAGAGAAAGACGATCCCGGAGCGTCAAGATGAATAAAAAACTTTTTTTAGGAATAATAATTTTATTAAGTTTTTTTTTACCTGTTTTGTCTGTTTGGGC
>JAMWCT010000173.1 GCA_023819525.1 Candidatus Omnitrophota bacterium
GTAACACTTAAAATTTTATACAAATGGAATTTTCCACTTTGTAAGTGGAATATGTTTATTTTTATAAAGGTTTTAGGTGAGTAGATTAAGCTTAGAATAATTTTATATAGTTTTTAAAAGTGTGTATTTGTTTAAAAAATTTTTCATATCAGTGGGTAGCTCAATCTTAATTTGAATATGCTTCTTTGTTATCGGATGAAAAAAACGTAAAAAATATGCATGAAGAGCTAATCTTTTAAATTTAATCTCAAAATCTTTGCCAAAAGCGTATTTGCGTTCTCCTAAAATTGGATGTCCTACTTTTGCAAGTTGTATACGAAGTTGATTTGTTCTTCCGGTTAAAGGTTTTAGCATAAGGACACTAAAGTGTTGATATTCTTTTATAACTTTATAAAATGTTTCCGCAATTTTTGGTTTTTCGCCAAATAATTTACCTTCTCTATCAAGAATATAGTCTTTTAAAAAACCTTCTTTTTTTGTCAAGTGCCCCTTAACAAATGCAATATATTTCTTCTCGATTTTTCTTTTTTTAAAATCTTCCATAAAAAGTTTTTGTGAGTTTGTGTCTTTAGCGTAAATGATTAAACCGGTTGTTTCTCTATCTAAACGATGACAGGGATAGACTTCTTTTTTTAGTTTTTCTTTTAAAAGCAAAGTGAGTGTAAATTTTTCATTTTTTGGTGATGGCTGGGTTAAAATTTTTGCAATTTTATTTAAAACAATTATATAATCATCCTCAAAAACAATCTCAAAAGGCTTATGCACAAAACTTCCTCTATTTTTTATGAAAATAAAAGGTCTAAATTAAGCATGCTTTATTAAAGCATCCACCACTGTAGTCTGCATCAACAATTATTTTCTCTTCTGGAATGGTTTTTCGATAAAGAACTTGTGTCTGTCTGCTTCCATAACGATAAATAGTTATTCCCTTTAATTTACGCAAGTAAGCTTTATAATAAATATTTTTTATCTCATCAATAGTTGAATCGTAAGGTAAATTTATAGTTTTAGAAACAGCGTTATCAGTAAAGGTTTGAAAAGCAGCCTGTATATTAAGGTGGTCTTCTGGCAAAATGTCAAAGGTAGTTACAAATATATTTGAAAGAATTTTTGGTATGCCTTTTAAATTTTTTAAGGTTGGTTTTCCTATTATTTGTTTAAACAATTTTTTAGAATAAATCTTTTCTTCGCGCGCTACTTCTGCTAAAAGATAGTTTACTTCAAATATTTTTGCCTCACCTAAAACATTTCTTACAAAACTTAAAGCAAATAACGGCTCTATACCAGAAGAACAACCAGCTATAATACTTATAGAACCTGTTGGAGCAATACTATTTAAAGTAGCATTTCGTAATCTAATATTTTTCTTTACATAAGTTGAATATTTCCAGTTTCTAAATACACCTCGCTCGTTAGCTAATTTGACTGAAGCCTCTAAACTACAGTTATAAATAAATCTCATTAATTTAGATGCAAAAATAATTGCCTCCCTTGAATTATAAGGAATACGAAGTTTAATAAGCATATCCGCAAATCCCATCACGCCAAGACCTATTTTACGATTAGATGTTGTAATTGTTTTTATTTCTTTGAGTGGATATTTATTTATTTCTATTACATTATCTAAAAAACGAACCGCAACATCTATAGTCGCTTTTAGTCTATCCCAATCTACTTTTTTATTTTCAACAAACTTTGCCAAATTTATTGAACCAAGATTACAAGACTCATAAAAAAGCAGCGGAACTTCTCCGCAAGGATTAGTCGCCTCTATTTTACCTAAAGCTTTTAGAGGGTGTTTTCGATTAATAGTATCAAGAAAAACTAAACCCGGTTCTCCAGATTGATACGCACTTAATGCGATAAGTGAGAAAAGGGTTTGTGCGTTCATTTTTTTAACTTTTAAATTATTGCGTGGATTTATAAGATAAAAATCCTTATTTTTTTTTACAGCCTCTATAAAACTATTTGTAATACCTACAGAAATATTGAAATTTTCTAAAATCCCTTCTTTTAGTTTTGCTTCTATAAACTCTATAATATCCGGGTGATCAACCCTAAGCACTGCCATATTTGCACCTCTTCGTTTTCCACCTTGAACAATTACATCTGTTGCAGCATCAAAAACTTTTATAAAAGAAATTGGTCCTGATGCCATACCACCAGTTGATGAAACAATATCTCCCTTTGGCCTTAAATTAGAAAAACTAAAACCTGTGCCACCTCCACTTTGGTGTATTAAAGCCATAGCCTTTAATGTATCAAAAATCTCTGCAATAGAATCGCCGACAGGTAAAACAAAACATGCAGAAAGTTGTCCTAAGGGAGTATCGGCGTTCATAAGGGTTGGGGAGTTGGGTAAAAATTCTAATCTTGACATCATCTTGTAGAATAAATCTCTATAAAAACTTTCTTTATTTTGTGAAAAGTTTCTCTCTGCTTGAGCAACATAATTGGCTACACGATAAAAAAGTTGTTTAGAGGTTTCGCAAATTTCTCCTTTCTTATTTTTTAGTAGATATCTTTCTTTAAGTATGTTAATGGCGGCTAAAGAAAATTTTAATTCATCTTTTATCCCTAAACTTTCTTTTATATCCCTTAACTCCTGCCTGTATTTGCGATAAAGAATATATACTTTTGCAATTTGCAAAAATCCTTTGTCCATTAAAGTCTCTTCAACTATATCTTGGATTTCTTCAATG
>JAMWCT010000174.1 GCA_023819525.1 Candidatus Omnitrophota bacterium
TTAGAAATTACAAAGTTAGATACTTTATTTTTCCGGAATTCATCAGAAAAAACATATATGCCTTTTTTTAATTTAATTAAAAATCCTTTTTTTAACCAGAAATTAACCTGTCTTCTAACATCTTGGGAGTTGGTAAAATTCTTAAAAGTTTTGGAGTCAATTATAAAGCGAGCAGAATAATATTTTAAAAATTCCTCAAATTTCATAGTTTATTTCTCTATATTGATAATTATATCAATTTGCGGAAATAAAGCAAGGTTAAAAGGGTACTCGTGCACGATATCAGAAGCCAATATTTTTACCTGCCTCAGTTATAATTAGTGCTTTCATTTTATAAATTTATTTTCCAATAGCCACCTTTATCAGGGTCAATCCTTATTAAAATCTTTTTCTGTTTTAATTTTTTAATGTATTCTTTTACTGTATTGATGCTTATCTTTAATCTCTGTGAAATTTGTTTTTGTGAAAATTTGTTGTTAATACTTATGGTATCTATAATTTTTCTTTCTAAATCTGTAAGCAGATTTTTCTGGGTGGTTTTCTGGGTGGTTTCCTGGGTGGTTTCCTTCCTATAAAAAGTGACTATGAAAAAGTTGCCTGTATCAAAAACTACCCTGATTTTTTTATTTCTACAAGCATTTTGTATGCGGATAATCCCTGAACCTACTTTTTCTATTAATCCTAATCTGTAAAATAAATCAAATAATAATGGATTCCTTGGCAGACTTATTTTCCCAAAATATTTCTTATCAAATAAAAGAGGGCCTTTATTGGTTATCTGAACTTTGTTATCAAAAATTTCTACAAATATACCAAATCTGTCATCATAATAATCCCCATGGATTATGGCATTTAATAATGCCTCTCTAAAACTTTCTTCTGGTATTTCATAAATTTCTTTTCTTGGCCCTGCATTCTCTATTATATATTCCAAATTTAAATGGCTTTTTATAAAAGTTAATGCATTGTAATAGAGGGAGAGTAAATCATCATAAAAATCTTTTCTATCAAGAATTTTGTTTTTATCCTTACCTTTATATAGAATACAACTAATAAAATTCTGTCTAAAAAAATTCTGTGGTTCTTTAGAAAACATTAAAATACAAGCATTATTGAGAAAAAATTTTCCTTTTTCATAGTTTCCCAATCGTAAATTTTTTAAAATTGGTTTGTATTTCTTTTCTGATAATGTAATTTTTAAATCTTTAAGGAACTAAAAAAAACTTCTGTCTATCAAAGTCTTTTTTTATGTCAAAATTATAATTGATTTCTTCATCAAAATGAACAATACTTTTTGTGGTAATAAATTTTAGAATTTCGTCTCTTTTCATTTTTTGAGTAGTTGTGCCAACTCGTATAAAAAATCCATCCTTGCATTGATAAGGTTTTCTTTTACCTTTTGGAATGTCTATAATCAAAATATTCTTTATCCGCAGCAAATCTGGTGTTATTGGTGGGTCGCAATTACGGGCAATATCTAATATTGTGGATTTTAGTTTATTTGTAATACTAATACCCTTTATCTCTCCTGTGTCACAAACCCCTAAAATAATTCTGCCGCCTGAAGAATTTGAAAATGCAACCATTTCTCTGTCCAGATTTTTATCAAAATTTTCTTTAAATTCAATATTATATCCTTCGCCTTCTGCAAGAATTATCTTTAATTCTTTTTCATTCATATTTTATGCTTTTCTAAAAACCGGTTTTACTGGCTCACCTTTAAGAAGTTTTTTAACTTTATCTTTTTCTATAGCATCTTTAATTATTTCTAAAACTGTTCTGTAAACTCTTAAAGTATAATCTATCTCTTTATTTGTGTGGCTAAAACATATATTATGATTGCCAGTAAATAAAATTCCTCTTTTTATACACTCCTGTTGAAAAAGCGATTTTAGTTCCCACCAGTCTTCATTTTTTTCATTTTTAAATGTTATTATGGTTCTTGGTGGATATCCAATACATTGAGTGTATTTTTCAAGTCCATATTCACGCGCTAAAACATTGTAACCATCTTTTATTTTTCTTCCTTGCTCCCATAAGTGTTTTATTACGTTTTTATCTTTAAGTTCTTTTATTGTGGCTAAACTTGCTGCAATTGAAACAATCTCTCCACCAAAAGTAAATGAGAAGAAAACCTCCTCAAATAGTTTCATTATTTCTTTCTTTCCCACTATTGCAGATAAAGGAAAACCGTCTGCTATTGCTTTACCAAAACACGCTAAATCCGGAATTACACCAAAATACTCCTGCGCACCACCTAAAGAAAATCTAAATCCAGTCACTACCTCATCAAAAATTAATAATGCACCATTTTTGTAGGTAAGTTCTTTTACTTTTTGTAAAAAATTATCTTTTGGCTCTACTACACCCACAGGTTCCATAATTACACAAGCAATTTGGTTTCTGTTTTCTTCAAAGATTTTTTCTAATGATTTAATATTGTTGTATTCAAATGTTAAGGTTAAATTTTTCACTGCTTCAGGAACCCCTCTGTTTCTTGTGGTTGTGGCGATATACCAATCTTGCCAACCGTGATAGCCGCAACAGACGATTTTATCTCTACCTGTATATGCCCTAGCAACCCTAACTGCCCCCGAGGTAGCATCTGAACCATTTTTTCCAAAACGAACCATTTCTGCACAAGGTATAACTTCACAAAGTAGTTCTGCAAGTTCCACCTCAAGTTTATGTGGTAA
>JAMWCT010000175.1 GCA_023819525.1 Candidatus Omnitrophota bacterium
GATATGCCAAAACACGTCAGAGAAAAATATCTTCATGCAAAAAAGGTGATAGAAAGTATGGGTGGACAATTCTCTTATACAGCTATTCCCTATGAGGGCGCAAAAGTAACACTTAAATTGCCTTTCCCTTATGAGATTATAAAACCTATTATAAATAAAGCAATATTAAGTTTTCAAGCTAAATTACGTAACAGAAAGGAGTAGTTTATGAAGAGCGTATTGATAATTGATGATGAAGAAGAGATGTTAGGGTCCTTAAAAAGATTTATCGAAAAAAGAAAAGTTGCAAATATATTAACTGCTAAAAATAAAGAACAATCACTAAAAGTTTATCAAGAAAATAACCCTGAAGCTGTCTTTATAGACCTACATTTAGGAAATGAAAGTGGCATTGATGTATTAAAAAGCCTAAAAGCAATTGACCCAAATGTTAAAGCCTATCTTTTTACTGGAGATAAAGCCTTTGCTGATAATAATCCAAAAGAAAAATTAGGTATTCTTGGTTATATCATCAAACCTATATCACCAAGCGAATTGATTAAAATTATAGAAAGTTTATAGAGAGAAATAGAGTGAAACGTTTTTACCCACCCATAATTCCTTTTGATAAAACGTTTTGTTTATCTTTAATTTTAAGAGTAAAAATAAATTTGGAATCTAGATTTTGAGTTTTTGGATGAAGAAAATGAAGATAACGGATATTTATAAACCCCTTTCCACTTACGAAGTGGAAAAACATTATTGATATATTTAATTTTTATATAATATAATATTAACTATGTTAGTAGAGGAAATTTTTACTAATACAATTGCAGAATATCAACTTCTAAAGAAAAAAGATAAATTAATTTTGGGGGTTTCAGGTGGACCTGATTCTATGTGTCTTCTTAATTTATTCGCAAAGATAAAAGATGCTTACAAATTATATTTAATATGTGCTCATTTTAATCATTCATTACGCCCAGAGGCTGACCAAGAAGAAGAATTTGTTCGCCTAAAGTGTAAAGAATTAGATATAAAATTTGTTAGTGAAAAAAAGGATGTAAAAAAATTTTTTGAAGGCGATTCCCTTGAGCAAACAGCAAGAAGTTTGCGTTATGATTTTTTTGCCAAAATAAGCCGTCAATTTAAAATTAAAAAGATTGCAGTTGCTCACCATAAAGACGATGTTGTTGAAACAGTTATTATGAATATTATAAGAGGGACAGCACTAAGGGGTTTACGCGGTATGTCTTATATGTCGAAATTTAAGAATTTAATTATTATTCGCCCCCTTTTAAACTTAAGGAAAAATGAAATTTTAGAGTGGTTAGAAAAAAATAAAATTTGTTATAAGATTGATGAAAGTAATTTTGAGGATAAGTTTTTAAGGAATAAAATAAGATTAAAGATTTTACCATTATTGGAAGAACTTAACCCCAATATCGTAAACACAATATTTAATCTTTCAAAAGTAGCCTCTTTTGATTATGAGTTGATATATAACTTTTCTAAAAATAAATTTAATTTGATAAAAAAACAGTGTGGGATAAATTATATTAAATTAGATATAAGTCAGCTAAAGGCTATGGATATGCCTACAATATTTAATATAATAAGAATTGCAATAGAGGAGCTGAAAGGTAATCTTAGAAAATTAGAGTTTAAACATTTTGAAGAAATTATAAAATTAATATATAAAAAGCCTATTTTAAGTATTGTTAGTCTACCGGATTTAGAGGTTAAAAAAGATGAAAATTGGCTTGTTATAAAATTAATTGCTTTTTTGCGATAATAAAACTATAATATTAATAATTATGAATAAAAAAGATAATAAATCAACAGATCAACAAAATATAGTGCGCAATATTTCATTTTTTCTAATTTTACTTTTAGGCGTACTTTTTTTGGGTAATATTTTTACATTTAAGTTAGGAGTTAAGGATTTAAGTTATGGTGAATTTTATAATCTGGTAGAGAAAAATTTAGAGACCCCAACGATAAAATCAGTTAAAAAAATTGATAATTTAATTGAAGGCGAATTTACACCTGTTGGTATAGAAAAAATAGGAGGAGGAAGTTTACAGTATTTTAAAGTTTATATTCCCGATGAAGATAAAGAGATTATAAGCATTTTAAGGAAAAATGTAAATAAATTTGAGATAGAGCCACCTAGAACTTTTTGGACAAATGTTTTTTATTCTTTGCCAACCTTACTTCTTTTGGGATTTCTTTGGTTTTCTTTTTATAGAGGGAGTCAAATTGGTTCTCATGTATGGAGCTTTGGCAAGGCAAAAGTTCAGGTGATAGAAAAAGAGAAGGCACCAAAAGTAACATTTCGTGATGTTGCTGGTATTGACGAAGCAAAAGAAGAATTAAAAGAAATAATAGAATTTTTAAAAGACCCTAAAAAATTTCAAAGATTAGGCGGCAGGATTCCAAAAGGAGTGTTATTGGTAGGACCACCTGGTTGTGGAAAAACACTCCTTGCAAAAGCCGTTGCAGGAGAGGCTGATGTTCATTTTTTTAATATAAGTGGTTCTGATTTTGTAGAACTTTTTGTTGGTGTTGGTGCTTCAAGGGTAAGAGATCTTTTCGACCAGGCAAAAAAAGCTGCTAGATTAACTGCAAAAGGCGCAATTATTTTTATTGATGAAATTGATGCTGTAGGTAGACTTAGATTTGCTGGAATTGGTGGTGGGCATGATGA
>JAMWCT010000176.1 GCA_023819525.1 Candidatus Omnitrophota bacterium
TAGATTGTGATGTGTTGCAGGCTGATGGTGGGACTCGTATTGCATCAATAGTTGGAGGTTTTTTTGCTCTTGTAGACTGTATTAGTTATTTATACAATGAAAAAATAATTAAGAAAATATGCATAAAGGATTTTATTGGGGCTGTTAGTGTTGGGCTATGGAATGGAAACTACATTTTAGATTTAACTTTCGATGAAGACTCAACCGCTGCAGTGGATATGAATGTGGTTATTAAGGGTAATGGTGAAATCGTTGAAATACAAGGGACAGCTGAGCATAAAAGTTTTTCTTTTGATGATTTAAATAAATTTTTAGATTTAGCAAATAAAGGCATTAAAGAAATTGTTGATATGGAACGAAATTTACTAAAAGATATATTGATAATTTAGATGCGATTAATTATAGCAACAAAAAATTTAGACAAATTTAGAGAAATAAAACAAATTTTATCTGGCATAAAAATTCCTGTTCTTTCACTAAATGATATTACAAAAACAATCAACATAAAAGAAACCGGAAAGACATTTTTTGAAAATGCATTTAAAAAAGCTTATTTTTTATCAAAGGTATATCAAAATGATTTAGTTGTTGGAGAAGATTCTGGTTTAGTGGTGCATTATTTAGGTGGAAAACCAGGTGTATATTCAAAGCGTTACAGTGGCAAAAACTACACTTACCACAAAAACAATTTAAAAATTCTTAAACAGCTAAAAGATGTAGAATATAAAAAACGCAAAGCATATTTTGTATGCGTTTTGGTTCTTTTAAAGAATGGTAAGTTACTAAAAAAATATGAAGGAAGACTGTATGGTTATATTGCAAGAGAAGCAAAAGGAAGCCTGGGCTTTGGTTATGACCCAATATTTTATTTGCCAAAATACAAAAAAACGGTAGCACAACTTTCACCTAAACAAAAAAATAAAATTAGCCATCGTGCCAAAGCGTTTTTAAAATTAAAAAATCATCTAAATCAATATGTAAATTTTTATGCAAAAAATATTAAAAAAAATTAAACAGATATTTTATAGTTTTAAATTATCCGAACGGCGCAAATATCCGCGCTATCAGCCAACAAAGACTATTAAATGCATTTGTAGATATTCTTTAGGCACTAAAAGCTTTGAAACAAATTTAAATATAATCAATATTTCAAGAGGTGGTATGTTAGTTTCGTCGTTAAAGGATAAAATTCCACCTTCAACAAAGGTAATAGTTGAATTTACTTTAAGTGATAATGAAACGATTTCAATTTCCGCTCAAATAGGCAGAACCTACAGGGCTTATAAACAAAACTGGTATTACTCAAGTGTTGAATTTATAAATCCTTTAGATGAAAATATTACAAAACTATTATCCTTTCTTTTAAAATAATTTTTAAAATTAAACATTATGGTTTGTAAAAAAATTTTTCATTTTATAATTTTTTATATTTTAATATTTGGAAATTTTGGTTGTGTGACTTTATATAACCCTGCGACAGAGAAAAATGAGATTATATTTATTGACACAGCTACCGAAAAATCTATTGGAGAGGCCGCTGCAAAAGATATACCTAAAAGGTATAAAATTTTACACGATTATCAATTAGAAAGTAGGATAAATAATATAGGGAAACGTATTGGTCGAGTCTCAGACAGACAAGATATTGAATATAAATTTATTATTTTAGATAGTGAAGAACTTAATGCATTTACTTTGCCGGGAGGTTTTATCTACATAAATAAAGGTTTGATTGCGGCTTTAAATGAGGATGAAATAGCTTATGTTTTGGCACATGAGGTTGGGCATCTCTGTGCAAGGCATATCGTAAAGAAGTTACAGGCTAATATGGCGTATCAGTTAATTTTAGCCATTTCCTTATCCGCTTTGAATAGAAGTAAGATAGAGCCCACAACAATTAAAGAAGGTATAGATGCGATTTATAATTTAGTTGAACTAAAATATAGTCGCAGCGATGAATATGAAGCAGATAGATTAGCGGCTAAATACACTTATAAGGCTGGTTATAATCCATATGCCTCAATATCTTGTTTAAAAAAATTGCAAAAATCTCAAAAAAATAACTTAAAACTTTTGCGTTATTTTAGAACCCATCCCTATGTTGATGAGCGGATAGAAGTTTTAATGAAATTTATACCCAAAATTGTCGAAAATAAATAAAAGTTTAAAAAATAAATTTTTGCGATATAATTTTAAAATTATGCAGGAAAGCAAATTAGAAAAAGTTGTTTCATTGTGTAAGCGTAGAGGATTTATTTTTGGTGGTTCTCAAATTTACGGCGGGCTTTCTAGTATTTGGGATTATGGACCTATTGGAGCAAAACTAAAAAAACGAATAAAAGATATATGGTGGGATACTTATGTAGAAAAAAGAGACGATATCGTTGGGTTAGATTCAAGTATTATAATGCACCAAGATGTATTTAAAGCTTCTGGACATTTAGAAGGATTTACTGATTTGTTAGTCGATTGTCCTAGCTGCAAAAAACGCCTTCGTTTAGACAAATTAGAAAAAATAAATGAAACTTTCTATAAATGTACAGAATGTGGAAGCAAAATTGATATTCAAAAAAATAAACCACGAAAATTTAATTTAATGTTAAAGACAAACATAAGTGCTACAGAGGAAGAACCTTATTATGCGTATTTGCGACCAGAAACTGCACAA
>JAMWCT010000177.1 GCA_023819525.1 Candidatus Omnitrophota bacterium
ATAGAATACAATTTCCACAGGCCTCACCAAGCCCTAGGTTATCTACCACCCATCAATTTCCATTTCCGATACCACAAAGTGTTACCAAGGTACCCTTCTTATACGAGATATTGACAAAGATTACTATATAAAATATGATTAGAACAGTGGAGCTTTTAGCACTTTTTATTTTAAGGAGGCTTTTATGTTAGAAAAACTTAAGAAGTTTTACTACTCTGATGCTATGTTTTATGTTGTCCTCGCCACGTTGTGTGTGGCGGCAGGGTCAATATTACTTTTGTACTGGTCAGAATAGACTGGTCAGGATAGACAGAAAATAAAAACCTTTCACCAAAGATTTTCCGTCTTTTTTTTATTTTTTAGATACTATATAATAAAAAAGATATGTTAAAAACAGCTATATTCATAATCAGAACTTTGCGGAAGGCGGGTTATGACGCTTATTTAGCCGGTGGATGCGTTCGTGATATTTTAATGAATAAAAAACCCGATGATTTTGATATTGCGACCTCTGCAAAGCCAGAAGAAATTGAGGGATTATTTAAAAAAACTAAACCTGTTGGCAAAAAATTTGGAGTTATTTTGGTAGTTAAAAATGGACATACTTTTGAAGTAGCTACTTTTAGGTCTGATTTCGGATATTCGGACAGAAGGCGTCCTGACGCAGTATTTTTTACCAATGCAATGGAGGATGCGTTGAGGAGAGATTTTACTGTTAACGGGATGTTCTACGATCCTATTAGAAAAGAAGTTTTGGACTATGTTGAAGGTCAGAAAGATTTAAAATTAAAGACTATAAGATTTATAGGGGACCCAAACAAGAGAATCAAAGAAGACAATTTAAGAATTCTAAGGGCAATAAGATTAAAAAACGTTTTAGATTTTAAATATGAGAAAAAGACCTTAAACGCTGTAAAGAAGAATATTAAGTTAATAAAAAATGTTTCGTTGGAGAGAATAAGGGATGAGTTAAATAAAATGTTCGAATCTAAAAATAGAGTTTTAGCTTTGAAAGATATGGATAAAATAGGAATTTTGAGATATATTTTACCAGAGATTGAAGAAATGAAAGGAGTCAGGCAGCCTGAGATTTTCCATTCAGAAGGAGATGTTTACACCCATACTATAAAATGTTTAGAAAATTTACCTCGAAAATGCGATCTGAACTTGGTTTGGGCAGTACTTTTGCATGATGTCGGTAAACCAAAAAGTTTTTCAGAAGACAGAGATGGAAAGATAACTTTTTATGGACATATAGAAGAATCTGTCAAGATTTCAGAGAAAATTTTAAGAAGACTTAGATTTTCTAAGAAGGACATAGAGGAGATTCTTTGGTTGATTGATAAACATATGACCTTAAAAGATGTTGATGAAATGCGTATTGCAAAGAGAAGACGATTATTTTTAGATTCCAGATTTAAGAAGCTTCTGTTATTATATAAAGCAGATGGCTTAGGTTGCGAGCCGAAAAATTTAGAAATTTACAATAAAACATCTAGATTATATAAAAAAGATAAGCTATTTTTAAAAAGAGCAAGGCTAAAGAGATTAGTTTCCGGAGATGAAATTATGAGAGAATTTAACTTAAAAGAAGGCCCGAAAATTGGTAGACTTTTAAAAAGACTAGAGGATGCGCAATTGGAAGGGAAAGTAAAGACAAAAAAAGAGGCAATTAAGTTTTTGAGAAGAATAGCTTAATTATTTATTATTAAATATACGTTTTGTAGGCGAGACATCTATGTTTTATTTTTCTTGTAAGAATTTTGAAAGTAATTTATAATATCAAAGTATAAACATAGCGGGGTAGAGCAATTTGGCAGCTCGCCAGGCCCATAACCTGGAGGTTCTCGGTTCGAGTCCGGGCCCCGCAATTAACTAGACTTCAAACTCCAAACTCCAAACTAAAAACTAAATTGTTTGAAATTTAGAATATTAGAATTTAGGATTTTTAATTTAGAATTTTGGATAAGCCTGGGTAGCTCAGTTGGTAGAGCGAGGGATTCATAAACCCTAGGTCGCCGGTTCAATCCCGGCCCCAGGTACCATAAAAGTTTAAAATAAAAAGCCAAGATTTAAAAAATTATTTTTTCATTTAAATTTTATTGAAAATTTGAAGTTGGTAATTGGAAATTTGTGGGATGGACCCGTAGTGTAGCGGTCTAACACATTGCCCTGTCACGGCAAAGATCACCGGTTCGAATCCGGCCGGGTCCGCCATAATTAATAAAATTTTTAAAATTCTCTTATTATAAATAAAAATTCCCCTTCATGGGAATTTTTATTTTTTATATATCCTGCAGTAATTAATATTTTTTACACAATTCTTAGCACTTTATGCAACAATAAAAAAATCATTATCAGGCATATAAGCATAAGAAATGCAGTCACAATAATCCCCAAATTGTCTCCTATTTCTTTATTTTTTAATATTAAAACAGCAGCGATTATTGCTATCAGAGTTATTAATACTAAAGATATATATGCTATGATGATTTGGATTACCATTTCTTTTTATTATATTTATATATATATTATTATAAAATAATCTGGAATATTTTACAATTAGGCGTATAAGAAGGGTACCTTGGTAACACTTTGTGGTATCGGAAATGGAAATTGATGGGTGGTAGATAACCTAGGGCTTGGTGAGGCCTGTGGAAATTGT
>JAMWCT010000178.1 GCA_023819525.1 Candidatus Omnitrophota bacterium
TAATTGATATAGTAGGAAAGGTCTTAGAAGATTTTGTTAATACGTTTGAAGATTTATTATTTCGCTCCTCGAGTTCCATTAATCTCAGCCTTATTATGCCAATGTATAAAGAAGAAAAAAGGCTTTTGCCAAAATCTCAAGATAACCCTTTAGGTGAAGATGCCTTAAGAGTGAAGGTGCGAGAACTTGAAGAGGTAAGAAAAACAATTCCTCAATTTTCTTGGAGGCTTCTTTGTATAGATGATGGTTCTCCGGATAATTCTTCTGCCAAATGTGTTGAAAAATTAAAAAAAGAAATAGCTAACGAGTTTGGAAAGGAAATTGCAAATCGCATAATGTTAGAGATAATTACCCCCGAGCAAAAGAAACTTTTAAATTCAAAAAAAGGTGGAGCAGTTTTAAAGGGTTTTGAGATAGCATTAAAAGATGATTGGGCAAATTTTATAGGCTATACTGATGTGGATACTTCAATTAGTCTAAACCAGATAATAGATTTACTTAAGCCTTTAATTAGAAAAGAAGCCTCTGTAGCAATTGGTTCACGTTGGACAAAGGAAGCTGAAATTAAAAGTATAAGTTTTTTTGGCAGACTTTCAAGTAGAATTTATAACTGGCTTGTGCGTATTATCCTTTTTCCATTATTTAAAATTAAAGATACCCAACGTGGATTTAAACTTTTTGAAAGAGAAGTTATTGAGAAAATCTTACCATTTACTAAAGACAGAACGCTTTCCTTTGATACAGAACTACTTTTATTAAGTATACTTGCAGGTTATAAAATTAAAGAAGTTCCTATTATATGGGTTGATTCAGCACAAGCACGAACATTTAGTATGTTAAAGGAAGCCCCAAAGATGCTTTGGGGTGTAATTAAGCAGACAAGACACATCTTTAATAACCCATTTAATGAGTTTTTGCAAAAGTTAAATAAAGTTTTACTCTTTAGTATATTTTCTTTTGGTTTGATTTTTTTAATTTATTTATTTGGTGGTTTTAGTTGGTATATAGCAATAAAAAATAGTACCCCTAAAGGAGCTTTAATATACTTGCCTGCAGCAATTTTAGATATCATTAGCGGAATAATTATGTGGGCAATATGCGATTTTATTGGTCAGTACCTTAATCAAAAAAATGTAAGACTGTCGCAGAGTTTTATTGTAGGAGCATTTGGCATTTTTCAAGGGTTAGCCACGCATATACTTTATAATTTAGTGGAAATTTTACCAAACTTGGCATGGATTTTTGCACAAAAGATTTTACGCACTCTTTTTGTTTTAATTGGTGGTTTGTTTATCTCTTTTGTTTTTACTCAAGTTATCTCTTTATCAAGAAAATTTTTAAAAGTAGAAGGTTACAGCAAAACAAAAGAATGGCAGAAAACTGGTGAAGTAATTCTAATTAAATTTATAATTGCACCACTAAAAACATTTATCATTGTCAATCTTTTTCCTTTGGCTATAAGAGTAATCAGTGAGCAAATTTGGGATTATATAATGACTGTCTTTAGCTCATATTTGATGAATAGAAAAGATCCACTTTTTATTCATCATTTTAGAACTTTAACAAAAGTTGATTTATCTGCAGATAGTAATAAAGATCTTTCACGCAGACAAGTAAATTATATTATTAAGGAAGCACTAAAAAGAGAACCTCAACATACTGTTTTAGATGATAGTGAAGACATTTTGAAAATTATTCGTATATTTTTTGCAGTAGACCACAAAGGTTTATTTAAAATTGAAAATATAAGGTACGAAAGGATCGCATCTGTTCTTAGATATTATTCTTTAGAAGTTCATATATTAAAGACTCTGGATGCAAGAGGCTTCTGGCAGATAGATACAAAAAAGAAAATATTAAAAATTTTTGTAAAAGATGGAGAAGATGTTGGAAGGGTTGTGGTTCATGAGATAGCCGCTGCCATAACTGCAACATTTAAATTTTATGACCCTAAATTAAAAAAGTGGATTCTACGGCCAACGTCTCACCAAACTAATTTAGAAATCGAAGAAGACTTTGCAAGTTATATAGAATTTTTTGGTCAAAGGCCTATAGGCTTTATTTATCAATTTTCTGAAACCGCAAAGAATGAAATTTTTGGGATTAAAAAAGGAAAAACCGATCTTTCTGCAGGTCTTAATCACAAAACAAATACGCAGCCCACTTACAATTATAGAACTCAACTTTTACAAAATTTAAGTTTTTTATACAAACCATTATGGAGAAAAGTTGCTTTAGCTATGAAAAGATTAGCAGAGGAAACGGAAGGCTTAGAAGAGAAAGAGAGATTACTTAAAAATTTAGAAAGAAAATTAGCTAAACAATTAGAAGGATTAAATGAGAAAGAAAAGCAATACGTTCTTAAAAGAGAAGAAAATCAAAGATTAAAAAGATTAATTGAAAAATTAAAGGAAAGTATAGAAAAATATGAACAAAAAATAAAACAATTGCAAATTAAGTTATCAGAAGAAGATTACGCAAGGTATGTAATTTCAAGGAAGTTTTACAGTTGGTTTAAAGATTATTTATACAGTTACAATAATTTACCAACAAAAGAAGAAATCAACAGAAAAATAAGCAGTTTAATAGAAGAATATGAGAGATATTTTGGAAACATAGATTTAAATGTAAGGAT
>JAMWCT010000031.1 GCA_023819525.1 Candidatus Omnitrophota bacterium
CTCCTTCCTCCTTACCTTCTTATTTTTTGCTATAGCATTTTATAATACAGCATACTCCTTCCCCCTCTTATATTTTGCTATAGCAAAATATAATACGGAATTTTATATTTAAAGTTTTTTATTTTTTGCTTTTAATTTTATGCTATACTTTTAACTATTTTAACTCTTAATTCAACTCTTTTCGCTACATCTTCTTATATTTTGCGATAATATGTTATACGGAGATTTAATTAATGTGATTATTTTATGATTTTAATTTTAATATTTTATTAAATTCATATTTTAGTTTATTTATTAACGTCCCCATACCTTCCACTAACTTCCTTATATTTTGCTATAGCATTTTATAATACGAGAAAATACTATTTATTTTTATTTATTTTTATTTCTTATTTATTTTTACTCCTTCAATTACTATTCACTTTAAAACCTATTATTTTTTGCTATAGCAAATAATAATACGGATCTTATTATTTTTTTATTTTTATTTTTATTTTTTAACATTATTTTTATAGGTATTCAAACTAATTTTATAAGTATTCAATCAAAACCTTTTTAGTTACCTCTTATATTTTGCTATAGCAAAATATAATACGGAATTTTATATTTAAAGTTTTTTATTTTTATTTTTGTTTTATATGATTATTTAATTGATTATTTCTATTTAATTAACCCAAATATTTTCTTTAAATGAAGTTCATTATCAATTTGTTTAGCGACTATAAATCTGACATATTTCCTTAAATTTAAAAACTCTATTAAAAAATTAACATCATCTTTTATATCATAAGGATAAACAAAAACGCTTTTTTGCAAGGAGTAAGCGCCAGCAAATTTTAATTTCTGAGATAAGGCATTTCTCTCTTTTTTAAATTTTTCAGGAATATCAAAAATAATTATTCGCCAATAACCATCCCAGCTTTGTTGTTTTTTAAATTTTAATTTATCAAAATCGTAAATCAAAATTCTTTTTCTACCACTTTCTGTTAGGACCATAATCAAATTACCATCTTCGTCTTCCTTAACATCTATTAGCTTAGATCTGTAAAGATTAGCTATTGCCTTATTAAGATATTCTCTGTCTATTTTCTTCAGTTCTTTAGGAATTCTTTTAATAATAAAGTACGATTTAACCTTACTCCCACTCAAACCAATAATCATCCCAGCTGCCAATAAAAACAATATTTTTTTCATATTTTTGCCAATTTTCAACCTCTTCTTACCCATTTTGTCCTCTAAATTTAAATTTTCCCGATATCTTTAACAATAAATTTCTTAAATCAATTTCTATTTAAATTTATTATATTATTATTTATTTTATTATATAATTATATTTATTTTATTATATAATTATGTTATTTTATAATATAATTATATTAAATTTTTAAACCGCATTATATTTTGCTATAGCAAATAATAATGAGGAATTTTCTTAAAAAGTATATAAATTAAAGGGTTATATATATTAAAAAATATATTAAAAAATTTATTAAAAAATTAAAAAGTACATTTAAAGATTAAAAAGACATTAAAGAGTATATAAAAAAGTGTATTAAAATACAAAAATATTTAAATATATAAAATTATGAAGTATATAAAAATATAAATTGTATAAAAATATAAAAAGTATATTTTATGAGATCATTCTATTTTTTTTATTAATGTTCGCTTTGGATTTTGCTACCTAAAGTTTTTAATTCATCTAAAGCTTTTCTCTTCTTATTTATTAGATGGTTTGCCATGCTAATTTCTTTTCTAAAAACTTACCCCTTGATACAGCTCTACTCCTTTATTAAGATACTATTAAAATAAAATTTTATAAATCAATGAGCTTATGGGGACATTTTTTTAAGTAATAGAGCCATTTTTAAGAGATTTTTAAGCCTTTGATTTTCTGGTTCTTGTCTGAATCTATTTTTAAGATCAATAATATCCCCCTCTAATTTATCTTTTACTTCCGCAATAATATTTTTACGATCGCTTTTTGTCAAAATTCTTTTATATTTATTCATTAAACTTCTAAAAAAAAGAGCTTCATCTTCAACTTGCTTATTCTCCTCTAGAAACTTTAAAATATAATAAGAAATAAAAGGATTATGAGTTATGAATTCTCTCAAATGTTTTAAATCATTAAGATAAAAAGCCAGTCTTAAGGAAAAAAATATTTTAAAATTACTTGTATTTAAAAACATTAAATTTTTATCACTCAAGCCACCATTATTATCAAATAAACTAAGATTATATTTTTTATCAAAAGTCTTCAAAAGCTTTAATCTTTTTCGAAGAGTATTAGAATTAAAACCAAAAAGATAAGGATTAAGCTCTAAAATCCTAATAGGGTTATGAAAACCTAATTCTTTAATACCGTTAATAATTCTATCTAAGTTTAAAGCTGAAACTTGAGGAAATTTTTCTATAAGCTGAATTGGATTGTTGAAACCAAAACTTTGTAATTTTCCCAATATTTTTTCTATATCTTTGCCTAAAATTGGCGGGAATCTAATTATTAATTTAGTTGGGTTAGAAAAACCTAATCCTAATAAATGGTTAATAAAGCTGTCAATTTTTTTATAGTACTTTAAAAAACTTTGCGATTGATCATTAACAATAGTATCTATAGGATTTTTAACTCCAATTTTTTTTAAAGCTTCAATAGTTTCTTCTAATCTATTAGCGTAGGCAATAATTCTTGGATTTTTTTTAAATATCTTAAGAGGGTCATCAACATCTGCTTTTTTAAAAATGTCAATAATTTTATCTAAATTTCTATAAGCAAAAAATGGAACACGATCTATTAATTCAATTGGATTTTCAATATTATGCTCTCTTAAAACTTTAATACTTCTTTCAAGATCAATTCCTAATAATCGAGGATTTTTTTCAATTAAGCTAACTGGATTTTTAAAACCTAAGCCTCGAAGCTTTTCTAAATGATTTTCTATTTTTAAATGAATTAAAGATGGATAGCTTTGAATTATCCTAATAGGCTCCTTAAAGCCTATTTCTTTTAGATAATTAACTTTTTCTTCTAGGGGTATAGAGGAATAGATTATTTTAGGATACTTTTCAATAGTTGATGTTGGTTTAGAAAATTTAAGTTTTTTCATATCTTGAATAGTTTTGTCTATATTTTCAAAATTTAAATAAAAAATTCCTCTATTAAAAAAATATTCTATTACTTTAACAGGTTTAGCAAAACCACGTTTTTTTAGTTGTCCAATCTGCTTACGAATATTTGCTACACCAAGATATTCTATTATTTTTTTAGGAAATCGAATAATTAAGTGATGAGGATCCTTAAAGCCTGCTTTTTGTAGGTAGCTAAGAGTTTCTCTTAATTTATTAAAGTTATTTTTTAAAAAAACTTGCGGATAAGCTGTAGCCAAAAGAGTAACATTAAAATTTAATTTCTCTAATTTTTCTGAAATATCTTTAATGTTTGCTTTAATCAACATTGGCTGCTGATCTAAAATCTCAACCGCATTCAATCCCAATCTTTCTAATTCATCAATTAAAGAACTGATTTTTTGTTCGCTAAACTTAATTAAATAACTTATAGATTTATCTGACTTAAAACCAAGGTTTCTAAGGTAAGTTGGAAAAGAAGATTCTGGTTCGCCTCGTCGTTTAGATTCATTGCCCCCATATCTTTTTTCTAACATCTTTAATTATTTATCAATTTTAATTTAGCTTCTTCTTGCCAATTATTTTCATTTAAAACATTAATTTCGTTTTCTGAAATAATATAAAGATAGTCATCAATGTAAATTGCTCTTTTTATCTGAGGGGACATCCACCCCATTTGGGCATTATCCTGTGATAATTTAACCTCTTTTTCTAACTTAAGTTTTTTATCAGCATAGGAAAAAATATAACCTTTTTCATAAGAAGGTAAGAATAAAATTTTATGACGTTCATCTTTTAAAAAAGCGCGATGATTTTCAAGAATTTCAGACCAGTTTTCATCTAAAAGATACTTATCTAGTTCAATAGGATTACTGCTATTGCTAACATCAAAAAGAGATATCTTGACTTTAAAATTTTCTATACCAATACCTAAAACTAAATTATTTTCTAACTCTTCTAAATAAGAGGAGTAACCTGGAATTTTTAACTCTCCTTTTAATTTAGGATTTTGAGGATCGGCTAAATCTAAAACATAAAAAGGATCCTTCTGCCGAAAAGTAACTAAATAACCTCTGTCTCCATAAAATCGTATTGAATAAATTCTTTCATTTAAACCAAGTTTTTCTAAACTGCCAACAATATTGAGGTCATTATCTAATACATAAACAGCATTGGAAGAAACAAGATTAAGCCATATTGGACCAAAAGAAAAACCTCTCTCGCCAAGAGTAACAGCTGTTCTTAGGTAATCATTTTTTTCATCAAGAGAAAATTGATTTAACAATCTACCAGGAATATAGCCAGTTTTTTTAATCTCCAAATCATTAACATCAATTTTAACAATGGCTGTTTTTTCTAAATTTTTTAAGTTTCTTGTTAAATAATCTTTAAGACGATCATTAACTTCATTAATAAATTTTTTATCATCACCAAGACTTAAAAAATATTTATTAAAAATTAAATTAATTTCAAATACTTTTGTCTCATCACTAATATCATAATCTTTCAATTTGTTTAATTTACTAATAATATCAAAAGGTAAAATATCAGTTAGTTGATTAAAGAAAAAATCCAAAACATAACTATTTAAGTTATCGTAATAATAGTAAGTTAAATAAATATTTTTAGGAGAAACATAAATAACAGAATTGTCCAAGGAACCAACAAGACTAATTTTTTTCTCAATGCTACCAGTCTTAGGCTCTAAAACCAAAATGGCATAAGAGACATTACTAAGCATAAGTTCGGCAGGTATATAAAAATCAGTACACGTTAAAACAGCTGATCTTTGATTGTTGTTTAAAACCGTCAAGGGGCAAGGATTATTTACGTCAAGGTAGGTACTTAAAAATAAATATATTTTCCCCTGGTAAAAACGAGCAGTTAACAAATTGCTATTCCCAACATATTCATATTGCCATATCTTTTCTGGCCTAGAAGGATCAGTAATGTTGTAAGCAGTAATACCCCTATGGTTCATAACAACTAAAATTTGATTATCTTTATCCAATAATAACTCATTAAAAGTATATTTATCTTTTAAGTTAATCTTACTTATAAGAGACAAATCTTTTGGTGGAAAAGCATTAATAATATTAACTGTAGCATCAAATTTAACCGGATACCCTGCTTGAGCAAAAGATTCGTTGTTAGCAAAATAAATACGAAGACCATCATTTTTAACTATATCGGGTTCATCGATACCTTTTACCTGCACATTTGTCTCTGAGTATCTTTGCGAGATCTGTTTAGATAATAGTGTTGATCCCATAGACGACATCTCATCGCCTTTAGTTGAAAAAACTGTTGAAAAAACTGGTGCTCGACCTATACCTCCAGCATCGTAATAACTAATCGACTCGAATAGCTTTTTCTTAAGATCTTCTTTAGATGTTACTTTAATCAAAAATTTTTTCTGAGGGCTACTAATTGTTTTTAAATAATTTAACCTAAACCAGTTTAAACCTTTAAGACCAAAATTCTTTCCGTCAACATCAATCTTTAGCATTTGCTTATAAAATTCTTTCAAAGCTTGTTGAGTTTCTTTACCAAAAAAATTAGTTACCCCACTTTTTAAAAGAAAACCTAATTTGATTAAACATCTCTGTAATTCACCAACAGCTTGATTGCTTTCATTAAACTTAACTAATTTAAGATTTTGCGGATTACAAGCAAATGAAAAATTTATAGTCAAAAATAAAATTAAAATTATTAAGAAAATATAATTTACCCTAAACATTTTAAATAAAGATAATTAATTAATGACCTTCTTTCAATTATACTAAAAAATTCTTGACAAAAAAATTTTTTAAGATATAATTTAATTAGAAAACTAAAAAGGAGGTTTAAAAGTGAAAGGCAAAAAAGTGAAAGACAAACGATCTAAGTGCTTTAATCATAAGGAAAAACATTGGTTAATAAAGAGAAAAATGAAAAGGATTGTAGCAAGAAAGTAGCTTTACAAGAATAAAGCCTCCATAAAGGAGGCTTTTTCTATTATTTTTTGATTTTTTCAATTAAAACTTTTAATAATTCTCTAACATTTTTTTGAGCTTCGTCTTCTGTCTGACTATTGACAAAATTTTCCCATTTTTGAATTATTTCAGGATTATTGATCTTTTTGATATCACTTTCCATTTTGAGCCTTGATTCTAAACTTACTTCTTTGTCTGTTTTAAGAACATTATCAACAAAAAATTTAGTAAAATTTAAAACATCTTCGTTTATTTGACCATCTGGAGAAGATGCTAGTTCATAAAAATATTTTTTAAATGTAAAATATTTGTAAGCAAAAAATAAATTAAAAAACAATAAAACTAAAACAACAATAACTATTTTTTTAAAATCTTTTAAACGTTCAACTAACTGTCTTTTATTAAAACTAAACATCTTATTGATTAATATTTTCTATAATTAATGACCCGTGGCTTTTTCTTTTGATTTTTTTGGACCTTAAATATTTATAACTATAAAAAACAATTGCTAAAATAAATAAACTAATAATTAAGTTAAAAAAGCTTTTGAGAGGAATGGTTAAAAAAGTTAAAATGTTAGCTAAAACAAAACCTAAATTTGTTGATTGTTGAAAATTATTTTTTGCAGCTAATCTTTTAATTTCTGAAGTTAATCCTGGGGCAACAAAATCAATCAAGTTTCCTTCAGTTTTAGTATAGGTTAGCAAACGCCAATTTTTATCAAAAATCGAACTGCCTTCTTGGGTTAAGGCAATAATTTTTTCTTCAGCTTTTGGTTCTTTTTTTGTTAAAGGAATTATTTTTTTAGTTGTTGCTAAAGTTTTTTTTAATACAGATGATGTCTTGTCAATTAATGTCGGCAAAAGAGTTGGCTCACCTTTTTCAAGATAAAAAATATCATCGCTAACAACAGAAGAAGCTCCAACAGTTGAAGTGATAGGCAAATCTTTCACTGCAAAAACAAAAAACTTAGCATAAACTGTATATTTCCCAGTTGAACATTTTTCTATACCTTGACACAAATTCCACATTTTTTTAGTTTTATAAGGTTCTTTTTTGGCATCTCTAAAATCAGCAAAATTAGAAATAGCCATTTCATAGGTATTAAAATCGCCGCCTTCAAGAGTTAGTTCTACTACTTTATTAAAAGTATATGGTTCATCATTGTTAATAACGACAGAAAATTTTTTCCCAGTTAAAGCTGGACCACTTATGCCTCCCACACCACCTCCAAAAATTCGGCTAATAATACCATCAGCTTTAGTTTGTTCTGAACCTCCTGATCCTGCTTCTGAAATCCTCCAATTAGTTCTAACATCACAATAACTACAATCAAAATTAATCACTCCCTTGTTATCAGTTTTAATTTTACCTTGAAATTTTCCAGATTTATCAATTTTCACTTCAGCAAAGTCTAACCAACCAATGTTTTCACCCCAAGCATAACCAGAAAGATTTCCCTTGCCATCATTTTTTACGCCACCATTTTCAGGATTGAGATTTATCCAACCATAATTTTCACTCCAAATATAACCACTTAAAGCATTATCGGTTATCTTAACATTACAATTATCGCAACCAAAGTTTACCCAACCTAAGTAATCTCCCCAAGCATATTTATAATTTTGATCAATAGTTCCTTCAATAAAAGCATAGACGTTAACAACAGCCAAAAACAAAGCTAAAATAAAAAATTTAAATTTGTTGATAAACATTTTTAATTATTTTTTAGGTTTAGGTTGATTGTTTAAAACTTTTGTAGCGTTAATACATTTTACGTCAATCAAAGTTTTCTCTCTATTCCCATAATAAACCCTAACAGTTTGGCAATTATCTGTCTGATTAATGATGGCATTAATTGAATCAGCAAAACCTTGAGTATAAGCATTACGACTTAGCTTTATTAAAAATTTATTAAACTGATCGTAACCAATATAAACAACAGAAAAAATAAACCAAAGAACTATTAAAATAAATAATACTTTCTGGACTAATTTGTTTAAAAAAAATCTCTTTAAGAAAGATTTATTTTGATTTTCAGTTTGGTTATTCATAATAAATCATTATTAATTGCCTAAATTGTTTTCTCCCTTCTCTTGATCACTGGAATCAGAAACATTTGATTCAACAAGATTAGTTACGGTTGAAGAATTAGAACTTTTAATATTATCATGGCCATTGTTAATATCTGGCTTATTATCATTATTTAAGTTAGGAGAGTAGTTATTAAATGGTAAACTATAATCTTGAATTAACTTATTAATTAGATCATCTGAAACTTCAATACATTTACCACTCTGAGAACAAAGTTGTTTAGTGGTTAATTTATCAACAAATAATTCCTTAAAGTAAGCGATACCATTTTTAATCGTCAAACCTAATTTTTCTAAAGCCTCTGCCAGGCTAACCCACACACCATGTAAAGCGCCGTCAGACATTCTTTCGTCAATTTTCCCAATAACAAAATCTTCCATATTAATACCTTCTATTTCTTCAACTGGTATCTGGAAACCTCCAGTTTTACTTACGTAATGCCATTTATCATTAGCTCGAAAATAGATTCTTCCATTTTTAGAATCAATTCCAATAAGACCATTATGTGGTTGTCCATAAAAATTCTGATCAGTAATCGGTCCTTCGATTACTTTAGTTGAAATACCATCGTCAGAAGCATTTACCATTCCTTTAACTTCAAGTTTCCATTTTGGTTTTTCTGTACCAATACCAACGTTACCAGTCCCTCTAATGGTCATCACTGACTGAAAACCTTTTGCCCATTTATCAGAAGTTATAGGCGTATCAAAATCAGTTGAAGTTGAAAAACCAAAAACAATGCCTCCTTCAACAATTGGATCATCATCGGTTTTTTCAATGATAACAGCATCATAACTAGAACCTTCGTCTAAAAAGTAGTTTTGAGCTCTTATTCTCAATGCCTCTGAGCTCCCAAGCTGGAAACTATCAGGTTGGTTAGGTCTTTCAATATGTAAATCAGCCTGAGGATTGTTTATTCCTATGCCAACTCTACCATCTGAAGTAATAGTCATTAGTTCTTTACCATCACCAGGAACTGTCTCGTTTTTATGATTTTTAAAGGTTATATTATCCCAACTTCCTAAAACTAAACCTTTACCAAAAACAGAAGAGATGTAATTGAAACCATCACCCATTGATATTTTAGCTGTATCACCATTTTGCTTCCATGATCCATAAGGCAAAACTAAAACATTTCCAGCCACGGTCAATTTTTCTCCAGGGTTATTCGTGCCAATACCAACAGCAGTTTGGGTTGCCCCATGAAGAATTTTTCTAACGATACTTAACCCAATAATATCAGGATCAACAACAAAACCAATCTTATTATTTTTATCTGAACGTAATAAGCTCCAACCAGGTTTATCTTGATCCTCGTAAATTCTTAAATTAGCATTTTTACTCTGCCAATAAATTCCTGTTTCTGTAGCAAGAGAATTAATAAACAAATCGTTAGCTCTAATCTTCCCATCTATATCAAGTTTGCTCTGAGGATTATCAATGCCTATACCGACATTACCATCAAGATAATAAATACCTGTTGAAGTAGCTGACCAAAAAAATTTAACCGTGCAATTTGCTTCTGCAGGACGACATCTAGGATTAAGGGTCTCCCCAGGTCTATAAGGTAAAGCAAAAGCAATCTTTGTTATTGTCAAATAAAAACCAATAACAAGAATCGCTAAAAATAAAATCTTTTTTACATTAGCCATATTAGAAAAAAAATTTAAAAATACGACTTATAAATTATAATATATTTTTTTTAAATTGTCAACTAAATATCAATTTGGTAATATTTTATTGAAATTTAAAAAATAATTAAACATTTTTAGGGCTTAAAAATCTGCTTAGCGCTTTTATTGCTATAATTTTTACAAGTGTTAAGCTTTGAACAGGATTTTTGTAATAAATAAAATTTTTTAATTTTAAGAAGTAATATATATGTTTAGTTTATTATTAAGTGATTAAGTTTGCAAAGTTATAGTCTCACTTTCGCAATCATAGATATAATTTTTCCCTTCGTTGGGATCAATTATTAAAACATAAAGTTTTTCTTCTTTCTTAAATAAAGTAAAAATTACATCATTCAAATTAGATGAAATTAAATTCTTATAGCTTTGAATAGATTTATCAATATAATCTGTTGCTTTTTCAATATTAAGAGGAAAAATTTTTCTTGCTCCTTCTTCGGTGATAATTGATTTAAATTTTTTACTAAAATCTTCCAAGCTCATAAGTTCAATTCTCAATAACTTCAATTATAAGCGTTTCAATTGTTCGGCTATTATTTTCCTTAATCTTATTCATACCTGCCAATGACGGCTTAAAATATGTTTCTCACCCTGCAGCTAGAAGAATCTTCTCGCGTCTAATGTATTTGATAAATTCTCATTAAATATTATATCACCATCTGAAGAAAAATAAAACCAAAAATCAGTTTCTTGGGGATAAATAGCTACTAAAATGCTATCAAAACTATGGTTAGAAATAGGCTTAGGTAGCTTTTTATTCTTATAGAAGTCAAAACCACCAAAAATATAACTTTAAAAGCATATTTATAATTAGTCTTTTTCAAAAGCTGAGCTATTTTTTAATAACTAACCTTCAGAAACAGTAATTTTTGGTACTTGAAATTGATAAATAATCTGCATTAAAAATGTGCTCTTATAAAATAAGAGTAAAATTAAGTCCTAAAAACAAGCAAAATATTTATTTTCATATCTATTTTAAATTGATGTTAATTTTAAAAAACTTTTCTTAATATACTATATACTTTGTTACTATTTTTTCTAATTCTTCTAAGAAAATACCAGGATCGCGACCCTGAGGTGAACCAATCAAATTTTCTGTCCCACCCCAATCTGGATCTTTTTGTTGTAATTCTTGAAGCAAACCTTTAATATTAAAATAATCAACATTGCTGTCGTATCTGGCAATAGTAAATTTTGGCGTCACCTGGCCGGTTGGCCATTTAAATTGAGGGTTATAAGCAATAACAACTTGAGCTTTTTCATAGCCAATATCAAAAGCGCGCGGGCTGTTTCCTTTAACAACAGCAACTTTACCATTACAAATTAATTCTATTTCTAAATTTTTTCTAGCTTCTTCTAGTTCTTTTTGGTCTTGCTTATATAGATTTTCAATCTCGTCTTCGCTAATTTTTACCATAAGAAGATTTTTCATAAATTCAATCGCTTCTTCGATGGGTGTTTTTTGGGAAACAATTTTATATCGGGCAGCAGCAACAATTTTTTTATATTTTTCAAATTCATCATCAGAAAGACCCAATAATTTAGCACCGTTATCTTTAAAGACACCAGGTCCTTTTCTATCAGCTAAACCTATAGCCTTAATAATTTTTTCGTCAGGATTTATCCCTTCCAACTTCAACAGAATAACAGCTATAGCGCCAACAGAATCAGGATCTGGTCTTATAGTTGCAATTTTTTTACCAGATTCTAAATTCTTTTTTATAGAATCTAAATCTAATTTCATCGCTCGCTCAATAGCCGAAGGAGAATCAGAATTATAATCTTTACCATGATGATCTAAATTTAGACCAGTAAATCCTGGAGTAGTAATTTCTATGCCTATACCTATTTCTTTATAATCAGGATTGCTAGGATTTATAATGGTTACTAATTCACTAACTCGGACTTGTTGATTTTCTGATCTTGGTTGTTCTCTCATTATAAGTTTTATAAAAAATTTGAAAGATAAATTTTAGAACGTATCCCAAAATAATATTAAATTATAACTAAAAAAAATTAGAATCAATTAAAAACTTTTTTGGCTGTTTCATAATCAGGTAAACTCCAAAGAAATTTTCGGGCTGAAACAATAAAATCGACATCTTCCTTAGAAAAATTAAATCTTTCCATCATTTTTTCAATTTGCTCTTGATTTAAATTGTAAATATACCTAATAGAATCCCATTTTTCAGAAGTAATAGAATTAATAATCATACTTTGAATCTTTTTTAATTTCTGGCGATCGCCAAGAAAAAGACCATTAAAAGCTACTTCTAAATTTTTTGGATTTTGATAATTTAGGTTATCAATACTTAAACTATTGTCATAGCAAAGGTTAAAACCAGCTTTTTCACATCTTTCTCTAAACTTATTTATCAGTTCTTGAGAAATTTCTCCTTCAGCGATCAACCCCCAATCTATATCACTAGTAACAGGTGCCCAATATCCTTTAGATAAACTCCCCAAAATAGAAAGACCAATAAGATTTGGGTATTCTTTTCGTAAATCATTCACAATATCATAAAGTTTAAGAAGAGGATTATCATGCCTAATTTCTATTATAAAAGGATTAGCAAGAAATGGCTCCTGTCTTAAAATTAAAGATTTTATTAAAAATCTTTTTTCATCATTATTCTTTAATTTCTCCAATACCTTATTCTGATAAATTGCTGCTTCAATTTCTGTAAGTACATCTTCATCAGGATCATTTATCATATCTAATAAAATTTCCATTCCCTTTTCGCCCATTTTAGCTAAGGATTTCACTACTGCTATTCTGACATCCTTTAATTCATTTTTTCTTAACAAATTTAAAATGTCTAATCCATTTTCACCAATTTTCTCAGCAATATTAATAATTTTTTCATATAACCAAACATCAGTTGGTTCTGTTTCGGCAATTTTCGAGATAGCATTCTGTAAAATTTCAATGATTAGATCCACTTCTCCACTATTTATTTCAGCTAATTTTTCAGCAAGGCACAGGCTGTCCCACAAAGAATTGCTATTTTTTAAACTTTCTATTAAAGAATCTTTTAACTTAATTAGTTTTGATAGATTTTTGTTTTCGCTTGATATATCATAAAAAAATTCAATAATTGATAATTTATGAACAAGCTTACTCTTCATTACTAAATTGTTTAAAATATTAAAAGCTTCATCTAAATTATTAGTCTTTATCAAACATTCAACCAATTTTAAAAGGACAAAAGGATCTTTATCGTCTTTAAATGGTTCAAGATGCTCAACAATCTTCTGAGCGTCAATTTTTGCTAAATTTAATAAAGAATTTAAAATTTTTAATTTTTCTGACGATGTTTTAATTTGAGTATTAAAAACTTCCCAAGCTGTTTCCTTGTCACCTAAATTAACTAAAACCTCAACTACTAAATCTGCTACATATAAACTATCATCATTATTTTTTATAAGATTTTTCAAAAGAAAAATAGCAGGTTTTCCTATCTTTTCACAACTCTTAACAAAGGACCACATATTTAAGATATGGTTTTCCTCTGTAAGTTTAACAAATTTATTAAGTAATTCTTCGGGAATAAGCTTATTCTTTTCTGATTGATTTATAGATAGAGCAAGTAAATGAAACAAATCTAAACTAACTAGATCTGGATCTTTTTCAAGAAAAGAAAGAATTTTTACAAAATTTAAAGACTGAATACTATTAAAAAGCTCAAATCTTTCCCTAATATAAAATGGCCAATTTTTTTCTTCTTCAGGATAAAATTCAACTCCTCCAATCTTGCTGCTATCTTTAAGGTCAACCATATTAAAAATTAATTTTCCCAAAATAAAATATTTATTGCCTTATTTCCTCAGTTTCCTCAATCTCTTGAGGTTCAAAAATTAAAGCTTTGCAACCATTTGCTTCTTGAGTAAATTGAAGCCAAGAATTTTTTCTGGTTTGAAACCATTCTGTTTGAGCTAATTTCACGGCCTCACGGTATTTATCCCAAGCGTTCTTAACAGCTATTTGTCTTTGGCTAGGATCAATTATTGCCCAGGCTGCAATAAGTTCATTTTTTCTTGTCTCATAAGCGGATTTTACTTTAGAAGTATATGCTTCCCAACTCGAAATAATCGAATTTTCTCGTTTTTCAACGGCTAATTTCATACAAGTAGTGCTAACGTTTCTATCCAAGCGGGAAACAAGATTAGAAAAAAACTCATTTATCTTAGAATAATCTTCTTTTAAATCACCTCCTGTTGCTCTTATTCTTTTTTTTATCATTGATTTTTGACTAAGATATTTTTCAAAAGCTAAACGAGTTGCTTCGTCAAAAACTCCTGTAGCCGGCAGACCTTGTGATATTTGAAATTTAATAAGCGCCTTCTTTGTCTTAGGACCAAATATTTCTGTTAATTGTAAATTTTCCGGCAGGTGACCTGTTAATTTCAAAAACTTCTGAAGAATCTTGACTTCTTTATGACGATCACCAGGTTTAAGATTTACCTTAGGAACAAGCTCTTGTTCAGGAACAACAAAAGTTGATGTAACAATATTAAGCTGGCGACTTGATGTCGCTGGTTGGATTTGATCAGCTGTTTCGCTTTGCGACTGAAAAAGTGGGGTGGTTAAAACCAATAAAACAATTAGTAAAAAAATATATTTTTTCATCCTGATACCCAAATTAATTCCGACTGTTTTAAACTTATTAAATTTATTAAATTAATCATTAATAATTCTATCCCTGTTTAACCACCAATTAAAAACAAAAACTATAGATCCAACTATAAGTAAGGTTAAAGAATCAACAATTTTTTGCTGTCGACTAACTATCTTTTGTTGCTTTTCAAATTCTAATTGTTGCTTAAGCTGGTTTTCAAACTCCTTATCACTAATCTTTGCTTCTGGTGGTTTAGGTATTGGATAAATTAAAGGCTTGTCAGCCTCTTTAAAAAAGAACGTCCTAAGACCTACATTAACTAAACCAACAAAGCCAACTATTATTAAAATTAGAGAAATTAAAAAAACTAAATAGTAGTAGATACTTTTGACAAAATTTTTTTTATCGCCAATCATCATTATTAAATTTTACCACAGAATAATTTTTATATTAAATCACCCCCAAAAAGGTCAAAATAACTTTGTTTTACTTAAAAAATAATTTTTTGTCTTGTTTCAAAAAAAAATTTCTGCGAACTTAACAATTATTTCTAAAAACTTTGTTTAGGACCAAAAATTTATATCAGCAACACCAAAAATGACAAAGATTTTATCGTTATTAATATTAATGAAAAATTCTAAACGTTTTCTTAAATTCCTATTATATCTTGACGAAAAATTAAATTTAATCATAATATTTTTAATTTATTCCAAAAATGGGTTTGGAATTTCGTAAACACCAACCTCAGCATCACTTAAACCACAATATAACAATACCCGGTCTTCATTTTTAAACTCAAAACCACCGGGGAAAACAACATCACTAAGTCTTTTTTCTTTACTTTTGGCTTCTGGAAAATTATCCCTGGTGGCAACTATTTTA
>JAMWCT010000179.1 GCA_023819525.1 Candidatus Omnitrophota bacterium
TGGTAGTAAAATTTTAATTAATTTGACAAAAAACGCTTAAATGTCTAAAATGTACATTGAGAAACAAAATATTAAATTTAGTCATCCAACGTCCAAGCTCAGGATGACATTTTTTAAATTTTTTTATGGCAAATATAAAAATTATCTCGGCGACGCAGGCAAGAAATAATTGGTTTGAGATATTAAATTGGGTAAATTATGAAAAAGGGGAAGTTTTAGTTAAAAAAAATAAAAGGTTTTATGTCAGAATTATTCCCGGTGAAACGCCAAAACTGGAATCATTGGATGAAGTATTGAATAAAATTTATGGAAGATTGGCAAATAAAAAATCGTACTTTCCTTATGAAGACAAAAAAATCATAAAAAAAGAAAAAAAAGCCAATACCCCTCCTAAATTATGGAAGAAAAAATAATTATTGATACCAATATTATTATTGACTATGAAAAAAAGAAATCAAATCTTCTTGAAAAATATTTAAAATTACAGGAGAAAAATAAAATTAAAGTATTTATTTCTGTTGTTAGTGTTTTTGAATATTACTCTAGTCAACTATTAGAAGAAAAAACATATTTTTCTGATACTGAAATACTTTTTTCCTTTTTTACTATTCAAGAAGTAAATAAAAAAATTGCTCAATTAGCAGCAGAGATTAATCGAAAGTATAAACTTTATAAAAAAATTGGTTTAGGTGATATTTTAATTGCCGCAACCTCCTTATACCTTAATGCACCTCTTTTAACTAAAAACAAAAAACACTTTAAACTTATTCCTCATCTTAAATTTATCTAATAAAAAAATAAGTTAATCCTTTTTATTGAAATTTACTATAAGATATATTATAATTCTTCTTTCATATGGAAAAGGGTAAATTTTTAACTCCTAACACACAAACACAAGGCAATCCAGATTTATTGCTTATAAATGTTCCTTCTACTTTTCAGCAAGGTTTGATACCAGATGATGAAGAACCTCCTTTTGGATTATTAAGATTAGCCGTCACTTTAAAAAAAGAAGGTTTTAATCCTTGTATTCTTGATGCTCACAGGGGGAAATTGTCTCTTTCTGATATAGAAGATATCGTTTATGATATTCGACCTAAATTTATAGGATTAAATCCAGCTTCTGTTAATTTAACTGAAGCAGCTGAAATTGCTGAAATTTCAGCCACTCGAGGAATTCCTATAATAATCGGTGGAGTTCATCCTACTTTATCCCCACAACAATCTTTAAAAGATCTTCCTATGATTAATGTTGCTGTAAGAGGTCGTGGGGAAAAACCTTTAATTGAGTTGTTAAAAAATTTTAAAAATCGGCCGGAAATTCGTGGTGTTTATTATAATCCTGAAGATAAATTATCTCAAAGATCTGATTACGCAGAACCTTATCCTTTAGAAAATATTCCACCTATTGACTATAGAATTTGGGTTGCTAATCCTTTACAAACTAGGTTAGTAACATTTGGAGACAGAAAAATTCAACTTGAAGAAATATCAATTTATGAAACTGCTGGTTGTCCTTTTGAATGCACATACTGTTCAACTCCTGTATTAGTGGGAAGAGGTCAAGGGTATAAACCTTATACAAGACCACCAACAGAAAAAATTGTTAGAGATGTTTCTTTAGCATTGGAAACAGGCGCCAATGCTATTCATTTTGTTGATGATATGGCTTTTGTTGGGCCAAAAGATTTCAGAGATTTTTTTGAATTATGGCAATCACAAGGTCTACCTCCTTTCTACTGGCGGGGAATGACAAGAGCACCAATAATTGCAGAAAGATTTACAGATGATGATCTTAAATTATTAGTTGAATCCGGTTGTTGGAGGTTGGCAATAGGCGTAGAAAGCGGTAATCAACAAATACTTGACAGAATAAAAAAAAGAATTACTTTAGATCAAGTAAAAAAAGCGGTAGAAAGACTAAGAAAAGCCGGAATACCTCAGGTCAAAGCGTTTTTTATAATGGGATTTCCTGATGAATCTTTAGAACAAATGTTAGATACTCAAAGATTTATTTTAGAACTGAAAGGATTAGGATTAACTGATATTTCTCTTTTTCAATTTAAACCATATCCAGGTACAGAAGAATGGACATATTTAAGTAGGCATAAACCATCAATCTTAGAAGAAATAAGGTATATAAAAATAGGCAATAATAGTAAAAATGATACAGTCGATCATAAAATTTCAACAGATCCCGCTTTACCAGATCATCTTATGATAGCCCAAATTCCAAGCGCTGAAGTTAGAGAATTAATTGAACAAACATTGAAATTATTTTATAGTTAAAATTATTAAATGAAAGCTTTTTTATCATATAGTTATGAAAATAAAGAAAAATTTAAGAAATTAAATAAAATTTTAAAAAAATTTCTTAAAGAAAAATTCAATATCGACTCCTATTCTTTCGTTTTTGAATTTAAAGAAAAAACAAATAATAAAACAATGATGAAAAAAGCTCTAAAACTAATTGACAATTCTCACCTAATAATCGCCGAATTATCTTATAAATCAATAGGAATTGGCATTGAAATAGGTTATGCTAAAGCTAAAAATAAAAAAATTATTTATTTGAAAAAAACAAAAGCGGAGATTTCAACTACTTCAGAAGGAATATCTGACTATTT
>JAMWCT010000180.1 GCA_023819525.1 Candidatus Omnitrophota bacterium
TTGAAAACCAGCCGTTTTGGCCATTGCCAGCCACAATACCCCTATTGTTTGTCCTTGTAAAAAAAATAATAGCAGATTATAATTTAATTTATTAATGAAAATAAAAAGTTTACTTTTTCTTTTTCTTTTTCTTTGTTATCTTTTTTTAAAAAATACTGCCGAGGCCCAAAATATTGACCCTCAATACATTTTTGTTCGCAAAAGCCCAATGCACTGTAGCCCTAATTGCTCTTATCTATGGAATTTTGATTACCCGCAAAATATCAATAACCAAACAATGTTAGAAGTAGTTAACGCCATCGGCACCAGAGGAAATGATAAAAGAAAATTAGGAATTGGCGTAGAAATTAACTATAATCACTGTTATAACTTTACTCGGATAAAACAATCTTTAACCAATCTTCTTAATACAGCCGAGCAAAATAACGTTCCTCTCTTTATTAATCTTAACGGTTTTCAATGGTGGGGCGATGTTGTTCATTGTCCCAATGGCGGCAGGCCAGATTTATGGAATTGGTGGGATCCTAATCTTCCCGGTTATAATCCGGAAAATAAAAACAATGTTGAATGGAGTTGTTGGCAAAATACTTGTAGTCATAATAAAGCATGGCGTAATTGGGGTGGCGGTGAATTTGTCGTTCGTCCTCACCCTAATCTTGCCAGCAGAAATTTTATAGAAAAAAGTAAAGAAAGATTGGAAGAACTTCTTTCTATCATTGCTCAATGGTATCAACAGCTACCCGAAGAAAAAAAATGGCTTTTAGGAGGGATTGCCAATGGAACAGAAATTGATATTGGCGCCAATTACCGAGTTTACCCTGATAATGACCACCCTGTAGATAATCTTTCCCTCACCCTTCAATTAGGTTATGCTGCCATAAAAACTGCCAGTATTAGAGCTTCGGGAGGACCGCCTACTTCCCAAGAATTAAATGAAGTAATTAAAAGATATCTTAATGAACTAAATCAATTTACTTTTCAAAAAGGAATTCCTCGTTCAAAAATCTACAACCACGCTTTTGCCATTGAATTAGCCCCTCTTCCTTTTCCTTCGCCAATTTCTTTCCCTACCAGCAATGCTGCCTTAAATGAATATGGCAAACCCGGCTGGAGTTTTTACGGAGGAATAGCTTTTAACCCTCAAAATTATTCAGGACTAATCAATGCTTTGACTATAATCAACAACACCGAATGGGCTTCTCCAGAATGGAACCCTTTAATCGCTAATGATAACAACCAATATCAAAACTGGCTTAATGCTCTTAGAAATACTTTAAACTTCCGCAACTTAAGATTTATAAACATTTCAAATTGGGAAGAAATTAGAACTGACCTCGATATTCTCAATGCTTTAAAAACAGTCCTTAATGAATCCCCTTCTTGCTGGGTAACTGGCCCCTACCTCAATTATCCTCAAATCCAAGGAGGAAATGTCAACCTCTCTTGGATTAAAGGAGAAAATAATAATGCCGTCTATTTAAATATTGCCACTAAAAACGAGTTTAACCTTGATGGAACATTCAAAACAGTAGATATTGTAAACTCTAATGTAACTAATCAGTCTATTTATAATTTAACAAACCTTTACCCAAAAACTTACTATTATCTTTTAACAGCAAGCGGTTGTAATCCTTCTCAAAAACGTTTGGTATACGGAAAATTTGTTGTTGGCGATTTTAATAATGATAATCAAATAGATGGAAAAGATGTTAAAATTTTGCTCTCAAATTACTTTTTCTCTAATCCTGCATTTAATTTAAATAATGATAATAAAATTAATGGTTTTGATTTTGGCTTATTATCTTCGGGTATTAAGGAAAAATAAAACCAACCTTTCTTTTTAAAAATTATTTTTAAAAAAATCCTTTGCCATAAAAAATAAAAATTATTTCCCTCTTATTTTTGTAAAAAAATATAAAAAAATCATAATCTATATAATATAATAAAAAACGAGTAAAATTTTTTATCTAAATAAAAAAATCGTTAATATTAGCGAAACAATTCATAAAAAAGGAAGGTAAAATAGATAAAATAAAAGAGTCTAACTATTGATTTATTAAATAATAAAACTTTCCTGCTTTGCCTAATATATTTACCCAAGAATCCGCCGAAACTTTAATCAGATGAAGCAAAAAAATAACGGGCTTAAAACAGATTTAAAAATACTGCCGTCTTTAACTATAATTCATTTTATTTATTTTAACTTTATAATTATTTTATTTATTTATTAAATTAACTTTATTTCTATTTCCGATCCTTTTCTAATCTTTATCACAAAATTTCACAATCGTAAAAAATTGCGCAAAATCCTCATATCTCAAATATCATATTTTCCCTAACTATATTTATAATATTTATAATCCTCAAGAGATACTAGAAACTTTATATACTTATAACTTAATCTTATATTTATCTTCGCCAAAACCAGATTCTTTTCAACCAAAAATAAAAGACTAAAAACGGCAATAGATATTAAATTAAAGATTAAAATACAAAGCAAAGTTTTCTTTAAAAAATAGGCTAAAAATAAAGGTCTTTAATTAACAAAAAACATCATCTTTTATAAGTAAGCTTGATTTAAAGCATAAAAAGTAATCCCTGTTGTTCCCGTAGCAGACACTAAG
>JAMWCT010000181.1 GCA_023819525.1 Candidatus Omnitrophota bacterium
CGTATAAGGATAAATTTGACGCCATATACGCCTTTGAGGTCATAGAACATGTAATGAATTATGACGCCTTTCTCAGAAATCTCTCAGGAAGCCTTAAAGAAGGCGGATTGCTTTTGTTGACAACGCCCAATGTGCTCGCTCCCCGTAACAGGATAAATCTTCTGCTCGGTCGCGACTGGTGGTTTGCCTCAAAATATCACATACATTATTTTTCACCACGAACCTTGAAGTTGGCGCTTGAAAATGCCGGATTTTTAGATATCAGTTTAAAAAGTGGTGGAATAACATCATTTTTAGGTCCAAATTTCGGCGGCTCGCTTTTTGCCGTAGCGAGGAAGATATGAAAAAACTTATTTCCGTTATAATCCCTGCGCATAACGAGGAAAAGGTAATAGCCAAGGCAATAAATTCGGTCCTCTCCTCGATTTATAAAAATTATGAGATTATAGTCGTTAATGATGGCTCCACGGATAAAACTAAAGAAATAGTCGAAGGATTTATTAAAAAATATCCCAAAAAGATAAGGCTTCTCAATTTTAAGCCGATTAAAAAAGGATCAGAAATGATAGGCAGAGGTCCGGCATTTGCTAGAAACAGTGGCGCGGAAGTCGCAAGGGGAGACATACTTTTTTTTCTCGACGCGGATGACTGGGTTACGGAAAGGACGTTGGAGGAAATAATAGACGCCTTTGATAGGTATAAGAACATAGATTTCATATGTGGAAATCGTAGAGTCTTTATACCAAAAAACATAGAAAGGATTTTTTTATATGGTGTAATTGCTAGAGATGAAATAAATATAATAATAAACAAAGATAAAGATGAGTATATAACAAATGGAGTTTCTCCATGCCCTTATATAATGAAAAAGAGCGCCTTCATAAAAATGGGATTTTTTGATGAAAATTTTTATTACGCTGAGGATAAAATTTTTACCCAAAAGCTTGCCAAAAATAAAATAAATAAGCTTTTGACAAAAAAGATAGAATGGTATACAGATTATAGATCTTCGATTAAAGATTTTGTAAGACAATGCAGCAACGTTGGTAGAATGCTGAATACACCATTCAAATTTTCACACTTTATGAAGTTTTTAAAAGAATTATTCATTTCTTCGTTGACATTTCCTATCTTTTTCTTGGTGATGTTTATTTATTTTTTCAGAAAAACAAGAGATTTGACACTCTCATCTTTCGCTCCTGTCTTATATCTTCTGCGAAGAATTGTCACAATGTATTATTTTTTAAAATTCAGATGAGCAAATAAAACAATGAAAACAATGAAAATCGCGTATTTCGCCTTGGGAGAAACTTATAATTCATCTCACGCAGGTTTTGTGCACACGTACAATGTTGTCAAAGCACTTTCCAGAGTCGCAGAAGTTAAATTATTCATAAAAGGTGAGAAACAAAAAACCGATATACCAGTAAATTTTGTAAGCGTACCATCGCTTTCTAAAATCGAAAATCCATTGAAATATCTCAAAAGTTTTTTGAAAATAAAGAGGGAAATAAAAAAATTTGATATCATACATGAACGGTTTCATATAAATCCCATTGACCTGTTTTTTGTTGGCAAGAAAAAATATATTTTAGAAATTAATGATCCTGCACCAATACTTTATTCAGGATTTAAGAAAAAGCTTTATCTGAAACTTATAAAGAAAAAATTTAATCGGGCAGATGCGATAATAACGCAAACAGAAACTCTCAAAAACATTTTATCAAAATTCTATTCTGGAAAAATTTATGTTGTGCCTAATGGTGTTGATATTGATTTTTTCGAGAAGAATAAAAATAAATTTGATATCAGAAAAATGTTTGGTATTGGAAAAGATAAAATAGTCATAACTTTTACAGGCTCCTTCAGGGAATGGCATGGAGTCCAGGATATACCTTATATTGCTGAAAAAATAGGAGAAAAATGTAAAAATGTAGTTTTTCTTCTGGTTGGTTCTGGCCCGCTTTTTGAGGAAATAAAAAATAAAAAGACACCCAACATGATTCTCACAGGGCCTTTGCCTTACGTATATATTCCTTCTGTTCTTTATCAATCAGACATTCTGATAGCACCATTTAACACAAAAAGGTTCACTTCGCTTGAAAAATACGGCTTTTATTGGTGTCCTGTAAAATTGTTTGAATATATGGCGTCCGGGAGGCCAATAGTTTCATATGACTATTATGAGATAAGAAAAATAACAAAAGGTTCAGCTATCCTTGCAAGGCCGAATGATATAGACGAATTCATACATAAACTTCAAAAATTAATTTATAATAGAAATTTGAGGAGAAAAATCACTTTAGGAAAAAAAATGACCGAAAATTATCAATGGAATTCAAGAGCTAATGAAGTTTTAAAAATATATAATTTTAATAACTAAAATGGTCATAAAATGATCATATCATATTATAACTTTTTGGTTGATAAACTGAAAGAAAGTAGATTTTTCTGGCATTTCTGGAGATGGTATTCAATATATGGTGAAAGAAAAATAAGAGAAATATTAAAAGCGCGGAGCAAGAATTCTCCGCGCCTTCAGGCCGGGGATGAATTGCGACACCCTAACCTACCTATTTCTGCATAACCAAAAATAAAGAGGACG
>JAMWCT010000182.1 GCA_023819525.1 Candidatus Omnitrophota bacterium
CCCACTTACCAAAATATTAAACTGCCAATTTCTGATGATAAAATAATTGCTGGTTTACATCGACCGGTAACTGACTCCCTTCGCTGGCTGGCAACTTTAGCGGTTTATTTTCTTAAAATGGCCCATCTACAACTTAAAGTCGTCCATGGAAAAGTGGTGAGGGTAATAAGAGGGTAAAAGTTATAAAATATTTTTTATGAGCTCATCATTGATTAATAAAGTTTTAGTTAGGCAATTTGGGGCGATAAAACCTCCTTGGATTGATAAAGAGACTTTTTATAAACTTATCTTTAATTTTTGTGATCGCTGGTGTGAACGATGTAAATTATCAAGGATATGCCGCCTCTATCAAAAAGAAAAAGAGCGGGAAAAAAGATTTATTAAGCAAGGGATTGACCCTAAAAGTACTAAAGCAATGTTTTTATCTATCTGTGAAAGCTTAGAGGAAGCCAAAAGATTGTTAGAGAACGATATGAAGAGATTTAAAATAAAAATTACTGAAGAAGATTATAAAAAATTTGAGGCCGATGAGGAAAGAAAAGACAGATTGGTTAAAAACAACCGCCTTACCCAGATAGCCACAAAGCTTTCTTATTCTCTGGTAAAACTGGTTGAGGATATCCATTATTATTTTCTTGAAGAAGAAATTCCAGAAGAGATTAAAGGGTCGTTGGAAATTCTTACCTATTATATGCATTTTTTCTCTGTTAAGATTCGCCGAGCTGTTTTTAGTGAGATTGAAGAGGGAGAAATGAAATACGAAGACATTACCTTTGATTCAAAAAATTCTGCCTTTTTATCTTATGTGGCTATTGTGAAAATTATCAATGCTTTAGAAAATATAAATAACAGCAAAAAAATTCATTTTAAAATAAAACAAAAGGTTAAAAAGATCATCCCGTTATTTTATCACCTAAATGCCGTCTTGAAGGAGAGGTTTAAGTTTGGTAATTTTTTCAACATCTATCCTGCCACCCCATAAATCCCCGTCTTAATCATTAGATAAACTGTAACAATAACCGCCAAAACCAATCTTCCACTTGAAGATAACAAAATACACTCCTTTACACTCCCGGAGTGTGGAAGTGTGGATAGCCTTACATTGTCATTGTTATAAATTATTAAATCTTAGGTGCAATTACCAAATTTAATTATACTTTACAAACATAAAAAACACCTGAAAGGTAGCAGAGGGACTTTTTTTCAGGTGAAAAGATGAAAAATTAGCAAATTTAAGTTTTTTTAGTTCTCACCTCTTGGTAACAATGTTTAATCTGGTAACACAATTCCGCCCCATTCTATAACAGAAAAACCTTTTCTTTCAAATGGTTTTATTTTTTGAGGAATTACATCTATAATCTTGTCTAATTTTTTAAAAACAACAAAAACCCTTAAAATAGAATCCGGTTTAGGTTTTATATCTAAGATTACTTTGTCATCGTATTCTTCTTTTGTGGCAAAATGAATTAAGTTGTACTTATTATCAATAATTTTTGGTAACCAATAAACAATAAATTCGTTATATTCTTTTGGTGTTAAACCCAATTTTGATAATTTATCCTGTAAAAAATTGGCGGTGTCTTGCCCTTTTACTATGAAACCATATGATAAGTTATAATTTTCAGCAGTGTTGTTTCCTTCCCAAAAAAGATAACTGTATTCTTTATTATCTAATAAGTTAAAAATTTTTCCGTCAGGATAAGAAATGACTTTCCAACCATTATTATACTTTGGATAGCTAACAGTTATATTTCCTTGGTAATTTATTTTTACCTCAGTAATTTGTTTTTGTTTTGGATACAAATAAATTACTGGCTTCATTATTACATAATCATCGTTCGCTTCATGATTTTTTTGGCGAAGCGGATAAAAAGTATTTTGGGGATATAAAAAACCTATTTCTAAATAATTCGGTATTAAACCGGCTTTAGTTAAACCAACCCAGCTTAAAATAAGAAAACAAATTATTATTGCAATAATTATTCTTTTGTTTAATTTTTTTACTTGTTCTTTATTCTGTAATAATTTATTCATATTTATTAACTGTTACATTTCTGACATTTCTATGAAGATTTTTTAAATAGTTATTCTTCTTAACAAATTATTATAACAAATTATTATAATTAAAAAATTATTTAAAAAATTAGGGTCTTGTCTAGATAACTTCTAACTATAGGATTATTTATTCTGAATGATTTTTATGTGTTTTTTAATTAATTTCATCAACTTTTCTTTTATTCTTCCTTTATTATTAAATCGCCATTCAGTTTCTTTTAAGTATAACAAAAATTTATCTTTTCTTACACCATTGAATTTTTGAAGTCTTCTTTTTGCGTATGACCAAAAAAATTCAATACCGTTAATATAATTTTTACCTCTGGCGAATTCGTTTTGGTGGTGGTAGATTATTTTGTTTTTCTTCTTTTGTTAATTCTTGAAATATTAGAAAGCGAAATATGTTAAAATATCTTTCAATAGGATGACGGTTAAGATGGGTTAAGATGCTTGTTTCAAGAGCAGTTAGATCTTTAATAAAATAATTTGACTTAAAAGATTAAATTTATACCTTCAAATTTTCAAACGCTT
>JAMWCT010000183.1 GCA_023819525.1 Candidatus Omnitrophota bacterium
TCAAAATCTTTATAAAAAATTAGGTTTTATTGAATATGGAAGGTTAGATGGGGGGATTTTTTATAAAGGAAAATATGTTGATGAGGTGAAGATGGTTTACTTTTTTAGTTAGTTATATAACTTAACTTTTTTGTAAGGGTATATAAACTCTTGTGTTTATAACTTTAATTTAATAAAATTAAATTAATGAAGTTTTATAATTCTAAAATTGTTGAAAAAGCAAGAGTATTAAGAAAACAAGGACTTTCTTTAAGAAAAATTGAGCAAAAAATTAAAGTACCAAGCAGCACAATTTCTAAGTGGGTAAGAGATATTAAGGTCGACAATTCTTTTTATAAAAAAGCTCGTTTAATAGAAAAAGTAAACAAAGATAAATTTAAATATTTAGCTAAAGAGTATAAAATAGATAAGAATTTAGCGAAAGTTTTACTTAGCTTCTTATATTGGTGCGAAGGATCAAAGTATCCGGCAACAAATAGAGTAAATTTTTCAAATAGCGATTATTTAATGGTTAAAATGTTTATCAAATTATTAAGAATATCTTTTAAGATTAAAGAGGAAAAGATAAGAGTACATTTACAGCTTCATGCGAGTCATAATATTAAAAAGGAAATCAATTTTTGGAGCCAATTGCTTAAAGTTCCGATTAGTCAATTTGAAAAGCCAACAATTACGAAACCAACAAATAATATGAAACGATTAAATTATCGGGGGACGTGCACAATAAAGTATTATGATGTAAAATTATTATTGCAGATAACGGGTATATATGAGTCTTTTACAGAAATCTTTATAAAGGAGGAGTCCGATAGCTGGTCCATTCGGGGAGTTTGCTAAACTCCTGAGCCGCAAGGCTCGCGTGGGTTCGAATCCCACCTCCTCCGCCTTCGCCCAACGTAGCTTTAGCGAAGTCAGGATTTGCCTTAAATGATTATTAAAAAAATAAATTAGACAATAGTTGGGCTTCGGCGGACAAAGTCCGCTAAGACAATCGAAAATATTATTTTTGTAGACTATAATCCATTGACAAAATTAACTTATTTTTTTAATTTTTTGTTATGTATTACGTCTACATTTTAAAATGCAAAAAACAATAAACCTTATTTTTGTAATAAATAAGTTATAATAATAAACATAATTTTCTATGAAAAAACTATATTCAATAATATTTTTCGCATTTATTTTTTTAATTCACTTTTTCTTTGTCTCATCAATTCGCGCCTCATCTTTTGATTTTCAGCTTGTTCCAAAAACAACCAAATCCGGAAGCAGTGAGGGTTACTATAGCAAAATTCCTCTTGTTCCTCTGTCAGTTCAAAAAGGTAAATTAAACTTTTTAAAGCAAAATGGTTGGGATTATATTAGTTTTCAAGGCGATTATGACGAAATAACTGGTGAATTAAAAGGTGTTTTTACTGGCGCTACCGCAAATAATAGTCCCAATTCAGGAGCTTTTTATTATTGTGAATTTAGCGCTGAAATTAAAAAAGATCAAAAAACTACTACCTTAAAATATTATCCAATCCATGGCACAGCTGAGACTTTAAACCATTGCTATAGCCAAGTAGTATTTGATTTTGAAAAAAACCGACGTGCGCCAAAAGATGACTGGTGGCCAGATAATTTGGCTTTTGAAATTCAACCATTGAATTCAAACAATTTGGAGGACTCCGGAACTCGTTTTTCTGATATTTATGGGGAGGTAGAGATTCTTTTGCCAACGGGCTATGATGATAGTGGCGAGCCAATTTTTGAAGATGAAGAAGGATGGAATCATGCTAAAGTTGATATGGAGTTGCCATATGGGGCAAAATTAAGACTTAAAGAAAGAAGTGGTATTATTCTTGCTATTCCCGGCAGTGAGCCGTATGAATTAAAAACGCCAGAAAATTTATATCCATACGGTGAAGCAATTATTATTTTGCCTACCAAACAAAAAAAAGACAGCTTGTTTAAGTTGCTCAGTGGACAGCTTTACAACAATGTCAAAAAAATCTTAAAAGACAACACAATGGATATTGAGATGGGTCAGGCAGTGGCGGGAATTAAAGGGACAACCTTTATTTTGGAAGAAAATGGTAAAAAATCTACTCTTAAAGTATTGGATGGCAAAGTAGAATTTAAAAGCAAAATTACCAATAAATCTGAATTAGTTAAAGCCGGAGAAGTAATTGTAGCAGACAAAACTGGTTTAGGAGAAAAAAAATCTTTTGAAATAGCAAGTGAAAAGAATAAATGGAGTTATAAAAAACCAAAAGCCTATCAAATTTTATTTAAACTAAATAACAAAACTGTTTATTTGTGGTTGTTAGTAGGAGTAATTTTAGTTATTGGTGTTATTATTATCTGGCGATTAAAAAGTAAAAAATAAAAAAATATTACCTTCTTAGAAGGTAATATTTTTTATATAATCATTCTCTATGAAAAAAGAAGAAAGTCAGAAAAATTATTCAACTCTTTATCTTGTCCGCCACGGAGAAACCGATTGGAACGTCAAAGGTTTAATCCAAGGCCACAGCGATATTCCTTTGAATAAAAAAGGAGAAGCACAGGCGAGACAGTTAGAAAAA
>JAMWCT010000184.1 GCA_023819525.1 Candidatus Omnitrophota bacterium
CTGGTATTGGAGGTTTAGTTTGTGGTTGTTATTTAGCTAAGGCAGGCTTAAAGGTTTTAATTGTTGAGAAGAACGATAAGGTTGGTGGATATTGCACATCATTTGAGAGAGATGGTTATAGGTTTGATGCTGGAGTGCATGGAATAGGTGGTTGGTATGAAATGGGGAGTACATATCACTTGATAATTGAATTGAACATAGATATAGAGTGGGAGAAAAAAGAGCCAGCCGAAAGTATATATTTTAAAAATAAATACTTAATTAATTTTTGGTCTGATTTGAAAAAAACAAAGGAAGAGCTTTATAAAAGTTTCCCTGCAGAAAGGGAGGGTATAAGTAAATTTATAAATTTTATTTTGACAAATTCGTATTTTTCTTTATTTAAAAAATACTCCAATAAGTCTTTTAAAAATCTTCTTGATGATTTTTTTGCTGATTGCGACTTAAAAAGTATTCTTACTATACCATGTGGAAATATTGGGGCATCTGCGCGAAGCATTTCTGCTTTAAGTGCATTCTCTTTGTATAAGGAATTTTTATTTCATTCTCATGTTTACCCTAAAGGTGGGATTTGTGCTTTTGCAGAAAAATTAAGAGACAAATTTATTGAGTTACACGGAATAATTAAATTGAAAAACGAGGTAATAAAAATAATACAAAATCATATGGACTATTATATAATAACTAAAAATGGGAATAGATTTCAAGGAAAAACAATTGTATTAAATATAGCACCACATCAACTATTTACAATATTTAAACAGAAGTTATTGTTAAATGAGGTTTCAAAAATGTTTTCTTCTTTAAGCTTTTCACCTTCTGCATTTTTTGTAAATTTAGGTTTGAATAAAAATTATATCTTTGAAATTAAAAATATACCAGTTTATAACTTATGGTATTTTCCTAAAGATGATACTGAAAAAGTTTTTCCAGGTATAAATAAAGATAAATTTGTAAATGGTTATTTAAAATCAAACAGCATATTTGTAAGTTTTTATAAAAATACTTCAAAAGTATTAATTTTAACTCCTTATAAAGGCATAAATTTTTGGAAAAGAAATCATAAAATAATATGTGAAAATATATTTAACAGAGTAAATTTTTTGAAAAACTTTTTTTCAGCAGTTAAAGTAAAAATTATATCTACCCCTATAGATTTACATAATCTTACATATAATTATAAAGGTGCCTGTTATGGTTGGTTACCTTTAAAGACTACGAAAGAATTTCATTCTAATTTTCTACATATATATAATAATATTTTTCTTTGTGGGCATTGGGTTCCTAATATTTTTGGCAGCGGTGGAATAACAAGTGTAATAAACAGTGGAAGAAGCTGTAGCCGATTTATATTACGAAAAAATGGATAAAATTAACTTTTTTAGTTTTCCACCATTAATTTCAGGAATTTTGATACTTTTTCTTGGAATATTCGTCTTGCAGAAAAGACGAAGAGCTAATATCCATTATTTTATTCTTTGCTTTGTTACTTTTGTATGGTTATTTTTTTATGGGTTAGCATTTCTGCAAAAAGAAGATAGTTATATTTTGCGGTTATTATTTAAAATAGGATATGGAGGGGTAGTATTCATTTGCACATGTTGGTTTAAATTTATTGTAGAGTTTTTGGAAGCAAAAAAGTTAAATAGATTAGCGAATTTTTGTTATATAATTAGTTTTTTTACTTTGTTTTACCTATTATTTACAGACGGTTTCATTATTGGAGTGAAAAAATATTTTTGGGGATATTATCCTATTACAAAAGGTAGTTTATATCACCCAGTATTTTTATTTTTTTATTCGACTTTATGGGTAATTGGCGTTGTTCTTTTGTATAGATCTATCAAACTCTCAGCCTCTCCTTTAGAAATTCTTCAAAGAAAATATCTTCTTCTTTCTCTATTAATTGTATTGCCTGGAATTATTGATTTTGTACCAAATTATGGTATACAAATTTATCCATTTGCATGGTTTTTAGTCGCTATGTGTATTTTGTTTACTTCTTACACTATACTTAAATACAATCTCTTAGATATCAAAATCGTAATCACACGGGTATCTGTATTTTTAGTTGTTTATTTCTTTGTTTTGTTTCTGCCATTTTACATTGGTTATAAAACTAATTCTTGGGTTTTCTCTACAACGAGTGCGGTTGTATTGGCAACAATTGGTCCATTTATATACAGTAGATTACGCCTTCAAATTGAAAACCGCATAAAAGCAGAGGAACTTCACGCACATCAATTATTAAAGGAAGCAGCAAGAGGGATAATTTTAATACATACAATCACCAGCTATTCCCAATCACGCATTGGGAATGAATTTGGCTAATAAATACAATGGTTTCTGAAGATGTTAAAAGAATAGTTATTTTACAAAAAACAACCGACACAACAAAATCCATAAAAAAGAATAAAATTAAAAAATAGTTAAAATTTTAAAATTCATGATAAAATATAATAAAAGTAATAAGAGGAAAAGGAAAAAAGATAAATAAAAACCTCATTCCACTTCGTAAGTGGAAAATAGGGTTTAAAATATGAAAAACTTCCACATAA
>JAMWCT010000185.1 GCA_023819525.1 Candidatus Omnitrophota bacterium
TAACTTGCTTCCAAATATTTTTTTCAGTTTAAATACTTTTCTCTGTTTTTAACATCAATTCTATTTAGAAACGCTTCGTAAAAAATGAGCTTATGTTGAGGATAATCTACATTTGATAAAAACAGCTATGTGCTGCAGTACCTGGTACCTTTTGGACAAAATCCGAACTTTCTTTGACGAAAATCCTGATACCGAATTTTGACTTGTGTATCATCACCAAAGGCGACATACACCCACTCACCACGCAAAACGGGCAGGCAGGCAAGAATTCATTTTCTTTTGCCGGTTCTGTAAATCCTTTCTTACTAACAATCTCATTTATTCCTTTCGGTACAGTTTAATAAGTGTTCCTCTATCTACAGGCTACAGGACGAGGCTAATTTTTACTTTGCCCCTTCGTCCGTCCTTAACATAATCAGGAAAACCAGGACCGACCCGGTTGTATTCTACCCCTCTGAGAAGCTTTTGTTCTTTCGTATTGATAAGCTCTTTTTTGAGATTTTTTCATAATTTTTATTTAGTATCAAAAAAGTTTTAAAAACGACTGTATTTCTTGTTTATTATGATTCTGTTTTCCATATTTTCCAGTAAATTCTCCTTTTTGTTTTCGGTCTTTGAATGTTTTAACTACAATATGTTTTGCGATTTCTTCCTGAACAAATTTTTCTTCATTTTTGTAATTCTTTAATCTTTCTTCTGCAAACTTGCAATACTCTTCTGATATATCTATTCCAATAAAATTATGCCCTAATATTTTAGCAGCAACTAATGTAGTGCCACTTCCGCAATAAGGGTCTATTACCAATCCATCTTTTTTTTCATCCATCACAGAGTAAATACATCTTACTGGTAACTCTAATGGGAAAGGTGCGGGATGAGGATTATCTTTTTCGGGAGGAAAACGCCAGATAGAAGTTAATAAAGCATGTTTGGGTTTTAATTCTTCACCTATTAGGTGATGGTCTTTCGGTTTATATAACCAATAAATTCTTTCCTCTACCTGCCAAAAGCGCCAGCCTCTTATATTAGCTGCAATCATCCTGTCCCAAATTATCTCTTGCCTTATAACCCATTTGGTCTTCCTTAACCAATCCATCGGGTGTAATAATTTCCCTCTCTCCCATCTAATTTTATGATTATAAAAAAAAGAACCCCCCGATTTAGTTATTCGAAAAATTTCATTTAAAACAGCAGTCTGGTTTTTCTGATACAAATCTTCAGGTAATTTATCTGATGCTCCACTATACTTAACATTAGCAACAAGCCACCCTTTTTTATTTTCTCCTTTGTTATATGGAGGCGAAGTAACACCCACATCAACAATGTCATCAGGTAAGGATTTAAGAATGGTTAGGGCATCTCCGCAGATTATTTTATTTAAATAATCTTTATTCATTTCTTGCATTTTTTAATAAAAATTCATAAAAACTATTAGCTATGTACTTTTTATATTTTTGTAATTCTTTTTTGCTCAAAAGAAAAACAATTTTTAATTTCCGACACCCAATAAAATTTTTATAATCAAAACTAGCACTTCTCAAAAATTGTCCTTTAATACTTTTACTTCCTTTTAATTTAGCTTGCCATTTTTTAATTTGTATTTTTAAATTTTTTACGAAATCAGGACAATTAAATGGAAATTCAATTATATAAATTAGTTTCCCGTCTATAAAACCGCTAACCAACATATTTAAATCTTTCTCCTTTGTGTCTTTTTCTAATCGTGTAGACGTATAGTCTGTAAAATTTCCACCGCCATTAAGTTTGGCTGGAGATGTTTTTCTTTCACCTCGTCCATATTTTTCGAACTCGCCTGTATCTATATTTTTAGGCTTTGCTTCACATTTTATAGTTCTGCCAGGAATAAAAGCATCTTGTCTAAAACCATTATATCCTATTTTACCTTGTTTATGTTGATATCCAGCTAATGTAACAGTGATGAATTCTCTTATGGTGGAGGAATTTTTATCATTTATATACATGGTTAATAAATCAACCAACATTCCTATAAGCGTATCCTTAGATTTTCCAACTAAATAGCTGCTTAACTGTTGATGTGAACCCGTAGTATAAATTTTTATCACATTGGCTAATTCTTGATTCATGGTATTTATTTTAATAATTTTATTTTATTAACGCATTAACTGTTATATTATTGGTTTCTTTATTACTCCTCTCTAATTTCAGTATAGCAAAAATATAACTTTATATAAAAGATCGCTTCTGGCGTTCTGCTTTTGTGGAACAAAACAAAAATTAAATTTCTGCTTCAAAATCGTCCGCCTGGCAGCGGGCAAGGCTAGCGAGCCCATAGAGCTTAACTCGTTCCCAAATATTTTTTCAGCATATTCTTAATTGTTTTTCTTCCATAACCACCCTTTAAATACTTTTCTCTGTTTTTAACATCAATTCTATTTAGAAACGCTTCGTAAAAAATGAACTTATCATGTTGAGGGTAATCTACCTTTGACAAAAACGGTCATGCGCTGCGGTGTGCGTTCGAAAAAATTCGAACTGATTTCGCCCAAAATTTGTAGGGCGGGCGTA